>MVQP01000134.1 GCA_002067235.1 Syntrophorhabdus sp. PtaB.Bin047
GGTCGGTGGCATGCCCCACCTTGATACCCGGAATATCAGTTATGGAATTGAACATGGATGATCACCTTTCAATGATGAGATTGTGTCAATTACCCAGTTTCTTCCGAATATTCAAGGATTTCTGCTCGTTTTCCCGTTTGAGGTCCTTCTTCAGCTCTATCAGTGCCTTTGCAACGGAGTCGTACTTGATGGAGAGTATCTCGCAGGCCAGTATGGCCGCGTTCCTGCCGGCATCGATCCCGACGGAGGCCACGGGGACCCCCTTGGGCATCTGTACGATGGAGTAGAGTGCGTCCTTTCCCTTCAGGATGCCGCCGCTCGCCGGTACGCCGATGACGGGCAGTGTCGTGTGGGACGCGATGACGCCCGGCAGGTGGGCCGCCATCCCCGCAACGGCGATGATGACCTCGATGCCTTCCTCGCGGGCGCTCCTCGCGTAGTTCACCGTCTTCTCGGGATCCCGGTGCGCGGACGAGATATCGACCGCGTAGGAGACCCCCGTCTTCTTGAGAAAGGCGAGCCCGTCTTCGATGACGGCAATGTCGCTGTCACTGCCGAGCAGCACCAAAACCTTTGGTTTTTCCATACATGCCCCTCCAACCCCCGGTTGTTTTGGTCAACCCAGTCTGTAACTAATACCATATTTTAGCATGTGAATACATCCGTTTTGTAGCCTCTGGCGCGGCAGTGTTGTTTTTTCGCCGCGAATATGCGAATCATATAACACTAATGGAAAGAATAGACACCATGGCGGCGGTGCCGCTTTTCAAGGGCCTTTCGGCAGCGCAGCTCGACGGTCTGGCGCGCGCCTTTCCGCGCCGCTCCTACGCGGCTGGTGAGACCGTCTTCCGGGAAGGAGAGCCTGCGGAAGGCTTTTACGTCCTCCTTGCGGGAAGGCTGAAGATATACAAGCTCTCGATGGAAGGGAAGGAGCAGATCCTGCACATCATCGAGGCGGGCGAGCCCTTCGCGGAGGTGGCCCTTTTTTCGGAGACCGTCTTTCCCGCCTATGCCGAGGCGATCAGGGAGAGCGAGGTGATGTTCTTCTCACGAAAGGCTTTCCAGCAGCTTGTCACGAACGACCCCTCCATCATAATGAACATGCTCGCCATCCTGTCCCAGAGGCTCAAGTACTTCACCCGCCTCGTGGAAGACCTGTCCCTCAAGGAGGTCCCCCAGAGGCTCGCTGCGTACCTTCTTTTCCTCGCTGACCGGGAAGGCTCGCGGCAGGTCTCGCTGGGCATATCGAAAGGCCAGCTGGCAAGCCTCCTCGGGACCATACCGGAGACCCTCTCTCGCATCACGGCGAAAATGGCGGGTCGAGGGCTCATCGAGATGCAGGGGCGCCGCATCACCATAGTCGACCGCGACGGCCTTCAGGTGCTCGCCGACGGGGTGAAGGGACTGTAAAAGAACCGTCGCAGGTCTCAAGTCGCAGGTCGCAAGTCACTGAAGAAAGACGGTGGAGGGGGACCGGTTGTCAACACAATTGTTGACCCGGCATTGATCTTTTTTGGTTTTTTAGACTTGAGACGTGAGACCTGCGACTTGCGACCTTTTTTTGACCTGAGACCTGCGACTTGTGACCTGCAACGGTTTTTTCGCCAGAAAAGACCTTGCCTGCGACGGGTGGTGGGTTGACCTTCATTAATAGCCTGCTATAATTAATTCCATGCATGTGATTCACGATTCTTATCCGACGAGGAAAGGGAGGTGAGAGGCACATGAAGAAGGAAATGGTAAGGAAGACGCTTGAGAAGGAGGCCTCGTTCTGGCACGGCATCAAGAAGGCCCTCATAAAGGACACCACGAAGAGATGCCACAAGTGAAAGAGCTGAAAGGGTTGACGTTGCAGGTCTGCAACGTGAACGTGAAGGGCAGTGAGGGCCAGGATGCCGTCCTTACTGCCTTTCTTTTGGGTGATGCCGATGATATCCGGCGCTGAGAACGCCTTCGATTTCTTTGTCCAGATGCACCTGACCGAGAGATGCAACCTGGCGTGCACCCACTGCTACCAGGAAGGCAGGCCCGGGAAGGAGATGACCCTCGAGGAGATCGAAAGGGGCCTCGGCGATATTTACGATACCGTCCGGAGCTGGTCAGAGACCTACGAGATCCCCTTCGCCCCGAGCTTCAATGTGACCGGCGGCGAACCCTTCCTTCGAAAAGACCTTGCCGATATATTGCGGGGGATATCCAGATACGGTTTCGCCTGCTATTTGCTCACCAACGGGACCCTTGTGGACAGGGAAAGGGCACGTATGCTTGCCGATCTTGCGGTCCGGGGAGTTCAGGTGAGCGTGGAGGGACCCGAAGGGATACATGAGTCCATTCGTGGAAAAGGCAGTTTCTCCTCCGCCATGCGGGGGATCGATCATCTTCTCGCCGCGGGTGTGACGGTCACGATGAACGTCACCCTCTCCGAATTGAACGGTGACCTTTTTCCCGATATCGTGACCCTCGCCGCGGGTGCCGGCTTGCAGCGCCTCGGTTTCTCCAGGCTCGTGCCGTACGGGAGGGGTTCGGCCCTGACGGGGAAGATGCTCGGCAGGGAGAGGCTCAGGGATCTCTACGAAGGGATACTCTCGCTTGCCGTCCCGGGTCTCGAGATTGCAACGGGCGACCCCCTGGCGACCCAACTCGGAGACGGAGGTCCAGAAATGGACCCCGATGCACCTGCCCTGGGGGGATGTGCGGCGGGAATATCGGGGATCACAGTGCTTCCCGACGGGACGCTCACGCCCTGCAGAAGGATGGGCATCCCTATCGGCAATATCCTGAAGGAAGGCCTCAGGGAGGTGTGGGCAAATTCAGAGGTCCTCGCCGCCCTTCGTGACAGGAAGTCCTACAGCGGCAGGTGCCGCAACTGTGCCCGATGGCCGGGATGCCGCGGCTGCCGTGCCATCGCCTACGCCTATTCGCTTTCCCGGGGAGGGTGCGACTTTCTCGGGGAAGACCCGCAGTGCTTCCTGGAGGCGGTTTCAGGTTCCAGGTCCCAGGCTGAAGGCCGGGAAACGGAGACATCCCACATCTGTGAAAAATAGATCCACGGCAACGTACATGCTGACTCTCCGGAGTAATCGAGAGAAACAAAAATGACCAATGACCAAATTCCAATAACCAATGAAAAAGATAATGACCAATTTACCAATAACCAATTGAACAAAGGGAAAGGCACAACGGACTGCCTGTATCATCTTTTTCTGGTCATTGGTCATTGTTTTCCGTCTTCTGTCTTTCCTCTTCGGAGTACCGGAAGATGTCGAAGACGGAGATGAAGAGGGCGAGGACGAGGGGGCCCAGGATGAACCCTATGAAACCGAAGAACTTGATACCCCCGAGGATGGCGAAGAATATGGCGACCGTGGGCATCTTCATCTTGCCCTTGATGATGAGCGGTCTCAGAATGTTGTCGACGGAGCTTATGGCAAGGACACCGACGAGGATGAGGATGACGCCCTTCAGATACTGTGCCTGAAAGAGAAGGTAGACGACCATGGGTCCCCAGACGATGAGGGTTCCCACCACGGGGATGAAGGATGAGACGAACATGGCGAGACTCCAGACCATGGGGGAGTGGATACCGAGAAGGGCAAAGGTGATACCGCCGATGATCGCCTGGGACATGGCGACGACGACGCCCCCGTAGATGGTTGAGACGACGATGTCCTTTGTCTGCTTCAGGAGCCGCGCACGATGTCGCCTGGAAAAGGGCATGAAGCTTTCCAGTTTTTCAATGAGGGCGGGGCCGTCCTCGAGGAAGAAAAAGGTGCACAGGAACATGAAGACGAAGTTGACTCCCCCGGCCACGACATTGCCGAAGCCTGTCTTTATGAGGCCCGTGGATTCCCTTGCCACGTTCAGGATGCCGTGGGTGACGGCTTCGTAGAATTCCACTTCCGTCATGCGGAGGACGACGAGGAGTTTCTGGACGAAGGTACTGACCACCGGGTGGCCGAGAAAGCTCTGGAGCAGGTTGCCCTCGGTTGCCTGGACGCGGTTCACGAGAGCGACCGTCTCCAGGGTCAGCAGATAGGCGAAATAGGAGAAAGGCCCGATGATGATAAGGAAGATGGCGAAGAGCGTCAGCACCGATGCCGCCGCCCTGTATCTCACGTACCTGAGGATAAAGGCATAGAGCGGGTAAAAAACGAGGGAAAAGACGATAGCCCACATGATGGGGGACAGAAAGGGATCAAGTATCCTGTACGTCAGATACCCGAGTACCGCGACGATGAAGATGAGGACGAGATTGTAGAACCTGTTCCCGGTGATCATTGGCACGCCCGAACAAGCATAAGGCCGTCCCCTCTCAGGGGGGCAGCCTTAATGAATGATGTCAGAGTATCGATGGTATTTCAGCCCTGTTTTTCTCTCTCGTAAGCTTCCTTCCCGGCCTCCACGGCCTTGGTGATGATATTCTTCTCCTTGTCGAGCAAATCCTTGCCCTTATCGACAAGGGTGGACGCCTTTTCCTTCACCTGGCCCACATATTCCTCGGCCTTGTCTTTCGCGTCTTCAGCGAATTCCCTGATCATCTTCCTCGTTTCCTCCCCCGTTTTTGGTGCCGTGAGAAGGGCCACGCCGGCGCCTATTATCCCGCCGAGGAAGAAAGAGAGAAGAACCGTTCCTGCACTGAAACCGCTGTCTTGCTGTCCCATACACTACCTCCTTTTTTTTATTGCTGCGTCCCGCCCCTCAAGCAGACATTTCTTAGAAAATAAGTTACTCCTGCCCTGATCCCGGCTTTCAGCCCGCGTGTTTCGCCGAGAGACGCTTGAGCCGCGTTCCTTACCGCATAACTTACCTGCTCTACGGTTTCTCCGACATTTCTCACGGAAGCCGATACATACCGGATGTCGTCCGTCAGGTTGCCCACGTCGTCGGTGATCTTCCTGACGCTCTTCAGGGTCGCCTGCAATTCCTCCAGCGCTGGCTGGAGGGTTGTCTCCGTGTTCTCCACGAACCTCTCCAGCGATGCGATCGCCCTCTTGAGGTTCACTATCATATAGACTACGTACACGACGAGAACAACTGCCGCCAGGGTTATGATACCCAGAAAGATGTTGCTCATGCCACCCCCTATCTGTCGGGACCGACCGCGGAGCAGGATACGTGTGCTATGCCCTATCCCGTGAACGAACTTACGTACATTATAACCTCTGCAACACAGCAAGACAAGGTTTCGGGAAGAAAAAACAGTTTCAGGTTTCAGGTTCCAGGTTAAAGACGAGAACCGGAAGACCATGTGCAAGTCAGACCGTAAGACCTGCCCGCACATAAGGGAATTGTCCCTCTCTGGTTTCTGACTCGCAACGCGCAACCCGGAACCAGCAACTGTCTTTCACCTGGAACCTGAAACTTGAAACTGTTTTTTCTTCCCGAGACCTGAAACTGCCTTCTCTTCTTGAAACTTGAGACCGTCTATCCATATAATAAGGCAACAAAACGGAAAGCGTGGCGGGTTGTTTTCCGATGACCCATTACCTGTCTCTAAGGAGGATGTGATGAAGAATGCCGTTATCCTTTTCGGGAGTCCCCGCAAGAAGGGCAACACCGTCGAACTGGCCCGGGCGGTGTCGACCGTGTTGAAGGACAGGGGGTGGGGCGTACGGATGCTCTATCTCAACGACCTTAACATCCGGCCCTGTCAGGGCTGCTATGTCTGCCTGCCCGGGGGCGTCTGCAAGATCAATGACGACATGAAGGACGTCCGCAAGTACATCATGGAATCGGACCTCATCGTTTACGCGACCCCCATATACTGGTTCGGCCCCTCGGGGCAGCTCAAGCTCGTCATGGACCGGTCCATTGCCTTTATGGACGAGAACTACGGCTCCCGCATTGAGGGAAAGAAGGCTGTCACCCTGACGACCTTCGGTGACGTGGACATGGACTCCTGCCGTCCGGCCATCGACATCTTTCAGAAGACCTTTGACCTTCTCAAGGTCGCCTACGCCGGACAGGTCAACGCGCCGGGCTGCCAGGCCGAAGGAGGCATCGGACAGGAGTACATAGACAAGGCAAAGGCCCTCGCCGAATCGCTGGCATGAACATCCGCGGTCCTTTCTACTTTATCACCAAGAAAGCGGGCAAGGCCATCTGGGACTACAGGATGCTCTCCGACGGAGACAAGGTCATCGTTGCCGTTTCGGGCGGCAAGGACAGCCTCTGTCTTCTCAGGATCATGCAGGAGCGGCTCAAGTTCGTGCCCATCGACTACGAGCTCATCGCCTGTCACGTGGACATGGGTTTCCCCTGGGTCAACGCGGACGTGCTCGCCGAGTATTTCGAAAAGGAGGGTCTTTCCTACGTCATCGCCAGCCCCCCCGAAGAGTGGACGGGGGACATCGAAAACCTCGACTGCTTTTGGTGCAGCTGGAACAGGCGCAAGGCGGTCTTCGACCTCGCAGGAGACTTGGGCGCCAACAAGATAGCCTTCGCCCATCACATGGACGACATCATCGAAACGATGCTTCTCAACCTTTTCTTTCAGGGAGAGATAGGCACCATGATGCCATACCAGGAGATGTTCGACGGCGAGCTGGCCATCATCCGCCCCCTCGCCTACGTGGAAGAGAAGGAACTCACCCGCCTCGCTACGATCCTCGACCTGCCCGTCATCGCCTCGGAGTGTCCCCGCGGCGACGTGTCGAAGCGCAACCTCGTGAAAGGCATAGTAGCCGACCTTAAGAAACACAACCGCAACGTGAAGAAGAACATCTTCCGAAGCCTCACCAAGATCCGCCAGGAATACCTTCCGGAAAAGGCGCCGGAATGATGTGGAAGAATTCTTTGTCAACAGCCTGTCAAGCGGTTCAAGCCGCCTTCAGGCGGCCAATGCCGGCAGCAGTCTGTCGAATATCCAGAAGGCGATAACGAGGCCGAGGATGACCGCATAGGCTGGCGGCAGCATTGCCCGGACGCCCGTCGGTACCCTTTTCAGCCAGCGCCGCGGCAGGATGCTTGCCGTGATGAGGGTGAGGAGGAAGAAGGAAAAGGGGTTGTAGAGGAGGGCGTCGGAGGGGTTGCCGGAGACGAGGCAGAGGACGGCGCGGGTCATGCCGCAGCCGGGGCAGGGGATGCCTGTGAGAAGCTCGAAGGGACAGAAGACGGGGATGGCGCCGGCGAGTCTGGCGGCGGGAAGGATGCCCGCCGCGTGCATGCCGGCGAGGATGAGAAGACAGGCGGCGAAGCCTGAGGCTATCTTCCGGGGGATGAGGTAATGGTCCATCCTACTTGCCGAAGATCTTGTTGATCTCGTTCTGTTGTATCGCGTCGGTCACGATGTTGAGTCCGATTATCGTGAGGATGAGGCTTAAGACCGGCAGGTCCTTGGACCGGGGATAGCCGCGCAGGTCCTGGACCTCGACGATGCCCTGGGCCATGTAGTATTCGTAGTAGATGTTGTAAAGGCCGCAGGTGATGAGGGTCAGGAAGAACCAGAGCCAGAAGCTGTACCTCTCCTGGCCGAGGAGATAGTTGATGGCCCGCATCTGGCGGGCCTGCCAGAAGAACCAGTAGATCCCGCATGTTATGACGGAGAGGACGACATCGAGGGCGATGTTGGATGTGAGAGGGCGCGTGGGGGGCTCGGAGAGAGGCGGCTGAGACGTCCTGCCGTGGTTTACCTCCCCCTGCGGGGCACCTATGGACTTCCCGCAGGCGGAGCAGAACAGGGACCCCGGGGCGATCTGGACTCCGCAGTGAGGACAGACCGTTATCCTCTCGCTGGAGGCGCCGAACTCCTTTCCGCATTTGATGCAGAACCTTGATCCCTCGGGGCTTTCGTTGCCACAGTTGTCACACCGCATGATGTACCTCCTCCGGAATTTTAGCGATTGTACCAGCGGCCCCGGAAATTGTAAAGGGAAAGTGCGGGAGTCAGCGCGTGACGGCAGAGGTTCGCGCTTAAGTCCCTGGCGCGGACTTCGATAATGGAGAAAGACGCATACGCTGGATATATCGGCAGTTTGTTGAATATTCTGGGGAGAGGGTGGTCCATGAGAACGAGTCTCAAGATCGGCACCAAATTCATGCTTTTCATCTCCTGTGTCATTGCCGTGGCGGTTGCGATAACGGCATCGGCGTGCCTGTGGGAGATGCGGAATGATCTGATACGGCAGGCGACCAGGACGATGGATTCACGGCTCAACGTGTTCTGGGAGCTGCTGAATGCGAAGTCGCAGTCATCCATGGAGGCCGCTCAGCCCGGGCAGAAACAAAAGGTCCCGTTCACGATCGAGGACGACAGGCTCGTGGTTGGAGCCTACGGTCTGAACGGCGATACTGTGCTCGTCGACAAGATCAAGGAGTTCTTCGGCGGCACCGCCACGATCTTCATGAGGGATGTCCGCGTCTCAACGAATGTCCTCAATCCCGACGGCACGCGGGCGGTGGGGACGCGCCTGAAAGGCCCCGTCCATGATGCCATCTTCCAGAAGAAAACGTCCTTCCGAGGCAGCGCGGACATACTGGGAAAATCCTACTTTGTAGCCTACGACCCCATCCGCGGCCAGAACGGAGAGGTCATCGGCGTGCTCTACGTGGG
>MVQP01000135.1 GCA_002067235.1 Syntrophorhabdus sp. PtaB.Bin047
TCCGCACCTGCTGGACGAATACGTGGAGATGGTCAAGTACGCGGCAGGATTCTACGAGAGCGTCACCCGTTATACAACCAGCGCCTTTCTCAGGATGAAACTCGGCGATGAGCTCGAGAAGAGAGGAGTGGCCCCTCATATTTATGAGAGCAAGGAAGAGGCCCGAAAGGCCCTGGCAGGTGGTTAAACCACGCATTAAAAGTCCAAAGCTCCCCCGGCGTCAACAACATTGATAAATTATTATTAATATTCCTAATAATCTGCCGATAATCTCTTCAAAGCGCAATTCGGTTCGACCGTTCCGGGTGAATAGTACCGGAACGGGAACACCAAATTAATCAAGGAGGGGTTACAATGGGAAAGGTATTGTGGGTAATGGTGGTGTGCTGTTTTTTCCTGGGTCTTGCGATGTCGGATACATATGCGGCAGGTCAGGCTGATGCCAGGGCGCTCATCCAGAAAGGCGCGGCGTTCTACAAAGCCAGCGGCAAGGACAAGGCATTCGCGGAATTCTCGAATCCAAAGGGACAGTTCACGAAAGGCGATCTCTACATATTTGTCGTCGACTCACAGGGCAAGGTCTTTGCTCACGGCGGCAACGCCAAGCTCGTAGGGAAAGACATGTCCGAATTGAAGGATGCCGACGGCAAGTTCTTCATGAAGGAGATCATAAAGACCGCGAACGAAAAGGGGAGCGGGTGGGTCGATTACAAGTGGACAAACCCGGTGACCAAGAAGGTCGATGACAAGACCACGTATGTGGAAAAGGTCGATGGCTATGTTTTCGGATGCGGCGTCTACAAGAAATAGAATATCTCAAAAAACCGCATACAATCGATGATGGCAGAATGTCAATGTGGCATTCTGCCATTTTCTTGCCTCGGGAAGGAGGGGGATGTGAAACACTATTTCGCGAACCTTAAGTTATCAAGAAAGATCTTGTTCTCGCCCATGGTTGTTCTCGCCATGTTAATTATATTCGGGGTTGTTGCATATTTCGGGATGATGAATCAAAAAAGCGCCATGGATGACATGTATCACGATACGTTTGCCAACTATCAAAAGGCCTCCAAGCTGAAGGACGAGCTGACGAATGTGCACGCCAATATCTACAAGGTCCTGAGCTGGGCAAATTCGAATTATAACAAGGATAAGGTGGAGGCGCTGGGAAAAACACAGCTGGCAACGCTTCAAAAAGCCATCAAGGATGTCGAGAACCATCTGAAACGAAGCAATATAGGGGCGGAGGAGAAAAAGATCTACGGCTTGCTCCTCAACAACCTCAGAGAATACAACAAGCCGGTGGCAGGTGTCATTGACGTCGCGTCCATCGATATCGCATCCGCAACGATGTTCATGGGGACAACAGACGACAAATTCCAGGTGCTGAACGAGAATCTCACTCAAATGATGAATCAGGAAGACAAGCGGAGCGGAGCGAATTATGGGTCCTCCGTTGCCAGCTACCGCCGCGTGTCCGCTTTGTCTATCATCGTCCTCGTCATAGCCGTAATAGTCTCTATCCTGGCGACCGTGCTTACCACGCGAGTTATCCTTGAGCCCATCAGCAAGACGGTGCAGATGATCGGGGACATCTCCCGGGGGAATCTTACGAAACGAATCGATGTGATCTCGAAGGATGAAATAGGGTCAATGGCGCGGATCTTCAACGATTTTGTTGGAACCCTGCATGATACGATATCCCGGGTGGCGGAAAGCAGCAACCGCGTTTCGGATGCCGCCGCAATGCTGGACAGCGGCGCGGAACAGATGGCCGCCGGCATCGAACAGGCTTCGAGCCAGGTCAACTCCGTCGCGACCGCGAGCGAAGAGATGTCCACGACTTCCTCCGAAATAGCACAGAACTGCGTCCGCGTTGCCAAAAGCTCCGAAAATGCCAATAATTCCGCCCAAACCGGGGAAAAGATCATTGCAGGAACTATATCCGTCATCAACTCCATCAACGAACGGGTGGAAAACTCCGCACAGATCATCGAGAGCCTCGGAATGCGTTCAGAACAGATAGGTACCGTGGTGGGCCTCATCAATGAAATAGCCGACCAGACAAACCTGCTTGCTTTGAATGCGGCCATCGAGGCAGCGCGGGCCGGCGAGCATGGCAGAGGTTTCGCCGTCGTTGCCGATGAGGTCAAAAAGCTCGCAGAGAGGACTTCCCATGCAACCGAGGAAATAAGCCAAACGATCATGGCCATGCAGACCGAAACAAAAAACGCCGTCAATTCGATGCACGAGGGGGTGTCCGAGGCCCGGCGCGGAGCGGCTGAGGCCACGAAGTCCGGGGACGCGCTTCACGACATATTGAACCAGGTGAACGTGGTGACCACAGAGATAAACCAGATCGCGGTCGCATCGGAACAGCAAACGGCGTCGACAAACGAAATAGCCAACAATATACAGCAGATATCCGAGGTCATGGCCGAAACCGCGCGGCGGATCCAGGACAACGCGAATGCCGCCTCCCAATTGGCCGGGTTATCCCGGGACCTGCACGAGGTGGTCGGACAATTCACGTTGTAACCGCAGGGCAGGACCCCGCCGGGATGCGGTTTGGGCAGGGGAAGTCCTTACATTCTCACTTTCTCGAGGCGGGACCTCCAGCCCGGTGGTCGATGTTGCCACGATCGGCGCCAGGATAAAGCAAGATGCCGTCTTGAAAAGGCCCTCCGCGATCACCAAAGTAAGGGGACATTCCGGTTAAGCCAAACCGGAATGTCCCCTTCTTCCTGCTTTACATCCAGGAAATCTGCATTTCCCCACATTTCTTTCAATATCCTGACAATCCGTAAGTAATCTTTGGGTGCCCTCATACACCGTCCGCAATCATCATTGTCCGCTCAGATCTGGTAGACCGAAAGAACGCACGGAATCTGAGGTGTGTCCCCAGAATCGCCCTTAGGCCGTGAAGGCTTGACCTGGCAGTTTCCCTTAAGACAATCTCCGCTTGTCCGAGAACCATTAAGACCAGAGCCGCTCGTCTGTTAAGGGTGGGGAATGAACCCTTGCCCCGATGGTGAGGGATCACCTCGGCACTTGAGAAGTGTGGAAAGGTGCCGGGGGTAAGACTCTGTTCAATGATCCGGAGAGGAGAAATTTCATGGAACTGTCATATATATGCAAGAAATCTTCTTTAGTCCTGTTGCTGAGTGTCCTGATCTTCTCGTTTGCGGGATATTCAAAGAGTTATGCCGGGCGGAAAGGCCAGCCCGAAGGATATCCGATCGCTTCAGATGTTCCTACGACTCTCCAGAGGACGGTCATCCCTGACCCGGTGCCTTCGGGTTCAAAGGTCCGCATCGAGGAGATCTCAAAATTCAGGCAGAACGGCTATGGCACCTGGAAGTATGGCCCGGGCCTTCCACCCGAAATACGTACGGATATCATGCCGGCTGGCTATGATGCCGGATCGGCTGCCAGGAAATCAAGACTGTTAAGCTTCTTTACCATAAGCGACATCCATATCGCCGACAAGGAATCCCCTTCTCAGGCGATCTATCTCCAACAATCGAAATACCCTTTCGTCACGTCGGCATATTCACCGGTAATGCTCTACACAACTCACGTTCTCGACGCAGCCGTCCAGACAATAAACGCCCTGCACAAAAAGGACCCGATCGACTTCGGCTTATCTCTCGGCGATACGTGCAACAACACGCAGTACAACGAACTCAGGTGGTACATCGATGTCCTTGACGGCAAGATTATTGCTCCGAGTTCCGGCGCCCATCTCGGGGCCGGCTCCATCGATTACCAGAGACCGTACAAGGCGGCAGGGCTTGACAGGACGATTCCATGGTATCAGACTCTCGGCAATCACGATCATTTCTGGATAGGCACAAACCCCGTCGGTGATTACCTCAGGAAGTCCTACGTCAGCGACACGGTCATTGCCATGGGAGACATCCTCGGCGATCCGAATGGCATAAGGAAGCGTGACTTCTATATGGGAGTGATCGACGGCTCGACCCCCTACGGTGACATCAGGCATGCGGGACCTGTCAAAAGCTTCAGCAGTCCTCCAAAGATCGCGGCCGATCCCAGGCGCCGTTCACTTTCCCGAATGGAGTGGATGAACGAGTTCTTTCACACATCGTCAAACCCGGTCGGTCACGGCTTCAACCTGATCGACGCGCAAAGAGGCTTTGCCTGTTACAGTTTTCAGCCCAGGATGACCATACCGGTCAAGGTTATCGTACTCGACGATACCCAGAGGGACGACGATGCCGATGTTCACGGCTACGGGCATGGCTCTCTTGACAGGGAACGTTATGAATGGCTTGTAAGAGAACTTGAGAATGGTCAGGCCGCCGGTCAGCTCATGATCATCGCCGCACACATTCCGATAGGAGTCGAGGGCACTGAACCACCGGCCTCCAACTCATCGGCAAGATCCTTTGTTGGCTGGAGCAACGCTGTCGCTCATGCAACCGAGGCGAACCTGATCGCCAAACTTCATGAATACCCGAATCTTCTCATGTGGATCGCGGGACACCGTCATTTGAACACCATCAAGGCATTCCCCCACAGCACCCCCGAAAATGGTTTCTGGCAGGTCGAGACCCCGTCATTAAGGGATTTCCCTCAACAGTTCCGTATGGTTGAGATCGTTCTCAACAACGATTACACGGTTTCGATTGTCGCAACGAACGTCGATCCGGCGGTCAAAGAAGGAACGCCTGCCGCAAGATCGCGTTCCTATGCCATCGCAACGGAGCAGATCATCAAAAACGATGTAAGTCCCAACCCGACGAAAGACCCATCCGTAAGGCCGATGCCGAACGGCTCGTACAATGCGGTGCTCGTCAAGAAACTGCGGTCCGATATGGTAAACAAGCTGAAGACACTATTCCCGCCGGCACCATAGGGCGATTGAGGAATCGATATGAAGAACACGGCAGCCTTGATATTGTGCGCTCTCGCGCTGGTATTTTTTTCGCTTCCCGCATACAGCCAGAACGCCCCGTTGCCGGGGGCCGGCCCGATCATTCCCACGGTTGATGGCAAGCCTGTACCGGACAGGGGGAATGCGTGGGAATTCCGCCTTATCCCCTATACCTGGCTGATCACCATGGACACGAAGGCGACCGTCCACGACCACACTGTGAACTCAAGAATGAGTTTCTCAGACATCCTTCGGGACATGAATTTTGCGGGCCAGGTACATTTTGAGGCACGGAAAGGGAAATGGGGATTCTTCATTGACCCGACCTATCTCAGTCTCTCTCAAAATGGGACTCTCAGGGACAGCAGAGACATCAGGCTGAGCGTCCAGCAATGGCTTATCGAGTTCGGCGGGACATACGAGCTCGGAAGATGGCCCCTTGATGAAAAGGGAAAACGATCGACAACCCTTGACGTCCTCGGAGGCGGTCGTTTCTGGTATTTGAATGCCCGTCTGGATACGGGCAGCAACCTGAACCCTTCCGAGACAACCGGGTGGGTTGACCCGATAATCGGCGCCACGCTCAACACGGATATCACAGAAAAGATCGTGTTCAACGTTCGGGGCGATATTGGAGGTTTCGGCGTCGGCTCCGACTTCAGCTGGAACGCGCTTGCTGTTTTGGGCTATCGATTCACGAAGGATATCACCGGCCTCATGGGATACCGGGCCCTCTACGTGGACTACAAGGCGGGAACAAGCAGCATCAGGTACAATGCGACGATCCACGGTCCTGTACTGGGGCTGTGCTTTTCCTTTTAGAACGTCCGGGATGTCCCGATATCTCCTTCACCAGGAACCGGGGGGTTCGTTAACAGGTGCGTGACTCTTTCACGCGAGCCTTGACCTCTTGCTCCCGTTATAATGCCCCTGCCCTGTTCTCCCGAAGCCTGAAACCCCGGAAGGCGCGCTTCATTGACATTTTCGGGGGAGAGGAACAGCATCATCTCAGTACACCATCTGCAATAGTCGTTGCCCGCCCTGATCCGGCAGAACCTGAACAGCGCTCGTTAATCCTCATGATCAATCGGCAAGGGACTTCGCGATTGACAGCTTCAGGATGCCTCCAAAGCTCCGGGAGAATGGTGCCGAAGGGGTCGGGGGTTGAGCTGTTCGCTCGTGAACGAACTCCCCCCGGGGCTAGCCGTTATATCCTAACGGGTCGACTTGCCTTTTTCGTTGATCCTCCCTACATTATGAGTGACTTTAGTCGAACACACCTGCAGAAGGAGGGACGGGCGATGGATAAGCAATGGTCGTACAAAGGCTACGATATCAGCGATGGCCTGAGGCCGGGAAGCAAGCATTTTCAGTACTTCTATGTTGTCTCCGAAGGGGAAAAGAAGAAGTGCCACTATTGCGTGTGGATCGTGGACGAAGCCCTGTCTCGCTTGAGCCAATCGGGAGACTATGCTTCGATCGTGTCTTCTCAAAGAGACAAATGGAATGGATGGGTCAAGGGAAAGATCGATTCCGGGGATTTCGGCAACAAGGTCCTGAAGTATGACCCTGACGGCGAGAAGGAGATCGATCTGTCAGAGATGACGTCCCATCTGTCGATGGAGTAGATCCGCTGGCATTAAGAAGGAGCGTCCCTTCAATGCCGGAGACTGATTCACTCCTTCTGATGGAGTTGAGAACGTAATTTTCTTGCGCACTCGGGGCAGTAGGTGTGGGAAAAGTCCACTTCTGCCCGGTTTCTGATGTACTCTTCCATCTGTTCCCAGCCCCCATCATCGTTGCGTATTCTCTTGCAGGAAGAACAAATGCGGAGCAACCCTCTTAAGACCTTGGCCTGAGAAAGCGCTTCCTTAAGGTGAAGAATGAGGCTCTCCTGTTCTTCCTCTGCCAGTTTACGTTCCGTTTCCAATCGCTCCAGTTCCTTGATTCTCTGTCTTAAGAGCGTGATCTCTTTAACCAGTTCCTGCCGTGTCTTAGATGAGTTTTTCATCTGGCCTTCCTATGGTAATGAGTACTGTCTACCGTACTATATAGATCACGCTGGGAATATCGGTATATGATTGACATCACATTATGAGCACAAACTAGTAATCTTATTTTACATGTAGAATTGGTTTACAGGCGAAAAGCACCCGGGGGATCAGGAATGTCCCCTGGCCGTCCCTGAAGAGTCCTGGACTCTTTTTCATCCCGGAAGTAATACTCCCATACCCGGATCCAGCAGGAGGGCAGGAAGAGTTCTTTCAGGAAGAGCTTGTGGAAAAAGATCGCGTTTTTCGTTCCATGTTCTTTTCGCTCTGGTCGGTTCTCTTATGCTTCGTCGGGTTAAACCCTGTCGGGATGTTTCTGTCCCTGTGGGCCCTCACCATCCCGGCACGGGCGCTGGCATGCCTGGGGCTCTATCACGGGATAAGAACCATCCTGTTGCGTGAACCCCGTAAGACTCTCGCAATCATTGGCACAAGGGGGCATCAGCGTCCGGCGGTCAGGAACCTGTGCACCCGGTTGGCGGCATTTGCCGAGATGTGAGCTCCTTTGGGGACGCCCTTCACATCTTCACATTCTCAGGTTCTTCCTGCCCTGCGGCGGGCACGGGAACCTGTATCCTCTTTCCTGAACCAGTTTCTGCCCGCGTTTCACGGCCATGCTCACCGCGGCGGCGGAAAGATCAAGATGGTAGGACAGTTCCGACTGGCTCGTACCGAGCTCGTTGACCGCGAAGTAGCAGAAAAGACTGCGCGCCACGACCTTCGCCGGTTCCTTTCCCGGTGTGAAGATCTCTTCCCTGTCGATGGCAAGGAGCCGGCAGACATGGTCGGCAACGCTCTCCATGTCGAATCCCATGGCCTTGAGATGGTATCTGCGCTCCATCCGTTCCTGTGCTTCGGAGAGCACCCTGTCCACGAAATCCCCATCGCCGAGGATACGTTCATCGGACTTCCTGAAGAGGTTGTCGCGGCGCATCGCCAGGACGTTCGTCCAACCCCCGCTGCTGCGGATGAGGCCTCCCCCCACAAGGTCGTCCCGGCGTCCGGCCACCGCCCCTTCCTCAACGAACCGGCGATACCCTGTCCTGGCAAGGGATGTATCATCAGCGAAGAGACGGAGCACCCCGTCCACATCCTGCCATGCGTTCGCCTGTCTGCCGAGAATGGGGCCGTGACCGCAGTACCGGAATTCCTCCAGGTCCTCCGTCGTGGCGACGATGCCGGCGCGGAGGGGATTGAGGTGGATGTAGCGGACGAGCTCCAGGAAATAGGATTCCTCCTGGCAGAGGATGGACTTGTGGCGGTTCTGGAACAGGTGGCCGGACCTCTTGTGGCGCCTGTTGTGCCGGATCGCATAGGCCGTCAGAAGGCGCCGCATCACCTGCGCGAGCGGCGCCCGTCCCGTCCTGAGGAGGAGATGGAAGTGGTTCGGGATCAGGGCGAAGGCGTAGCAGTGCGTCTTCGTCTGGTCGAGGATCACGCCGAGGCGGTCAAGAAAGAGGTCCCTGTCATGATCGTCACGGAAGATGACCCGCCGCTCGATACCTCTCGCGATGACGTGATGCAGCGCACCGGCGGCATCTATGCGGGATTTACGGGGCATGTCAGGGACGCCCTGCAGGCTCCTT
>MVQP01000136.1 GCA_002067235.1 Syntrophorhabdus sp. PtaB.Bin047
TTGCCGGCGACTGTCACAAAAAAGCTCATGCCGGGGATAGTGCAATACGTGTGCCAGAAAAGACCGTTTGAACCGTTTAAACTGTTTGAACGGAAAGGCGGCAGGGAACGAAGAGACGGTCTTAATCGCCTGACAGCCCGTTGATATGGCCGGTTGGCGGATCCAGTTCGTATTCTGCCGTCATTCCGGCAAAGGCCGGAATCCAGGAGAGCAGACGTTGTTACAGCAAGTACACTCGCTGAAAGGAAGACGCGATTGCCTTGACCGGTTCCTCGCCCTAATTCCGCAGGCTCGTCTCCGACCGCAGGTACTTCCTGGATTCCGGCCTTCGCCGGAATGACAGGACTTGGGGTCGCGTAAGGCATCCGGGGATCCGCCCGCGGCTGGAATGGAGTGTTTTCACGTCTTTTAAGGTTTCTACCCTGAGACCTGGAACCTGGGACGGTTTCTTCTTTTGCTGGGAAAAAATTTCCTTTTGGGAAAATTTTTCAGGGAAAAGGTGGTCCCTGGCGCGTGATGGTCAGAGGACCGCTTTCTCTTTCATGAAG
Source organism: Syntrophorhabdus sp. PtaB.Bin047 (assembly GCA_002067235.1). Lineage (GTDB taxonomy): Bacteria > Desulfobacterota > Syntrophorhabdia > Syntrophorhabdales > Syntrophorhabdaceae > Delta-02. The sequence goes on from MVQP01000136.1 coordinate 549, forward strand.
CGGGCAAGTTTTTTTACGCCTTCCCTGAAGGCCCTGGTGTGGAAACCGCTTGTCCACGTACCATTATTATTAAAGAGGTCGGAAACAACGAGAAAGGCAACGGCCTTCAGGCCCTTTGCCGTGGCGACGGCATAGAATGATGCCACCTCCATCTCCACGGCCGATATGCCCCGCTCGATGCAGGCCTCGATCTTGTTCTCGGTCTCCCGGTAGAGGGCATCCGTTGTCCAGATATCAACGACGGGAAATCCCGCCCCTGCCGCCGTGTCGGTCCAGTCATCCGCCCAGCGCGACGATACCATGTCGCTTTCGTCTTCCAGGTAATGCCAGGAGATCCCCTCCTCGCGAAGCGCGCTTCCCGCGAGGCAAACGTCCCCCACCGCCCTGTCCGGCCCCATGCCTCCGCAATAGCCCCAGAGGAGGAACTCTCCGACGCCGAACGCGGACAGCTCCTCCATCAGAGCAGCAATATTCGGGCCACCGAAAGAAGACCTTACGACCACCGTCGAGGTCCCGGACAGAAGGCGGATCATCCTGAAAGGCGCCCAAGCGTCCAGGACGGATGCCCCCCTGTCTTCTGTCAATCGCCTCAGGTCTGCTTCGTTGAAGGTTATGATGGCCCTTTCGGGCAGTGCGAGCTCATGCGGCTCTTTTCTTGTGAGTGCCCCCGCTATCGCCCGGGGGTCGAGGACAACCCGGGTAGGATCAAAGAACCGTCTCACGGAATCGTCTCTTCAGCCTCTCGTATGAGGTCATGAGGTGTTCCGAGATGACCCTCGTCTCCCCCGTGACGGCCATGAAGTTCGTGTCCCCGAACCAGCGCGGCACCATGTGCACGTGGATGTGCTCTTCCAGCCCCGCCCCGGCCGCCCGGCCCACATTGGTGCCGATGTTGATCCCCTCGACGCGGAACTCCTCCTTGTAAACCCTGACCATCCTCCTGACAAGGCGCATGATGTCGAGGGATTCCTCGTCGCTAAGGTCTTCCATGAGACCCGTATGGCGGACCGGCACGACCATGACGTGGCCGTTCGTGTAAGGAAAGCGGTTCATGATGACGAAGGCTTTGCCGAGCCTGCCGATCACGAGGGACTCGTCGTCCTTCCCCTCGTCGATGCAGAGAAAGCACCTCTTCTCTTCAGGCGCCTTCGTGCCCGTGATGTATTCCATTCTCCAGGGAGCCCAGACTCTATCCATATCAATTCCTTATGAACATGTAGTCCCGCCAGTACTCGGGCGGTACCTTGACCCCGAGGTTCAGCATGAACATGTAGAACCCGTTGGGCCGTGAAGGTCTTTTCCTCGGGTGCATCTTCACTTCTTCAGGCAGTTTGTCCCCTTTCTTCAGGTTGCAGCTGATGCAGGAGGTAACGATATTGGTCCATTCCGTCACGCCTCCCCGAGACCTGGGGACAAGGTGGTCACAGGTAAGGTGCTTGGCGTCGAGCTTCTTTCCGCAGTACTGGCAGGTATGGTCATCCCGGAGGAAGACGTTCCTTCGGGAGAACTTCACCTTCGCGTGGTTGCTCCGGACAAGGGTAAGCAGGCGTATGACTGCAGGCTGGCGGATGGCTATCGAGACGCCCCGGATCTCCCGGTCGTACTCCTTGAGGACCTCGACCTTCCCTAGGTAGACAAGGGTGATGGCCTTCTTCCAGGATAGAACGCTGATGGGTTCAAAGGTCGTGTTAAGCAGGAGGGTCCGGTCCATTTAATCATTTGATAAATAACCCGTTTCAGCCTCGCATGTCAAGATTTCAGATGTTTACGCAGCCCTTTTGGCTTCCATCATACTCAGGACATGAACCACCAGACAATGCCTCTCCCGGATATCGAGGTCGAAATAGAACCGGCTGCTCATAAGCGCCTTTATGATCTCTCTCAGTCTCTCAGCCTTCACGACATCCTCCTGAAAAAGATTGTCGGATGAAAGAGGAAAAACTGAAGAAGCGGGTGATGGGTCATAGGTAATAGGTAATAGGGAAGAACGCCACCAACGTCTTCGTTTTCTATCACCCATCACCTATCACCCATCACCTGTTTTCTGCTTTTTTTGTTCTCTTTCGCTATGTTCTGTGGTAAGTATGGACAAAATACTTAAAGTAAAAGGAGTCAGCAAAGATGCCCGTGTTCGATGAGAATGGAAATCAGGTCAGCACCGAAGAGGAATTGCCCAGGATGAAGGACCCGGAGGAAGGATTGCCTCCACCCGTGAAGAAACCGTTTCCCATTCTTCCGGCTGTTCTGGGGATAGTCGCCCTCGTTCTGGCTGTTGTCGCCGTTGTTTTCTTCCTCAAGGCAAACACCCTGGAACAGGAGGTGGGGATCCTGAAGAAGGCCAAGACCCAGCTTGCGACAACGGAGGCCAAACTCCAGGACGCAATGAAGGAGAGCCAGAAGGCAAAGGCGGAACTGAGCCAGGTCAAGGCCGAGCTCGACAGTACAAGGGCAAAGAACCAGGCGCTGGAGGACCAGCTGGCGAAGAAGAAGGCTCCTCCCCCCGCGGCGAAGAAATCTCCCGCTCAGACGGACAAGAAACCCGTTCCGAAGAAGCCCGCTCCAAAGAAACCGTAACAATGAAGAGGTAACAATCATGAAGAGGGCGGCGTTGATCGTGTCGATTCTAGCCTTTCTGGCAGTGACGTGCCTTGCCTCATTTGCCGGGGAAGAAAGCAAGGAGAAGAAAGTGAAAACATCATATCCACCCATGAGTGCCACAATAAAAACGACGAAGGGCGACATAGAGGTGAAGCTCTTTCCCGAGCAGGCGCCGCTCACGGTATTGAACTTCGTCAACCTGTCCAAACGGGGCCTTTACGACAATCTGACATTCCACAGGGTGATCCGCGGGTTCATGATCCAGGGTGGCTGCCCCCTGGGCACGGGCACGGGCGGCCCCGGCTATCGCTTCAAGGACGAGTTCTCGCCTGATCTCAGGCACAACAAACCGGGGATCCTCTCGATGGCGAACGCCGGACCGAACACGAACGGAAGCCAGTTCTTCATCACCCACGTCCCGACACCGCACCTCAATGACAGGCACTCGGTGTTCGGCGAGGTCAAGGGCCCGAAAGACCAGGAGGTTGTGGACAGCATAGTCGTGGGGGACAGGATAACCGCCATCGTCATCGAGGGCGACTGTTCCCAACTGGCGGAAGACCACAAGGAAGATCTGCGCAAGTGGAACGAGGTCCTCGACAAGAAATAGCCCGTCACCGGTCTGCAGGAGATTGTGAAAGTTGCCTTGTGCCGGCGACGATATCGTGGTATGCTGACCACCGAACAGCCTGATCCATAAGCCCCAGGGCATAAAGTGTGAAGCGTCAGGCACCGGGATATGCGCAGGATCTATAATGCTTTCCCGACCTTACGTTTCGTGCTTCACGCTTTGCGACCGCTTCAAGTCTTTCCGGAAAGGAGATTGAGAGATGTACATCGCCAGCAAGATGTTCCTTACAAAGGGGGTGGGCCAGAACAAGGAAAAGCTCGTGAGCTTCGAGCTGGCCCTTCGTAACGCCAAGATAGCCCCATTCAACATAGTGAAGGTATCGAGCATCTTCCCCCCGCATTGCGAGATAGTACCGGCAAAACAGGGGCTCAAACGACTGACTCCCGGCCAGATAGTGCACGCCGTCCTGGCCGAGGCCTCCACCGATGAGCATCATCGCCTCGTCGCGGCCTCTGTCGGAGTGGCCATTCCGAAGGACCGCGAGCGTTTTGGATACCTTTCCGAGTACCACAGCCACGGAGAAGATGAGAAGACCGCCGGTGACTATGCCGAAGACATCGCCGCCCAGATGCTGGCAACCATCCTGGGACTCGAATTCGACGTCAACGAAAGCTACAACAAGCGCCTCGACGTGTGGAAACTGAGCGACGAGATAGTGCAGACGCGCAACATCTCGCAGACAAGCGTCGGCAAGAAAGGTGTCTGGACGACGGTGGTCGCCGCGGCGATCCTGATACCCTAGAAAACCGTTCCAGAGTTCAAGGGTTCAAAGGTTCCAGGAAAAGACTCAAAATAAGAAAAGAGGGGGGTGCTAACTCCCTGTTGGTTCTTCTGCCTGGACGGGGTCGGGGTGTTCGTCCAGCATTTCCCTGACCTTTCCCAGGAGGTCGTTGGGCGACAGCGGTTTTGAGATGTAGTCGGCTGCCTTGTCGTGTATCCCCTTGAAGAGCAGGACGTCCCGGGTGTATCCGCTGGTGAAGAGGATCTTCATGTCCGGCCTGATCTTTCGTATCTCTTCGCGAAGCTCTTTGCCATTCCTGCCCGGCATGACGACGTCGGAAATGACAAGCGCGATCCTGTCTCTGTTGTCGCTGAACGTCCGAAGGGCCTCATTCCCGTCCACGGTCTCTATGACGGTGTATCCGGAGACACTGAGGACCTCCGTCAGGAAACTCCTCGCTTCCGCGTTGTCCTCGGCGACAAGGATGGTCTCGCTCCCCGTCCTTATGTTCAGGGGAACCTGCGCCGCCTCGGCCTCAACGGCCTCCCCGGTCTGCACCTCCGGAAAGTAAAGGCTGAATGTCGTTCCCTTGCCGGGCTCACTCTCCACATTGATGTAGCCGTTGTGCTGTTTCACTATGCCGTAGACGATGGAGAGTCCCAGACCCGTTCCCTTGCCTTCCGCCTTCGTGGTGAAGAACGGTTCGAACACCTTCTTCATCGTCCTTTCGTCCATGCCGGCTCCCGTGTCGGCAACGCGGACGAGCACGTAGCCACCGGGGGAACCATACCCGTGCAACCGCACGAAATCATTGCCCATCACCATCCTCTTCGCTTCGATGGCAAGTGTTCCCCCTCCGGGCATGGCGTCACGGGCGTTTGTGGCCAGGTTCATCAGTACCTGGCCGATCTGCGTCCTATCGGCCATGACCACCGCATCACCGTCAATACTGTCCATCCTGAGGTCTATGTCTTCCGTGAGGAGTCTCTTCAGGAGCTTTCCCGCCCCCTCTATCAGGACGCCTACCCTCTGGGGCCTCAATTCCACCGGCTGCTTTTTGCCGAAGGCAAGCAGGCTACGGGTGAGATCGATCGCCTTCTGCGAAGAGAAGAGTATCCTGTCCGCGTATGTCCTCAGGGGATCATCCCTTTGCATCCTGAGCTGGAGAAGGTTGCCGTACCCGACTATGGCCGTCAGGATATTGTTGAAGTCGTGGGCGATACTGCCAGCAAGGGTGCCGATCGCCTCCATCTTCTGCGAGTGGAGAAGCTGCGATTCGAGGCTCTTGCGTTCGGTGATGTCCTCCACGGATCCCTCATAATAGAGGGTCTCACCCTTCTCATTCCTTACATTCCTGGCGTTCATGGAAACCCAGTTCACGGTCCCGTCCTTCCGGCATGTCCGTGTCTCGAAGTGGAAGGCGGCCCCGTTCTCCTCCATCAGGCGGACGAACTCCGACCGGCGCCCTTCATCGGCATAAAGTCGTTCCGCCACCCCGGAGAGTTCGCTGACCATCTCCTTCGGCGATCCATATCCATGCATGAGGGCCAGCGCCGGGTTCACGCTGATGACGCGTCCATCCGGCATGGTCTGGAACATCCCTTCCACGGCGTTCTCAAAGATGGAGCGATATCTCTTCTCCGCCTCCTCAAGCGACCGGATCACCACTTCCCGCTCGGATACCTCCTGCCGGAGGTCTTCGTTGAGCCGGCGGAGGTCCGCGGTCCGCTCGTTGACCTTCCTTTCGAGCTCATCGACACTTGTCTTGAGCATCATGGACCTCACGGTGAACGCTGTCCCGGCCAGGAGCGCTATCACGAGCAGGGATACGGTGGCGACACGGTCGGCGCTTGCGAGCGTTCCGTAAATCTTCTCCGCGGGGCACAGATGGACGAGGGAATAGGTCGTGTCGGGAACAGGGATTCTGTAGGCAACCATCTTTGCCTCGCTGCTGCCGGTCCCGTTGCCGAGGGAGAACTCCCGATACCCTCCGGCAGGCAGCGACCTGATCATGTTGGGATGCACGGGGTAGGCCGCGGCGATATTGCTTATGAGCAGCGGGTTACCATCCCCGTCACAGATGACGTATGATGATTGGGCCGACTCATCCGCCCCGAGTATGTGCCTGTAGACTATCCCCGGCCTGATCCATCCAACGATATGCCCCCGGGGTTCCCCTCTGTGCTCATGTGTCGTGGCAACCATGAAGTATTCGGCGTCCCGGGACATCGATACCCTCCCCCTTTTCCCGCCGGAAGAGAGAACATTCCGCAGCACAGCCGCCATGCCCTTTTGTGGCTCACGCGATGCCGTTGCCGTATCCGCGAGATATCTCCCGTCGGCGGCAATGTAGGCCAGCCGCGCGTAGATCGTATCGTCTCCGATCTGTTTCCTCTTCATGAGATCGAAGAAAAGTTTCCGTATCATCACAAGGTTCTGCTTCAGACCATATTCCACACTCGTGCCTGGCGCCCTGTTCTCAAAACACATCGCAACTTCACGGGAATGCTTCAGATGGACAAGGTCGTCCATCCTGTCGGCAAAGAAATGGCTCAACGCCGACGCCCGGCGCTCGACGGTGTGGTGGCGGACCCTGAGAAGGTTCTCCTTCAGATCCATCTCGGTCCGCAAATGGCTGTAGAGCAGACAAAGGATGGCCAGGACAAGCGGCATGCCTACAACCGCCACTCCCACCATCCGCACGGACGGGCGTCTGAGTAGTCCTTTCAGCTCTGCCATTGTGGCCCTCATCATCACCCCCTGAGGAACCCGGGGCGCCACTCACGTACGTCTGAACATAAATGGCCCGTACACTTCTTAAAAGAATGCTCTCGCCAGATGGAAGACAGGTCTTATACGGGGATTATCGCGCTTTTCAGAAAAACATTAAGGAACCGTCAGGTGGCGTCCGGATCTTTCCACCTCGGGAGGACCTTGCCGAGGCCCTCCATTATGGCTTCGGCGATGACCTCGTGGCCCCTGTCGTTGGGGTATCTCGGGTCGGGGCCCGTGAGGTCTTTGCAGGTGAGACCCTTCTCTTCCAGGTAGCCCGCGAAATGATTGTGCACCGGGATGAGAAGGCACTCAAGGTCGGAGGCGACTATCGTGAGGGAACGATAGAAGATATTGACGGCGTCCATATCGTAAGGGTCGTCGAAGGTGTGAGACGTGGCAAGGACGACCTCCGGCCCGAAGCGCACCCGGGCCAGCCGTATCATCTGCACCAGGTTCTCCTGGAACTCCGACCGATACACGCCCTGAAAGGCATCGTCGACGCCGAAATTGAAGAGGAGAATGTCGGGCCGGAAGGGGTCGATATCCACGGGGAACGTGGCCACGCCGTCGAAGGTGGTCTCCCTGTGCCTCGACCTCACGATGACCTCCACCCCCCTTGGTAGAAGACATTCAGCCAGGATATCGGCATAACGCCGCGTAGCACCATAACCGGCGGCAATGCTCCCCCCGCGGATGAGAAGCTTCAATTCCCACCTCCTGCCAAACACCCCGTGCCCATGATCTTCTGAGTAAATAGTTGGTCCTTATGGATCACTTATCTGAAATAACACTATTCGTTACTTAAGTCGAGCACTTCATGGAAATAGGCTACCCTCTTGCCCCCGTTGCAACGCTGTCAGGACCGCAAACGATAGCTCATTGAAAATTCGGATTGACATTCCGAATTTTCAAGGATAGCATATTCGCATGATCCCACGGCCGCTTTACATGGAAGCATTGGGCTCAACCTCCGGCCGATCACCCGTGACGGCCCTGCTCGGTCCGAGACAATGCGGAAAGACAACACTGGCCCGTCTCTTCGGAGACGCCAGAGGCGCCACGTACCTTGATTGCGAGTCAGGCCCGGACGCCAAGCGCCTCGAAAACCCGGAGTTTGTCCTCGGCGCGATGGCGGGACTCGTTGTCATCGACGAGATACAGGTCATGCCCCATCTCTTCAAAACGCTGAGGGTGCTTGTCGACAGACCTCAGAACACTTCACGTTTTCTGATACTGGGGAGCGCCTCCCCG
>MVQP01000137.1 GCA_002067235.1 Syntrophorhabdus sp. PtaB.Bin047
TGATGAAGAACAAAGCAACATGGGCGGAGGCCCGTTCATGAAAAAGAAATCAATTGACATTCAACACAGTTGCTGGAACGTGGGACCTGAAACCTGGAACTGCTTTTCAGACTCCCCATCCCCCCGATACCCTTATTTCCGTGCCGGTTATGTAGGAGGCGTCATCGGAAGCGAGAAAGGCGACCACGCGGGCCACTTCTTCCGGCTCACCTATCCTGCCGAGCATGCTTTCGGCTATAATGGGGTCCTTGTACTTGTCGGGCATCCGCATGATCGGCGGGGTCCGTATCATGCCCGGCACGACTGCGTTTATGGTCACGCCGTCCCTCCCCCCTTCCCGCGCCAGGGTCTTCGTCAAACCCAGGACCCCGGCCTTGGCTGCCGCGTACGCCACCTCGCCCTTGGCCCCCATGAGTCCGTATATGGAGCTTACGTTGACAATGCGCCCCCACCTGTTGGCGCGCATCTGCGGAAGGAGCAGCTTGGAGAGGAGAAAGGGAACACCGAGATGGATGGACAGAACCGCATTATAGTCGGTCTTGTCAATCTTCGCCGTGATACCCGGCCTGTCAAAACCGGCGTTATTGACGAGAATGTCTACCCTCCGGTCTGCCAGAAGCTCCTCGACCGTCTTCACCAGGGGCTGCGAGCGGGTGAGGTCGATGATCCGGAAAACAACGTCGACACCTTTCGCTTTCAGGTCCCGTACGACGTGCGGAAGGGTCTTCCTGTTCTTGTCCAGAAGGATCAGGCGCGCGCCCCGCTCCCCGAAAACCTCGGCGCAGGCCTTGCCGATACCCTGTCCGGCCCCTGTGATCAATGCAGTTTTGTCTTTCAGACTCATAACCGCTCCTCGTGATAGTTCAGAAGTGTTCCACTGGAATGTCGTTATTCTACCGCAACGCGGGACCAGGTTACAATAAAATGTCAAAAGGCTTGATTTCTTCGCTGACTTCCTTTATTTCCTATAGTACGGATCTATCCGGGAAGGAAGACAGGATACATGGAATTGTTCGTGGTAATGGACAGATCGATACTGGGCCGCGGCGTCTTCGCCGTCTTCTCCAGCCTTGAGAAAGCACGGTCATTTGGCGATGACATGTACCAAAGCACCAATTTTCAGTGTGAGGTGAAGGCCTGCTCCGTCATCGGAGGGTCGGGTGTCCCGGACAAGGTCTACGCGGCTCATTTCTACGACGATTTTTACGACACCCATGTGTTCGATGGCATTTACTCGGAAAGCGACCTCGCTTATGACGCTGTCGGCAGGAAAGGGCTCATCATACGTTTCGTCATCGACTCCCCCGACGATAGGGAAATCGTCGCCTGAACACAGGTTACCGCTGCGGCATCCATGTGACAATTATCATCGACTTTATTGAGGATACCATTTATGTTACTCTTAATGCAGAGGGAGACTGCTAGCCGATGAAGCTGTCCGGGTTCTTTCCGAAACGTTTCGGGTCCCGCCTTTTCATAATGACGATCATAGCGGGGTTCATCCCTATCGCGATCTTCAGCATCCTCATCCACACCTTCTCGGGCCGGTTCGAATCGAGCGTCCAGCGCGCCGTCGAGGACGGGTACAGGGAGGAGTGGTCTCAGAGTTCCACCCTCCTCACAAAGATCGGTGAAGCATCGATACGCCAGAAGGCTTACGACATAGCGGCCCAGCTTGACCTCACTCTCCAGTCCCACCCCTACATGACACTCAGCGATCTCAGGCGGGATGCGAAGTTCCGCAGCGTGGCCGTCCAGGGCATCGGGGACCGCGGTTACACGGGTCTTCACGAAACGGACACGGGCGTAATCCGCTTTCACCGGGACCGCGAAGTGGAAAACACCGGCACGCGGGCCTTTGAGAGAACGCTTCCCGCATACTGGCGTATCATCGAGGCGGGACACGGCGGAAAACCGTCGGGCGGGTATTTCAACTGGACAGAACCTGATGGCACCACCACCCAGAAATACATGTATGTCGTGCCCCTGTCCCAACGCACTGCTGACGGCAAACGTCTCAGCGTGTTCGTGACCACTTACCTCGATGAGTTCACGAAACCCCTGAGGGAAGCACGGGCCATTCAGGAGAAGACAGCGAGGAACCTTATCAGCACCACATCGTATCTCCTCGGGTCTTTTCGTGACAACGGGCTTCTCTTCATGGGCATAGGAATCCTCCTCGTTTCTTTTGTTGCCCTCGCCATCGGCATGTATTTCTCGCGGGGCATCTCGCGCCTCTCCGAGGCGACGAAGAGGGTCAACGAAGGAGATTTCGAGGTATCGGTGGAGCCCGTCCTCTCGGGAGAGATCAAGACGCTGATGGAGGATTTCAACCGCATGGTGACCCGTCTCAATGAGACGACGGTCTCCAAGGGACTCCTCGAAGAGAGCGAAAAGAGGCTCCTCGAGGCGAACATCGACCTCAGGCGCGAGATCGCCGTCCGCTCCCTCGCGGAAAAGGCCCTCGCCGCGGAGAAGGAACGTCTTGCCGTCACGCTCAGGTCCATCGGGGACGGCGTCATAACCGTCGATACGGAGGGCAGGGTCATACTGATCAACAGGGCCGCCGAAACGCTCACCGGTTACCCGCAGCAAGAGGCCGAGGGCAGATCCTTCACAGAGGTCCTCCCCCTGCGGGAGCATGACATCCGCAGAGCAGGAGAGGATCCCGTCGGAACCCTCCTGAAGGGCACCGAGCTGGCCTCTCTCTCGACTCCCGCCACGCTTGTCGGACGGGATGGAACGGAGCGGCTCGTCGCCACAACGGCCTCGCTCATCCGCAGCGAAGACGCTGCGGTCATCGGCGCCGTGATAGTCTTCCGCGATATTACCGAACAACACAGGATGGAAGCCGAACTCCTCAAGGCCCGGAAGCTCGAGTCCATCGGTACCCTGGCGGGGGGCATCGCCCACGATTTCAACAACCTCCTCGCAGTCATCCTGGGAAACATATCCTTCGCGCGGATGCTTCTCGACGACGACCAGAAGGCGGTGAAAAGGCTGGATGAGGCGGAGAAGGCAACGATCCGGGGCAAGGACCTCTCCTATCGGCTCCTCACCTTCGCCCGGGGCGGAGCACCGGTGAAGAAGCTCACCGTCATCGACGACGTTATACGCGACGCCGCCGAACTCACTGTGAGCGGCTCCACTTCAAGATGTGTCTACAATTTTCCCGACGATCTTTACAGGGTACAGGTCGATGAAGGGCAGATCAGGCAGGTCGTCCACAATCTGGTCATGAACGCCCGGGAATCCATGCCTGACGGGGGCACGATCACGATAACCGCCGAGAACGTGGACCTCATTCATCCCGAAGGAACCCTCACTCCCGGCAGATATGTCCATCTGACCATTCAGGACACGGGATGCGGCATCTCCCCCGAGGACCTCGAGCGCGTCTTCGACCCCTACTTCACGACCAAGGAAATGGGCAGCGAGAAGGGAATGGGATTGGGTCTGGCGATCTGCTATTCCATCGTCAAGAACCATAACGGCTATATCTCCATCTCCTCCGAACCGGGAACCGGAACAACCGTGTCGGTCTATATCGAGGCCGACGAGGGGGATGTGGAATCATGGCCCGTCTCCAAAGTTGTGCGCGAAGGGAAGGGGAAGAAGGTCCTCTACATGGATGACGAGGAACAGGTCCGGGACCTGGCTGGACAGATACTGGAGCACCTGGGATATGACGTCGAGTTTGCCCGGGACGGGGCGGAGGCGATCGAGCTTTTCAGGAGCGGGCTTGCCTCGGGTACCCCCTACGACCTTGTGGTACTCGACCTTACCGTACCCGGGGGCATGGGGGGCCGCGAGGCGATGGAGAACATCCTCGCCATCAACCCCATGGTGAAGGCGGTCGTATCCAGCGGGTATGTGAACGACGCCATTGTACGCGATTACCGAAAATACGGCTTTTCCGGGGTCGTGGCAAAGCCGTATTCCATCGAGCAGTTCAGGAGGGTCATCGAAAGCGTGTTCAACGGAACCTGACAGGGACCGTTGAATTCCCGCGCGAACTGCAATATAATATCCCAGCCCTGAAGGGGAGTAGCTATAAGAGACGGGGTCAACAATCCGGAGCGACACTCCTGGCCCTGCCTTCGGTCACACCACAGGGGACCGATCGAGCGAGACCTTTGGCATGAAGGTTATGTTCATGTTGAAGCGTCTCTTTTTTTGTGTCCACCTTCGGGCGGGAAATGACGGATTTTACAGCTCCTGGAGAAATAAGGTACTATGATATTCCATGAGTTGACGGGCATAATCATCAAAGGGGAGTAGCTCCATCGGCACCATCGTCAGTACGTCGGCCTCAATACCGACCGGTATGCCGGTTAGAGACCCTAACGAGCGAGACCTTTGCCAGAGCGGCCGACCGGCATCTGGGCCGGTCGTATCACAGGAAAGGAGAGAACGATGGAGAACCTTTGTTATCACAGGGAACCGGTGGAATCCCTTTGCGGGCATTTGAAAAGCCGCATCACGGGCCTCGGGAGCGACGAGGCCGCTGGAAGACTCGATCAGTACGGCCCCAACGAACTGAAGGCGAAGAAGAAGAAGACACCAGCGATGATGTTCCTTGATCAGTTCAAGGACTTCATGATCCTCATCCTCCTCGGTGCGGCCGTTGTCGCGGGCGTCATCGGGGAACTGACGGACACGCTCATCATCATAGCCATCGTCATCGCCAACGCCGTCATCGGGTTCATCCAGGAGTTCAGGGCCGAGAAGGCCATCGAGGCCCTGAAACAGATGGCCGCCCCCATGGCGGCCGTCCTCAGGGACGGCGGCGTCCAATCGATAGCCTCTCGGGACATCGTTCCGGGGGATGTCGTTCTCCTCGAGGCGGGCGTCATCATCCCCGCGGACATGCGCCTCATCGAAAGCGCCCAGATGCGCGTCGACGAGGCCGCGCTCACGGGCGAATCCGTTCCCGTGGAGAAATCCGTCGGTGACCTCTGTGACGCCGATATCTCCATCGGCGACAGGGTGAACATGGTCTACAAGGGAACGATCGTCACCTACGGCAGAGGGACGGGCCTCGTCGTCGGCACCGGAATGGCGACGGAACTGGGAAAGATAGCCTCCATGCTCCAGGATGAAGAGGAGGTCAGGACTCCCCTCCAGAAGCGGCTGACGGTCTTCGGCAAGAACCTTGCGATAGCCATCCTCGTCATATGCGCCGTCGTCTTCGTCATCGGTCTTCTGCGGGGAGAGGGGCCGCTGCTCATGCTCCTTACGGCCATTTCCCTTGCTGTGGCGGCGATACCCGAGGCCCTGCCGGCGGTCATCACCATATCTCTCGCGCTGGGTGCGAAGAAGATGGTGAAAAAGAACGCACTTATCAGGAAGCTTCCCGCGGTGGAGACGCTCGGGTCCGTCACGTACATCTGTTCCGACAAGACGGGAACGCTCACGTACAACCGCATGACCGTCGAGGAGCTCTACGCGCAGGGAAGCATTGTCAGGAGCACAGATGAGAAGGCCCGCGGACTTACGGACCTCATGCGGGGTATCGCCCTGAACAATGATTCCAGGCAAGGTACGGATGGGGCCTTCATCGGCGATCCTACGGAAGTCGCCCTCTACACCGTGGCTCGGGACAACGGGTACGAGAGGGAAAGGCTTGAGACCGAGTTCCCCCGCGTGGGCGAGATCCCCTTCGATTCCGACCGCAAGTGCATGACCACCATCCACAGCATGCCGGGCGGCGGCTTCGTGTCCTACACCAAGGGTGCACCCGATGTCCTCATCGAACGGGCCCGGACGATGTGGGCGGACGGAAAACAGGAGGGCCTGGACAGAGAAGAAATCCTGGCAGCGAACGAAGACATGGCCAAAAGGGGCCTTCGAGTCCTGTGCGTCGCCGTGAGGAACTGGGAGACCCTTCCCGGGGAATGCTCCATCGCCACGATGGAGAATGACCTTACCATACTCGGCCTCGTCGGGATGATGGACCCTCCCCGCGATGAAGCGAAGCAAGCTGTCGATCTTTGCAGGACAGCGGGGATCAGACCCGTCATGATCACCGGCGACCATCCCGTCACCGCCGCCGCCATCGCGAATCGCATCGGAATCCTCGACGAGACGAGCGACGGTGTCATGACCGGGAAAGATCTCGCCGCTCTCGACGATGACGCCTTCGCGTCAAAGGTGGAGCACATTCAGGCCTACGCGCGGGTCGCCCCCGAGCAGAAGCTGAAGATCGTCAAGGCACTACAGGAGAGGCACCAGTTCGTGGCAATGACCGGCGACGGCGTCAACGACGCCCCCGCCCTCAAGCGGGCCGACATCGGCGTAGCGATGGGCATCACGGGCACGGACGTCTCCAAGGAGGCAGCGCATATGATCCTCCTCGACGACAACTTCTCGACCATCGTCCAGGCGGTGCGGGAGGGAAGGAAGATCTATGACAACATCCGCAAGTTCATACGGTATCTTCTCGCGACGAACACCGGGGAGATCATGACGATATTCTTCGCGCAGATCCTGGGTTTCCCCATTCCCCTCTTGCCGATACACATCCTCTGGGTCAACCTCGTCACGGACAGCCTCCCTGCCCTCGCCCTTTCGGTGGAACCGGCGGAGGACGATGTCATGCGGCGCCCGCCGAGAGACCCCCGGGAAAGCATCTTTTCCGGCGGTCTCGGGATCCAGACGATCTGGGTAGGGGCACTGATGGCCTTCCTCGTCCTGTCCGTGCAGTACGTGTCCATGACGGTCTGCAACGGGGAATGGCAGACGATGGTCTTCACGGTGCTGTGCTTCACACAGCTCGCGAACGCCCTGGCGATCCGGTCGGACAGAAAGTCTCTCTTCAAGCAGGGCCTCATGTCCAATAAAGCTCTTCTGGCCGCAATTGTCCTGTCCATACTGATGCAGCTTGCCGTCGTCTACGTGGGACCCCTCAATACGGTATTCAGAACACAGCCCCTGACTCTCGGGGAACTGGCGGCCTGCGTCGGGATCTCGTCAATCGTCTTCTTCGCCGTCGAGACGGAGAAGCTTATTCGCCGCATGAGGGCGCGACGCTCCGCCGGCAACTCAAAGGGTTGATTTTTCATGATGATGCCCTTTATAATGTGGACCAGACCATGACAACGAAGGGAAGCTCAGGGAACAATGCGTATGTGGCATATTTCGACGTGCTGGGATTCACGTCCCGGTTCCTGTCGGGTGACCTCAGGAACCGCTATGAGAAGCTCGTCGCGGCCATTGACGAACGAGGGGACAAGGACGTAACCTATTTCCTCTTTTCCGACAGCATCGTCGTCATCTCAAAGATATTTGCAAAGGTGCGGGAGACAACCCGCTCCATCTACACCTGGGGTATCCTGAACGATTTCTGGCTCCGGGGCGGCATTGCCCACGGTGCTATGACACCGCTCGATTTCTCCAGTTTCGTCAGCGGCAACAGGGTCATCCTTCCCTTCCTCGGAGAGGGCTACCTCAAAGCCTACAAGCTTGAATCGACGCTGAACATCTCGGGTATCGCCCTCGACGGCATCTTCTTCGAGCCCGGGAAGGAATGCGCCGCCCTGAAGAGACGGGTCGACTTCGTCGAGTACGAGGAATACCTGCCCAAGCGCGGATACGAGGACACCAAGCTCCTCCTCCTTCCCGAGGAGGGGTCCTTGAGGCAGATAGTGGACACGATGTATTTCGAGGAGATGCTCAAGTCGCACATCAACGACATCGACAAGTACATCAACACCTTCATCTTCTTCATCGAAACGCTGCTGAGGACGGCGGACCACCCGACGGTCGTCAAGTTCCTGGACAACCTGCTCAAGCAGCTGGAACTCCACGGCAGCCACGTGCTCATCCCGAGCAAGGTCATCATCATCTTCGTGGCCGTCATCGAAGGCCTCATCAGGCGTTTCAGGTCGGGCGCCTTTGACGACATTCCCGGAAACCCCCGGGAAAGACTTGAAACCTACGTCGGGAACATTCTCGGCACCCTCAAGACGCAGGGGTACCTCCCCACGTTCGTGGACTACGTCCTCGAATATGACAAGACACGGCACACAACGGTCTACAAGGACATCAACAGACTCCGCGCGGACTGGTCGGATTTTCACTGAGAAACGGTTTCAGGTTTCAAGTTCCACGTTTCAGGCAAAGGCTAATGCCCCTGCCTGTCGGCTGTTCTTTGTCCTGGAACTCGAAACCTGAAACCTTGTATGTTACTCCCAATGGAATATCACAGGCAGTCCATGATAAGAAGAATGAAAGTAAGGTTACCGGCGT
>MVQP01000138.1 GCA_002067235.1 Syntrophorhabdus sp. PtaB.Bin047
GGGTACCGTGGAGCAGGAGCAGAAAGGGGTTACAGCGCCGAGACCGGAGCCAAGCATGTACTGTACCCACGTCAGCTTGTTGGAAAGAAAGGCCCGCACACGGGACGGCGGCAGGTACTCCATGAGAACCCCGATGATAAAGGCGACGGCCACAAAGATCAGGATGAGTTCCGCCGTTATGATCGCGAAGAACTTACCGGCGGTGACGAGATTGTTGACGACAGGCATATATGATACCTCCATTATCTGATCACATCTCCACGCTGTTTCGCTATCCTCTTTCCGCGACGGCAGGAGGCACGCGAACCCCTCAGGACCGGAACGGATGCGATGCATGCGTTGACGACCGACTCTTGCCGATCAGGACCTACGAACTTCTCAGGTCAATCCCGCAGCTATTTATACACTCCATTATATCGATTTTCATTATAACGGATACTACAATATCTGGCGCCGCATGTCAAATCTATTCCTGGTGAGGCTGGCCCAAAGCGGCGTCGCACGGAGCCGAAAGACCCTTGATCCCGGCCGCGATTCTATTGTTTCGGAGTGAATTCGTTGGCGCAATAGCGGCACGCGCCACCAGAATCTACAAATCCATTGACAATGGCGGAGAACAGGTGTTTTATATTGATAGTCGATATAACGACATTGCGTATAACGAGGGAGATCTATGAAACGTATGTGTTGCGGGGGCCTTACTGACCAGGGGTACTGGAAGTCACTTATCAACACGGGCCTGACAAAACTCCTCGTCCTCAAAGTTCTGTCCAAGGGACCGAACCATGGATACGGAATACTGAAGGAACTGGAATCGATCACCAGCGGGTGCTGTGTCCCCACATTCGGGACCGTCTACCCCATCCTGAAAGAACTGACGCGGGACGGTTACGCGAAAGTCAGGGAAGACAGGCAGCTCAAGGGAGCTCAGAAGAGGCGTGTCTACACCCTCACCCCCCTGGGGTTCGAGGCATACAGAACGGCCCTTGAGGCATGGCGTTCCACCATCCCTTACATCTACAAAGCGGTCGAGAGTGATGACCTGGTATTCATCGAGGATATCCGGGCTCGATTGTCGGGTTGATGATGCCGACACTCCGAGGCTTCCGGCCCGGGCGGTCGTGGCTCCGACCCCTGTGATACCTGATCGGCGGAAACAAGGATCATGTTTCAGCATCTTCATTCCATATTTGTCGACCTTCAGAGGTGTGAAGGCTGCGCAGCCTGCATCGATGAATGCCCCATGAGAGCTATCCACTTGCCCCATGGCAAGGCCGTGGTGATCCATGAAAGATGCATTGATTGCGGGCAGTGTATGCTGGCCTGTCCACGGCGGGCCATCAGTGCTGTCACTGACACTCTGGAAAGCCTGTCCCAACACGCATACAAAATAGCGCTTCTGGCTCCCTCTCTGGAGGTACTCCTCGACAGCGAGAGCCCTTCTGGCAGGGTCTCTTCCAGAGATCTCGGGAGCGCTTTTTCGAACCTGGGATTTGACGAAGTCTTTGAGGTCGCCCGCGCCGCCCGGGTGGTTGCATTCATCGTTGAACGACATATCGAGGAAAGAAAGGGGCAAGCGCCTCTCTTGAGCACTTCGTGCCCTGCCGCCCTGAGACTGGTTCAAGCAAGATTTCCCGGCCTGATGACACACACGGCAAGGGTCTTGAGTCCCATGGAGGTGGCTGCAAGGCTGGCAAAAGAAAAAGCAGCAGGAAAGACCGGTCTTTCAATCGGGCAGATAGGCGCATTCTTCATCTCACCCTGCCCCGCAAAGGTCACGGAGACAGAACGGCCGATCCTGACAACACGCTCCGCAGTGGATGGGGTTATCGGCATAGACCGCATTTACGGAACCGTCGTCAAGCAACTCGCGGAAAAGGGATCGCGGAAGGGACAGTATGAATTACCTGACGGAACGGAACGGGAGACCGGCACCGATCGCCCTGCTCAAACGGTTCAGGGGGGCCGCCTCAGGAGACTGAAGGTCAGCGGCATACAAACCGTGACAGGTCTTCTGGAAGAAATGGAACGGGGAAGGCCTGTCGACGCCGATCTGATCGAGCTTCACGCCTGCGCCGGCGGATGCCTCGGAGGCCCGTTGAATCCGCGAAACCCCTTGGAGAAAACCACGGATGTCGGTCGATTGATCGAGAAATACCGCAGGAGACGAGGTTGTTATGACGATCAGTGCCTCCTCAGTATCTACAAGAAGAGGTCTTTTGAATCAACGGCTCCGGTTGGACCGGGATCAACGGAAACGCCGGAGCAAGTTGGGTGCGTCGGGTCCCCCTGAAGATCAAAACCGTCAGGTCATGGCATCGCCAACGACAGTAAAGGAGCGCCTGTGAGAATCAATCTAAAATCCAATTACCTGCTTCTTGGATCCATCAACATCGACAGCATCGACCTCGATGTTGCCGAGATAACCCTTAAGGAGCTTGTCCGGATAATATCGAACCGCTCAACGACGTCAGCATCCCTTGAGTATCTCAACAGTGATGGGACGAAGCTGCAGCCCGTCTTTGAGGTCCATGTCAACGGACGCATCCTGGATCTCTGCGAAAACGGAGTCGACACCGTCCTCAGGGACAGAGATACGGTAGACTTCTACCTGGAACCGCCATACGGCGGATGAGGTTGACGGCCTCTCTCTCCTTTGGTCCCCGCGGGGTCGAGAGCTGAAGTACGCTTGCTATTGTTCCCGGAGCTGCTTACTTGAACCATACGTTCAAAAGAGATAACGCGACGAACCCGCTCAACGCACTTGCCTTGTCTGTGCGGTAACGGATTCGTCTGTCTGTTGTGCGGCCTTGGAAATTTACTTCAGGGCCTTACCGTCTGCATGTGGTCCTTGCCGTGTGTCAGTGCCGCTCCCGGCCCTTCTTCCCGGCGAAGGGGCAATCGCAGGTCCTGTTCTGGCAAGCATCCAGCCCGCGGTCCTTCATCATGTCGCGGAAAAGGCACCCGGCCACCGGGACGCTCGCCCTGGACGCCGCGGTGCGCCGCGGGGGGAAACTGGTTCCCTTTACTAGATAGTCTCTGGCACTCTTAAGATCCATTCTCCGTTTCCTGCCTTTCGCCTGTTGATCTCGTCATACGCTGTCCGTGCCCCGGGTCAGTACCATCCGGGTACACCTTACGCAGCACTCCCGGCTGATACTCAAGACAGACCCTTCCATCCCAACGTGCCAATACACCGGTATTATCGGCAGGTGCAATGACTTCTTAATACTTCTTTTTGCCGAAAGGGTCTGAATGGCCCGAAATAATGCAGTATTTTTTTTGATAAAGACGGAATGTATGCTATAGTAAAATATTCTAAACGATGGGGGTTGGCATGGGCGACAAGAATTCCTTGATCCTGTACATCATTGCTTTCGCCGTCATGGTCGGAGGCTTCGTTATGATCTTCCTGACACGGAGCACGACGGTACTCGCCGCCGGCGCTGTGCTCATCTTTATCGGGCTCTTCATCTTCCTCTTTGGAAGGGAAAAGGCCAAGAAGGCCAAAGCCTGACCGGCTCGTGTAAGACCCTGTCGCACCTTATACTCCTGAACCCGCACTTCGCACGCCTGATATCGCCGATCGCAGTTGCTTTTGACGCATCCAATTCGCCTCCGGTGCAGTGAGCTCTTCTCCTCGCGGAAAGACGCGGTTTTATGTGGACCGACGGGTCCATTCTCGCAGTTGGAAGCATCCTTTCCCGCCAGGCACCGCGGATCGGCACGCGCTGTCTTTAACACTTCAATTCGTCATCGTCGTTCCAGAGCATGTTCGACCTGCACGCCTTGCAGACGGAAAGAGTTGTCGAGACCGGTTCCTTGCCCGACCCGTCATGTCAGACACAAAAGATTTGCAAAGTGAGATTTGCGGTGATAGCTTACTGATGAGACCTTCCAGATGAACGACCCTTTGTCACCAGCACAGACCGTCGAGCGGCTCCTGCTCACAGGCAGGATCGACAGCATAACCAGCCGGGAGATCGAGACTCTCTTCAGGAACGCCGTCATGGCCGGCAAGAGGCTCATTGTCGCCGATATGACCGAGGTCAGCTACGTGAGCAGCGCCGGCCTGCGCGTGTTCCTGTCCGTTCAGAAGGAGCTGAAGAAGGCGGGAGGAGAGGTCTGTTTCTTTGGATGCGCGTCCGCCGTCTATTCTATATTTGAGATAAGCGGATTCACAAAGATCTTCCGGTTCCTTGCCTCTGAAACTGATGTAACAGGGCTCCTGGCGTCTCCCCCGGCGGAAACCGAGATAAAGGAGGTCCCTTCCGACCGGGCGGCACTGCGTGTCCTCTCGCGGAGTGTTCCCGCCGGGTCCCTCGCCCTCATAGGCAGCGAAGAGAAACTCCCGTCGGCCTCCTATGGCAAGGAAGATGTCATATCCGTCAGGGCTGCGGATGCGCGTTTCGCCGCCGGATTTGCCGCCCTGGGCCACACTTTCGAGGACTACAAGGGCTATTTCGGGGAAGCCATTGTCATCGACGGCAACATCTTCGTCTACCCCGCCCTGAGAAGGTCCGCCGTTGATTTCATCGTGCACACCGAGGGAGAGATGGACACGGTCTATCACTTTCTCCACGGCTTCTCCTTCGCGGGAGACTTCGCCCACATCGTTTCCTTCGATCCCGGTGACAACCTTTTCACGCTCGACGCCCTTGTCGAAAGCGCCCACGCCGTATCGTCCTCGCCCGTGATAGGCATCACGGCCATCTTCGAGAGCAAGGGCCTCTTCGGCATGCGCCTCAAGAAGATCCCCCTCGAGGAGACACACGGCCCTGGCGAGGGAGATATCTTCTCGGGAAAAAACTTTCCTGAGTGGGTCGACTACTCCATTGAGGCCGAGGACATCTACAACCTCGTCGTCATCGCGGGCATCTCGGCCCGTCAGAGGGACCGCATAACCGGAGACGCCGACAGGGCCATCCCCCGGGAGGGCCGCACCCACATGCACGCCGTCGTTTTTGACAAGAAACCTTTCAACAGGATGATAAACAACTTTCCCAACGAGCTCCGGAGGATCGTCACCGGCATGGAACCGCAGAGGGTGATCCACCTCATGGGCAGGTCGAACATCGGCCCCGGCCTGATGGGAATCGTGGAGATCGGCGGTTAGTCGATGGAGCTCTGGGTAGGCGCTCTCAATCTCGGCTTTCTCTACGCTTTCGTCGCCATCGGCGTTTACATAACCTTCCGCATTCACGACTTTCCCGACATCACCGTTGACGGGACGTTCACGACGGGAGCGGCCGTTACCTCCGTTCTCGTGGTGGCGGGTATTCATCCCCTTCTGGCCCTTCTGGCATCTTTTATTGCCTGTGCCGCGGCGGGGAGCGTTACGGCGCTCATCAATACGCGTCTCAATGTCAACAGCCTCCTTGCAGGCATCCTCGTCATGACGGGGCTCTATTCCATCAATCTGCATATCATGGGCCGCTCCAACATACCATTGCTTCACACGCCGGAGTTCTTCACGCTCCTCAACAGAGTCAACCCCGGCATGCCCCCCGAGGTATGGACGGCGGTGTGCCTGACGATCATCATGGCCGTGTCGTGGCTCGTCATCTCCTGTTTCTTCAAGACCGATTTCGGTCTTTCCATGCGGGCGAGCGGCAACAACCCCGTCATGGCGCGCGCCGCCGGGATCAACGTCGACCGCGTCAGGATCTTCGGCGTCGCCATAGCGAACGGGATCGTGGGCATCTCCGGGAGTCTGGTCGCCCAGTACCAGGGGTTTGCGGACATCGGAATGGGCATCGGGACCGTCGTCACCGGCCTTGCCTCCGTCATCATCGGCGAATCCATCCTCAAGACGCATTCCGTCTACGCCTGGATAGCCAGCGCGGTAATCGGCTCCGTGATCTTCAGGTTCATGATCGCTCTTGCGCTCTACGCGGGCATGGACCCCATCGATCTCAAGCTTCTCACGGCGATCTTCGTTCTCATCACCCTTGCCGTGACCGCAAAGATAGCCAAAGGGGCGGGAAGGGTCAGGAAGAAGCACCTCGTCACGGCGGCTGTGGCGGCCGCCATCATTCTTGGGGTCTTCGCGGGGATCAGGTACGGGAACCTCAGCGCCATCATACCGCAAGAGAAGGTCAGGATCGGCGTATTCCAGGTCAGCGACAACCCCATCCTCAACATCACCCGGGATGCCTTCCTTAAAGAAATGGAGCGTCTTGGATACATAGAGGGAAAGAACGCCACCTTTTTCGTGGAGAACGCCAATGGGGACCTTGCGACGGTGAACGCCATCGTCGACAAGCTCCTTCGTGACAAGGTGGACATATTCGTCCCCATCTCCACCGCCTGCACGCAGACCGCGGTCAAGAAGGTCAAAGACCGCCCCGTGGTCTTCGCCACCGTGGCAGACCCTTTTGTCACCGGGGCGGGAAAGACGGAAACCGACCACCTGCCGAATATCACGGGGGTCTACGGCGCGGTGCCCATGGACAGGACGATGGAGATCGTCACGAAGATACTGCCGGGGCCCATCAGGATCGGGGCCATCTGGGACCCTTCCCAGGCAAACTCCGAGGTCAACGTCAATAACCTCAGGAAGGCCCTTGGGAAGTATCCCCATGTGACCTTCGTCGGCGGCAACGTTGCGGGCTCTTCGGAAGTCCACCACGTGGCGTTGTCACTTGTACACAAGGGCATAAACGCCTTCGTCCTTCCTACAGACAACATTGTCTATTCGGCCTTCGATTCCGTGGTCAAGGCTGCACGGCAGAAGAAGGTCCCCATCATTTTCAATGACGTTGACCATCCCGAAGGCGGAGCACTCGTCGTCTTCGGGTACACATATGAAACAAGCGGAAAACAGGCCGCGAACCTCGTCCATCGCATCCTGAAGGGCGAGAAGCCTTCCGGCATACCCTTCGAGCGATACAGGGAGACTGTACTGGGCATCAATCTGAAGGTCGCGAAGGAAATCGGGATCGTCATTCCCAAAGAGATCCTGGAGGAAGCCACCGTCATCGTCGACGAGGAAGGCAACAAGCATCAGAGGGGCGGGGGACCTGCCGGGAAGACACCGCCGGGGGATGGCACCAAACGGCTCGCCCTCTTCCAGTTCACCGATAATGTCATCCTCGACACCTGTGCCAAAGGCGTCCTCGATGGGCTGAAGAAAAGCGGCGTCCTCGGGCAACAGAGGATCACCGTCGACCACAAGATGGCCCACGGCGAATTCCCCACCGCCCAGTCCATAGCACAGGAGATGGTGAGCAAGAATTATGATTACATCGTAACGGTGTCGACAGTATCGCTGCAGGTGACGGCAAACCACAACAGGAAGATACCCCATGTCTTCGCTGCCGTCACGGACCCCATAAAGGCCGGGGTGGCGAAGAGCTTCACAGACCACCTGCCCAACCTGACGGGGCTTGCCACGCCCCAACCCGTGGAACCGACGGTGCGGCTCATGCGCAGGGTCTTCCCGAAGGCGAAGGTCATCGGAATGATCTGGAACCCCGCCGAGGTGAATTCCGAGATATGCACGGTGATGACACGGAAGGCGGCAAAGAAATTCGGATTCAAGGTAGTGGAGGTCCAGATCACGGGCACCCAGGAGATAGACCAGGCGCTGCGCTCGATCCTCGCGAGTGAACCGGACATCTTCTTCACCTCGGGGGACACGACCGTTTCCGCGGTCATCCCCTCCGTCGCCCAAAAGCTCCGGCAGAAAAAGATCCCTTACATCACGAACACACCGGCCGACATCGATTCGGGGGTCTTTATGTGTCTCGGAGCGGATTACTACGACGTGGGGCTCAAGGCAGCCGAGCTTGCCGTCAGGGTCATCAGGGGAGAGAAACCAGCCGCCATCCCCATCGTCTCTTATGTACCGGAGCAACTCACACTCAACCTCTCCCTGGCAAAGGAATACGGCATAGGCATTCCCGACGACCTCGTCAAAAAAGCTGTGCGGGTGGTGAAATAGCCGATGATAAAGATCGTTGATTATCACAAGACCTTCAATGCCGGCACCCTCAACGAGGTTTACGCACTCCGGGGCGTCGATCTCCACGTCGAAGAGGGAGAGTTCCTGACCATCATCGGAACGAACGGCTCCGGGAAGTCCACCCTTCTCAATGCCATCGCAGGCACCTTCCTCCCCGACCGCGGCACGATCACCATGGGCGGTGAGGACATGGCGAAGAAACAGGATTTTCAACGCGCCCGCTTTGTCTCCCGCGTCTTTCAGAACCCCTTCATGGGAACGGCC
>MVQP01000139.1 GCA_002067235.1 Syntrophorhabdus sp. PtaB.Bin047
CTGAGGAGAGGGAGCAGGCCTGAAGGGGCCTTTCCGGACCACGCATAAGGAGCTGAGCAATGGAACTACTTGTTCTGAAGGGTGTTAGCAAACAGTTCGGGGGTCTCCGGGCGGTAGACGGCGTGACCTTCGACGTGAAACAGGGCGATATCCATGCCATCATCGGGCCGAACGGCGCGGGCAAGACAACGCTCTTCAACCTCATTACCGGCGTGCTGCCGCTCACCGAGGGCGAAATCTCTTTCCAGGGCAGACCGGTACATCACCTGAGGGTGCACCAGATAGCGCGTCTCGGGATTCTGAGGACCTTTCAGAATCTCAAGACCTTCAACGAGATGACGGTCCTGCAGAATGTCATGGCAGGACGTTACACGAAGACAAAGACCGAACTCGGGGCCGCGGCCCTGGGGTTGCCCTGGGGAAAGCGGGAGTTCAGGCAGACCAGGGAAAAGGCGGAAGAGGTGCTCAAGACCGTGGGGCTCTACAATCTGCGGAACTCTCTCGCGAAGAACCTGCCCTACGGAAGGCAAAGGATCCTGGAGATCGCCCGGATCCTCATGGCCGAAGGCAAGATCCTGCTTCTCGACGAGCCGGCAGCCGGGTTGAACCATTCGGAGACCGAGGAGCTGAGCGTTTTCCTGAGACAGCTCGTCAAGGGCGGCCTCACGATCCTCCTCGTGGAGCACGACATGCAGATGGTCATGAGCCTCTGTGACAGGATAACGGTCATAAACTACGGAGTGAAGATAGCGGACGGCACGCCCGCAGAGGTCCAGTCGAACGAGGAAGTCATTGAAGCGTATCTCGGCAAAGGGGGCGCACACGATGCTTGAGGTCAGGAATATTGAAACGGCATACGACCAGGTAAAGGTGCTCAAGGGTGTGTCCCTGAGCGTGAGAAAGGGAGAGGTCGTCACCCTCATCGGGAACAACGGAGCGGGAAAGACGACACTGATAAACGCCATCAGCGGGCTCGTCAGGCCCAGGGCAGGCACCATAGAGTTCGAGGGTAATGCCATCACGAAGATGGGTCCCCACAGGATAACAAGGCTGGGTATCGTCCAGGTGCCCGAAGGAAGACCCATCTTCGGGAATTACACGGTGCTTCAGAACCTGAAGATGGGGAGCTACCCGGTGTACAGGAAGATATCGAAGGATGAGCTGAACGGAGATTTTGAGTTTGTCTACAGCCTTTTCCCGGAAGTCAAGGATCGTCTCGACCAGAAAGCGGGGAGCCTTTCCGGCGGGCAGCAGCAGATGCTCGCGATAGGCATGGCGCTCATGAGCCATCCGAAACTCCTCCTTCTTGACGAACCATCCCTCGGTCTCGCACCCATCCTTGTGGACAGGATATTTGAGACGCTGGAGGTGCTCAAGAAGAAGGGGCTCACGATCCTTCTCGTCGAACAGAACGCGAACCTCGCCCTTTCCTTTGGTGACAGGGGCTATGTTCTCGACCTTGGCAAAGTCGTCATGGAAGGGAAGTGCGGGGAGTTGAAAGGCTCTGAGCGGGTGCGGGAGGCCTACCTGGGAATGGCCGGGAAGAAGTCATAAGCGACGCGATTGGAGCTCGCTGCTCATTTACTGCTCTGTCATGCAGATCATAGCGGAGGATGAAATGGAAACTCAGAAGACAAAAGCCGGGGCATCACAGGAGTTGCCGAACCTTGGCGAGTACGAAGGATTGAATTTCGCGCAGGTGCTCGACGCGCAGGCGGACAGGCACCCGGACAAGGTGTTTGTTACCGATGACGTTCAGTCGCTCACCTTCCGGGAGTTCAGTGAAGCCACGGACCACCTTGCCGCGGCTCTCAGGAAGAAGGGTCTTGTCAGGGGCGAGCCCTGCGGTCTTCTGTACCACAACAGCATACGATACCTGCTCCTTATGTTCGCCATACTGAAGGCGGGCGCCGTCATCATTCCCCTCAACACCCGGTACAGGGCGCACGAGCTGAATTTCATGCTCGGTTTCTCGTCCGCCAGGTTTCTCTTTACGATCAATGCATTCCTCAAGGCCGATTTCGTCGCCATACTGGACGAGGTGCGTCCCGGCCTTCCGAAGCTGGCCAACATCTATGTCGATGGCGGGACCCCCTCGAAGGGCATGATGGACATCGAGGAAATCTTCCGCTACTGGGCCGGCAGCGATGAGATAGCGGCCCTGAAGGCGCAGGCGGTGTCGGATTCGGAGCCCGCGTCGATACTCTTCACGTCGGGGACGACGTCACAGCCGAAGGCCGTGGTAGGGTCCCACCACGGGCGTGTGTGGACGGGCATCCGCAACGCGGAACGCATGAAGATAACCGATGCGGACGTGCTCCTCAACCCTTTGCCCTTCTGTCATGAGTTCGGTGGTTTCACCATACCTTCCCATGCCATCCTTTGCGGATGCAAGATGGTCATTATGGATGTCTTCAACGCTCAAAGGGCAATGGAACTCATCGACAAGCACCGTGTTTCGGTGCTCTATGGTGTTCCCACGATGTTCGCCTACATGCTCGACCTTCCGGACTTCAGGAAGTATGATATCTCGTCCCTGCGCACCGGATACATGTCCGGGGCGACGTGTCCTCTTGAGCTCGTCAAGGCGGTCCAGGGAGACATGGGATGCAATCTGAGCGTCGCCTACGGTTTGTCCGAGATCCCCTGCAGCACGATCAGTGAATATGACGACCTGCCCGAAGTGAAGGCAACCACCATCGGCAAACCGGTGCGGGGCGCTGAGGCCCGTATCGTGGATGAGAATCGTGGACCGTTGCCCGTGGGTACGCCCGGGGAGATCGCTCTCCGCGGCGGGAACCTCATGATCGGCTATTACATGAACCCGGAATTGACTTCAAAGGTGGTGGACAAGGACGGTTTCATCTATACGAGCGACGTCGGGATGATGGACGAGAACGGTTACCTCCATTTCCTCGGAAGAAAGACGGACCTCATCATTGGAGGCGGCTTCAACATCTACCCCCTGGAGGTCGAGGAAGTGCTCTACGGGCTTTCTTATGTCGAACAGGCGGCGGTGGTGGGACTTCCTCAGGAAGGCAAGGATGACCTCATCGTTGCGTGCCTTGTGCTGCGCGACGGGATGACGGCCACCCAGGAAGAGGTGATCGAATACTGCAAGGGACGGCTTGCGAACTACAAGGTTCCGAGACGGGTGGAATTCATGAAAGAGCTCCCCGTAACGCTTGCCACGAACAAGGTGAAAAAGCTCGAACTGGTGAAAATCCTAAAGGAGGCCCAATGATGTACGAGACGCTTCATTTCGATCTCGACGGACAGATAGGCACGTTGACGCTCGATGTTCCCGGTAAACTGAACGCCCATACGATACAGATGAGGGCGGAACTCCTTCATTTCTGGAGGGAGCGGCAGAACAACGAGGAAGAATGCCGGGTAATCATAATGACGGGCAAGGGCAAGGCCTTCTGTGCCGGCGGAGACATCGAGGAGATAGACGATCCGAATACGCCCGTGTACAAGCAGACCCCGGAGCAACGCTACATAGACCAGGACAAGATCTCCGAGGTCATCCTCCTCATGCGACGGGCGCCCCAGCCCATCATCGGCGCCGTTCACGGATGGGCGGTGGGAGGCGGTTTCAGCCTTGCGCTGGCCTGTGACCTGCGTGTGGCCGATCCAACGACGAAGTTCATAGCCTCATACATCAACATTGGCCTGACGGGGACGGACATGGGCGGCAGTTTCCACTTCCCCCGGCAGGTCCCCCTGGCGATCGCCAACGAATATCTTCTCACGGGGGAGACGATGGACGCCGAGACCGCCTACAGGTGGGGTCTCGTCAATTACCTCGTGCCCGAGGGTGAGCTCATGGCGAAGGCGCGTGAGCTGGCGGAGAAGATGGTCCAGAAGTCTGTTCTGGGCCTGAGGATGACGAAAGAGGTCATCGGGCAGAACATAGGGGCGGCCAGCCTCGAGACGGCCATCTATCTCGAGAACCGCAATCAGGTGCTGTGCCTCGGGTCGCGGCCGATCGCGAACCCATTCAAGAAGAAAGGGAAAGGGTAGGTCGCCGCAGGCGCGCCCGGGCCGGGCGTAAGGAAGAGCAGGGCCGAGGATATGGTCAGAAAAGGGACCGTCGACGGGTTCGGACCTCTTTTTGAACCCGTCAGCATAGGCGGTGTTCAGATGCAGAACCGGATAGCGATGGCCCCCATAAGGACCGGCGGCCTCGTAAATCCTGACGGCAGTCTCACCCAGCGCTGTATCGATTACTACCTGGAGAGGGCGCGGGGCGGGGCAGGCCTCATCATCACGGGCTGTACCCGGGTGGAGAACACTGTCGAGAGGCTTCCGGGACCGACCCCTCCCGGTTTCGAGGCGATGGCATCTTACGGCGAACTGGCCGAGTCGCTTCATCATTACGGTGCGAAGGTCTTCGTTCAGCTCACTGCGGGGTTGGGAAGGGTCCTCCCGCCGGACTTCATCGATACGGTTAATACCCCGGTGTCCTCAAGCGTCCTGCCTGTCTTCTGGAAAGGGTCGATAATGACGAGAGAACTTACCGCGGACGAGATCCAGGCAATCGTCCAGGCCTTCGGCGAGGTTGCAGGCCGCCTTGCTCGGGTTGGCGTGGACGGCATAGAGCTCCACGGCCACGAAGGGTATCTCTTCGACCAGTTCGCAACAGCTGTCTGGAACAGGAGGACCGACAGGTATGGCGGGTCCGTCGAGGGCAGGCTCAGGTTTGCCGTGGAGGTTCTCAACGCGGTGAAGAAGGAGGCGGGAGCGGATTTTCCCGTTGTCTACCAGTTCGGGCTGAAGCATTACATGAGCGGCAGATCTCCGGGTCCCTGGTCAGGCATCCTCCCCGGCGAGAGCGGTGAGGAAGCGGGACGGGACGTGATGGAGGGGCTGGAAATGGCAAGGCACCTTGAGAAAGCCGGTTTCGACGCCCTGCAGATCGATGCGGGTTGTTTCGAGAGCCGTTACTGGGCGCATCCTCCCGTCTACCAGGAGCATGCCTGCATGGTGGACCTGGCGGCAAAGACGAAGGCGGTCGTTGACGTCCCCGTCATAGCCGTCGGCCGGCTGGACATTCCGGAGGCGGCGGAAGACGTTCTGGCCAGGAGACAGGCAGATATCATCGCCCTGGGGAGAGGTCTTCTTGCGGATCCCCATTGGCCGATGAAGGTGAGAAGCGGAGGCCGCAGCAGGATCAGACCCTGCATCGGATGTCACTATTGCCTGAGGAGAATAAGCCAGGACCGCAAACCACTCAGCTGTGCGGTGAATCCGGCGTGTGGCAGGGAACGTCTGCAATCCGCCGGATACGTGCGGTCAGTGAAGAACGTTATGGTGATCGGCGGAGGGATCGGCGGCATGGAAGCAGCAAGGACGGTCGCATCGAGGGGGCATCATGTCGAACTCTACGAGACTGCCTCGCAAATCGGCGGGCACCTGCTTCCCGCCGCCGTCCCTACGCCTCGGGGGTCACCGTCGTGTGCGGGGTGGAGGTGACGCCTCAAATGGTGCGGGCAAAGACACCTGACGCTGTGATCGTCGCCACGGGATCGACACCTTCCCGCCTGGAAATTCCGGGGGCCGACGGGCGGAATGTGGCGACATGCACGGACGTGCTGCTGGGCAGGAGGAAGTGCGGCAAGCATGTCATCGTGGCTGGAGGCGGCCTTATCGGTTGCCAGGTTGCGTTGTGGCTCGCCGGGCAGGACAGGGAGGTCACCGTAGTGGAAGAGCTCCCCGATATATCAACGGGGGGGTTTGAGGCGAACGAGAGCATGCTTCTCGAGATGCTCGAAAGGGAGGATGTGGTGTTCCTCAACGGCATGCACATTCGCCAGGTCGCCACCGGAGCGGTGATCGTCACCGACGATGTCTACAAGACAGTGTCCGTGAGGTGTGACACACTGGTCCTGGCGATGGGGCTGGTGCCCCGGAGAGATCTCTACGACACGTTGAAAATGGAAATACCGGAAATATACGCCGTGGGCGATGCAAGACGGCCGGGCACCATACAGGAAGCCATATGGGACGGGTTCCATGTCGGTCATGCCGCCTGCGCCCGCGTTCCATGATACACCGGGAGGCAGCCATGGAGTACGAGACTTTGCTGTATGAACTGGACGGTCCGGTAGGCACGCTGACCCTCAACGTGCCGGAGAAACTCAATGCACACGGCCGCACGATGAGGAAGGAGCTTCTCCATTTCTGGCGGTCACGGCAGAATGACGAGGAGTCGTGCCGCGTCATCATATTCACGGGAGCGGGAAGGGCGTTCTGTGCCGGGGCAGACCTCAGCGAGCTTGGCGATGACAGCCGTCCTCTCGAGGAGATGTACCGGGCGGCAGACGAGATGTCCGAAGTCGTGTTGTTGATGAGAAGGGCCCCGCAGCCGATAATAGGAGCGATCCGTGGCTGGGCGGCGGGGGGCGGGTTCAGTATTGCCCTCGGTGCCGACCTGAGGGTTGTCGACCCGTCGGCCCGGTTCCTGCCGTCCTTCATCAACATCGGCCTCTCCGGCGGCGACATGATGAGCAGTTACTACCTGCCCCGGCAGGTGGGCCTCGGCAGAGCCAACCGGTATCTCCTGACGGGCGATGTCATGGATGCGGAAACTGCCTGCCGCTACGGCTTCGCCAATCACATGGCACCTGCAGAGGGACTTCTCCCGAAAGCCCGCGAGCTGGCGAATAAGATGGTCGCAAAGTCCGTCCTCGGCCTCAGGATGACGAAGGAGACGATAAACAGGAACCTGTCGGCGAGCCTGGACCAGGCGATTGAGCTGGAGAACCGCAACCAGGTCCTGTGCCTCGGTTCGCGGCCGATCGTTAACCCCTTCGGGAAGAAATACTGAGCACATCTGAGCGTTATGGCCGTGGCCGCCGTGTGGCGGATGGGGTTCATGCTGTGAGATAGCGGTGCATTCTATGAAATATCTAACGTCATTTTGGCAAAAATGAACACGATTCAGAGTAAAACTGAATAAGACTCATTTTGTGATGGACAAAGAAGGGCAGGAGAGGATACCTATAACAGTTATTAATATCAATAGGTTAAGGCCAAGACAAAAACTGACGAGAGCTTTGTGCAATTATTTACTTGACATGTGGCGCAGAATGAAATAAACAATATTCATCTAATTTATGAGCGTAACTCATCAAAGAAAAAAGGACGCGACCAGGGAGCAGATAGTCAAGGCCGCCATCGAGGTGTTCGGCGGCAAGAGCTACCTCGAGGCCAGCATCTCGGAGATCGCCCAGAAGGCCGAAGTGGCGGAAGGGACGATCTACCAGCATTTCAAGAACAAGGAAGACCTCCTGTTCTTTATACCGAATGACCGGACGAACGCCTTCTGCGAGGGCCTGGAGCTCCATCTGCAGGGGATCCAGGATGCCCGCAACAAGCTGGCAAAGTTCGCATGGTACTATCTCTACTTTTTCAAAACAAACCCAGACTACGCGCGCATAGCCATGCTTGAGTTGAGGGTTAACAGGAATTTCCAGAAAACGAACGGTTACCGCCTCTTCAGGGGGTGGTTGAAGATGCTTGGCGACATTATAGAGCAGGGGCAGCGGGAAGGGTCCGTGAGGAACGACATGGACCCGGTCATCATCCGGGAACTGCTCCTCGGTACTCTCGAGCATTACGTTACACGCTGGCTTCTCAAGGATGAAAGCTGGGACCTTCTGGAGTTCCGCGAGCAGACGATCGAGCTCATCATGAACGGGATCAAGCCGGCGGGCGGCGATGAAGCCAAAACGGCGGCCGCCTCGAAGGGGGCGGCGGAGGGCCGGCGATCGAAAGTGGAGCCGCTCAAGAACAAACAAATGGTATGATCTCATGGAACACACGCTGAAATCGTGCCCTGCGGCACAGGGGAAGACATGGGACCACCGGGGTGTAACAGATTCGGAAAGTCCGGAATCAACACGGTAGCCGGACAACATGGCCGTCGAACCGTGAATTCTACGGATTGTTGTTAAACTTTTTTCAGGAGGTAGTCTAATGAAACGTTTGCTC
>MVQP01000140.1 GCA_002067235.1 Syntrophorhabdus sp. PtaB.Bin047
ATCACTTCCGAAAGGCATGCGCGTGGTGTACTCCAGGTCAACATCGACCAGGGCCAGGTCGTGCCTTCTCTTCAATTCCGTCCTGGCCTCTCTGCCGATCCCCTTGTCAAGGCCGTACTTCTCCGAAAAACCCGTCTCTGACCCGAGATTGCGGAAAAACCCGCAACCGATATCAAGTATCCTGCCTTTTCTCAACTCCGCGGGAACAAGGATGTTCGCCTTGACGGCAGTCTTCCTTGCCGCGTATTGCTTCCAGCGGGCAAAGCCTTTTTCACCAGCTTTCATGTCCCTGAAACTGCATCCCCCGGAGTCTCGTTCCCTCGCACGTCACCTGACACGGCAGCTTTCCTCTCATCCCTGCGCCACAACCATATGCAAAGCACTATCCCCAGCAAGGTCAGGACGAGGCCACTATAGAATGACACAGGCACGTACCTGAATACAACGGTATGCCTGCCCCTCGGCACTTCGACAGCACGGAATGCAAGGTTCGCCCGGTATATCTTCGTCTCCCTGCCATCCACGTAAGCCCGCCATCCGGGGTAGTAAGTGTCGCTTAAATACAGGAAGGCCTCGTCGTCAGATTCAGCAGCCACAACAACTTCGTTAGGCCTCAGAGACAGGATATCTGCCTTTCCGATAGTCCGCACATCGCCTTTCGTCCCTCTTCTGTCAGGATCCGAGATCACCAGCTCCCTCTTCAAATCGATTGCCTCGTCTCGCAGCATGTCGATGGCTCGCTGGTCGCTTTCAACAAAGTAGCCCTTCCCGCAAACAAAAGATCGTTTTGAATGTCTCATATACTCATACAGGTAAGCTTTCTTGTCGCCCAACGTCTCCTGCCTGACAAGTCTGAAACCTTCGTCCTTTACCTCATAAGACGTGATGATGTGCCTCGTGCCGGTAAGATCAAAATACCTCTGGCCTGTTTCAATCTTTCTTCCGCAGGAACTAATAGTCGTGAAAAGGTCTTCGTAGAATACCCTCATGACCTCCGCACCTCCAACACTGTACAGCATGAACATCGACGCGTACGGAGAAGATGCAATGGGCTTCCCATATAGAACGTACTCAAAATCTTTTTCAGTTTTCGGCGTCACAAAGTATCGGCTGGTTTCTCTGTTTGCAGACAAAGCTTCTACGAACCCGGTCTTTGCAGTAAACCATTTCCAGGGAACTCTACCGTAATATCCGTAATTTGCAAGAAAAAGGTCGATTACTAAGACCACGACAATACCAAGTCCGATCCATTTTCTGTTCCTTGCGCGCAGGTACAGGTAGAGCATCACGCAAAACAGGAAGGAGATGAACAAGAACCTCTTGAGGTTGTGCAGATTAAACCATATTTCATTGAAGACAGGCGGTTTGATGCCATGCGCGTCAAGATATCTGGATATATGCCCATCAAAAATGTTCGCACATCCCCAGATCAGCAGGAACACGATACCTGCGCCCAGAAAGTACTTGACGAGTATTCCTGTTATCCGGTCTCCCCTCTCCACCTGTTCGCGAAGACTGTCAAATCCAAACCCAGCCGTGACTGAGACAACAAAGAAGAACAGAAAAAGAAACTTCACAGGATACCGTATGCCGCTAAAAGGTGGAATCTTGTAAAGAATCTTGTAAAGAGGGGTGTTGCCCCCGAGTGCAAAGATCAAAGACAGGACAACGAGCCCGAGCAATAGCCATCGCTTCCTGTCCCTTCCCATGAAATAGAAGACAGAGAGAACAAAGGGAACCATTCCCAGATAGACTGTCTTGAGCCAGGATTGGTTGCCCCAGTACTTCTGGTCATTCTGGCCATATCCAAAAGGGTCTGGTAAAAAGAACTGCACAAAGTCCTTCCAGGCCAATGACCAGGTTATCGCTTCTCTGTACGGTAGACCTGTAACCCGTATACTATGCTGCTTCAGTTCGTAAAAAGGCAGGAATTGAGCAGAGACAAGGAGGGAAAACAAGAAGATAACGAGGAAGAACACTTTCCATGGAAACAGGAACGCTACATCCTTGGCGATAATCGTCTTCCCGAACAGTGCAAACATGAGCATGACCGGTATGGTCAACATGACAATCTCGGGTGCCCCGGCAAGGAATTCCATGGCGAGAAACACTGCGGTCAAGATGATATGTCGCACCCGACCACTATTGAGAGATTTTATGAAGAAAAGAACCACAAGCGGGAACCATGACACCGATAAGAGGTGCGGCAAGAGGTTATGTACGGACACAAGATATCCCGAGAGCATGAAGATAATGCCCCCGACAAATGAGCCGGGACGCGATACCTTCAGATACTGGAGCAGAAAGTATACACTGACACCTGCGAGAGCGAAATGAAGGACGATCAGCCAGTTCCAAACGATATTAAAAGGTAAAAGAAGATAAAGAATATGCGGCGGGTAAAAAATGCCAGGCTGCAGAGTTGCCAGAAGAGGGATTCCGCTGTAGTTATAGGGGTTCCATAATGGCATTCCACCCGATTCTACAATCGACACCCAGAGAAGCCTGGGAGGGATAAAGAAGGGAGCGAGATCTCGCTCCGAAAACACAAACACACCCGATAAGACCGGATGAAAGAAAAGACAACTGATGCAGGTAAACAGCAGTATATAGATTACGGACAAAATCGAAGAGTCAGAACAACCTCTATTCTGCAGAATCACCAGTTAGCGCAAGACTGCACCTCACCGGCGGCGGCCACCCAAGAGGTACAAACTATACCAGCTGGAGTTGTTGGCAAAGCAGCATCGGTAAGGATAGTAAAAGTATACGTGTACCCGCCCGGTAGGAAGAATGAGAAGGTCTTCTCCCCAACAGCTGACGATGTGACACCCTGAATATTCGCAGCGCCCACTACGGTGCCACTGCCCACAAGCGTTATCATATTGTAGTTCCCGGAACCTTTTAGGTTGGCCTCAGCATAGTAAAG
The DNA here is from genome assembly GCA_002067235.1 of Syntrophorhabdus sp. PtaB.Bin047. Taxonomy (GTDB): domain Bacteria; phylum Desulfobacterota; class Syntrophorhabdia; order Syntrophorhabdales; family Syntrophorhabdaceae; genus Delta-02. The sequence continues at coordinate 2,930 of MVQP01000140.1, forward strand.
CGCGCTTGCACCCCTTAATGCCGCGAGGATACCCTGAGCCGATGCGTGCGATGCCTGTTCTTTTATCTCCATATATTTCGGCACCGCAACCGCTGCAAGTATGCCGATGATGATTATGACAATGATCAATTCTATGAGGGTGAAACCTTTATCGTTCTTGACCGTCTTCATTGATGTCCCTCCTGGTAGTGCGTTTTACCGCGATATGCTTGACACTATTGCAAGTCCTGTGCCGCCATCCTATCATCCAATCCAGACAATGTGTTGAGGTTTTTTTTATACCCCAGAGCACTTCAAATTGCAACAGATATAATAATATCAATGGTTGACACCTGATGAAAATCATTCCCGAAAGGAATCCCGCTCCCGGGAGGCGTCAGCCCAAAACGGCCCGTTGTGAAAGAACAACAATTTTTGCAAAAAAGAACAACAATTTTTGTAGCTTTATCAGGTTTCTATCTCGTATTTTTTGACCCGATACCACATGCTCCGTTCCGATATCCCGAGAAGTTTTGCCGCCTTCGCCTGCGATCCCCGGACCTTCTTGAGGGCGTCAACGATCATGTTCTTTTCCAGGACCGATATGGCGTCATCCAGAGACTGGTCGGAATACACGGGGCTCGAGAGGGGCTGCTCCGCCCGAAGATGAAGAGGCAGGTCGTCAAGACCGATGATATCACCGTCGCTCATGACGGAGGCCCTCCTGATGGTGCCTATCAGCTCCCTGGCGTTGCCGGGCCAAGGGTACTTCATGAGAAGCCCCACGGCATCGTCGGATATCGTGATCACCCGGCCCGTTTCTCTCTCGATGCTGTGCAGGACATAGTCCACAAGGACCTCAACGTCCTCGCGCCTTTCCCTCAAAGGGGGTATGTCGATGTGGATCTGCGAGAGCCTGAAATAAAGGTCTTCCCGGAACTTGCCTTCCTTGATCTCGTTCTCGAGGACCCGATTGGTCGTGGAGATGACATGAATGTCCACCTTCCTCGTCTTCGTCGAACCCAGGTGCTCGATCTCCTGCTTCTCTACAACCCTCAATAGCTTTGCCTGGAGATAGGGGCTCATCTCCCCGATCTCGTCGAGGACGATGGTGCCCCCGTGGGCCACCTCGAACTTCCCCGCCTTCTGCTGGACAGCCCCCGTGAACGCACCTTTTTCATAGCCGAAAAGTTCGCTTTCCAGAAGGTTGTCCGGGATGGAGGCACAGTTGACGACAACGAATTCGCCTTTCCGTTTTGATAGAAGGTGGACGAGTTTCGCCACTTCTTCCTTCCCGACACCCGTCTCGCCCGTTACGAGAATGCTGAGGCCCTTGCCGGCTATCTTTTCAACCTCTTTAAATATACCTTTCATCTGCACCGACTTACCCACAACACCATGAAAGACGTGGTTTTCCAGTTCCTTCTCCCGCAGCTGCTCCACTTCCTTCTTCAGCTTCCTCGTACCCAGAACCCTTCTTAACATGACCTTCAGCTCATCGAGAAGGATGGGCTTCACGAAGAAGTCCGTGGCACCCCTCTTTATCGCTTCCAGCGCGTTCTTCTTGGTCCCGTAAGCGGTTATGATCAGGATCGGCACGTCGTATCTCTTCTTGATATCGGTGGTGGCGGAAAGACCATCCATACCGGGCAGGCTGATGTCCATGATCACGAGACCCGTGCTGTTGTTTATGGACCTCATGGCGTCTTCGTAGCTTTCGAAGGAACTCACCCTGTAGCCTTCACCTTTCAAGGCCTCCTCCAGGAAAAACCGTACGCCCTGATCGTCCTCAATGATGATTATCCGCTCGTTCATGTCCCTATTCCTTTTTGACCTTCCTGGATACCGGCCTTCCGTTCCTTCTTTTTCACCGGCAGCTCTATCGTGAAGGTCGTGCCCTCATCTCCGCTGTCCACCGTGATGTCTCCTCCATGGAGCTTCATATTCCGCATGCCGATGAAGAGCCCGAGACCTTTGCCACCCTTCTTCCTCGTGTAAAAGGGCTTGAAGATCGAATCGTATTCGCTCTTCTGGATCCTTGAACTCCTGTTGAAGATGCCTATCGAGATCTTTGCCTCGTCGCGCTCTACACTGATCTTTACGGTACCCCCGCCCTTCTCGTAACCGGCGGCGTTCTTGAGGACATTGTGCACCACCTGGTAGAGCTTGGTCCTGTCCGCGAGGCAAACAAGATCGCCTTTCCTGGGATAGTCTATCTGAACATCCCGATGGTCTGCCTTTATGGCATTGACGGAATCATGGATGACCTCATAGATATTGAATCTTTCCAGGGCCAGCTCATTGTCCGTAAAGTCAAGAAGTTCGCGGGTAAAGACGTCGATCTTCTTCGAAGCCTCCAGCATGGCGACTATGTAACGCTTCTGGGACTCATCGGTCACCCTTTGTTGCAGGAGCTCGCTCATACCCGTAATGGTGTTGAGAGGGTTTCTCACCTCATGGGCAACCATAAGCGACATGTAGCCCAGAGGGATGATGTAGTCCAGCTTCTCCATGCTTTCGATAAGGGTTGAGCGCTCCCCCTCGTCGGCCCGGGTCTGAATGTGGTCCATGAGGCGCTCTATCAGCTTGTAGACCTCCATCATCTGGCCCCGCTCCTTCCTGAACTCTTCGAGTCTGACGAACTGTTCGGCCTTCTTGACAAGGTCGTTGATGGGCTGTGTCATGGCCCTCACCACTATCAGGCCGCAGAGGGCGGAGAAAAGGCAAACACCGAAGATCCAGAACCACACGACGTTGCTCCTGACGGGAGCGATGACGTTCAAGGCGATAGCGATTGAAAACAGACTTGTAAGAAATGCTACCAGTGGTACGATCGTGTTGAGGCTGTACCGCAGATTACCGGGGTCTCTGAAAAAACCTTTCAACCACCACCCCGCATAGCTTTCATCATATCCCACCAGGGCATAAAAATAGCAAGAGCAAGAAAAAGAACCATTCCCGCAAGACCAACCGTCAGGATTGGCTCTATATAGGCCGAAAGCCTGTTGACGGTGTACGTTACCTCCCGGTCGTAATGGCCCGAGATTTCCTTAAGCATTTCTTCCAACGAACCTGTTTCCTCACCGGTAGCTATAAGATGGATGACCAAAGGAGGAAAGATCCTGGCATCCTTCAAAGGTCTTGATATCCCCTTTCCCTTTTCAATACTGGCGGATATCTCGAGGACCTTCTTCGCTATGAACTCATTGCCCACCGTGCGTGACACGATATCAAGAGTGCGTATGATGGGAATGCCTGAACTGACCAAGTTCTCCAAGGTGAAGGCAAACCTGCTCATGCATGTCTTCAGAATGATGACACCAATAAGCGGAATCTTGAGCTTTATGACGTCGATGGTGTATTTTCCGTTTGCCGTCCGTCTATACAGAAAGAAGCTGACGATGAGGACAATGAGGACGATTATGACCGGAGTCGTGTACTTCTGGAAGATGTCATTAATGACCAGCAGTATCTGTGTGGGAAGAGGCAGTGCGACCTTTGAGCTTTTGAACATGGGAACGAACTTCGGAACAACGAGATTGACAAGAACGATAAACGCTATAACAAGTGTGCTTACAACAAATACAGGGTACCTCATGGCGGACTTGATCGTTTCTTTCGTTCTCATCTGGAACTCGAGAAGCCCCGACAACCGTTCAAGTACCTCTTCGAGATTGCCGCTCGTCTCACCTGACCGCACCATGCTGACATAGATCTCGGAAAAGACACCCTTCTGTCTTCCCAAGGCATCAGACAAGCTGGAGCCTTTATCGATCTCCTGTGCGGCATTCTTGATCGCCTTTTGCAGCCTCTGGTTCGTAGTCTGTTCCTCGAGGGCACGAAGCCCGGACACTATAGGAATACCGGAACGCACGATCGTCTGGAACTGGCGGGTGAAGAAAATGAGATCGTCGTGCTTGATCCTCTGGAAGCGCAAGAGAAAATCGTCCACCGAGGTCGTGCTCTTCGACCCTGCCTCCTTTGCCGATACCGGGATATATCCCATGGCGTCGAGCTGGGTCATGGCGTCCCTCTGGGTCGCCGCCTCTATGTTTCCCTGAACCAGGAGGCCCCGTTCGTCTCTTGCTTTATATGCGAAAACAGGCATGGCTATGCCTTGCACCTCTCAGTTCTGATGTGGTCCTCGTCGCGGAGGGGTTTCCTGGATCCCGGCCTTCGCCGGGATGACAACGTGAAAGGGGTACGGCTGGATGACAACGTGAAAGGGCGCGGGATAGCATTGGCGTTACTCCTCCTGCACGACATTCAAAGCCTCCTCAAGCGTCGTCGTGCCGAAGAGGACCTTCATGATGGCGTCGTCCCGCATGACTCTCATGCCCTTTTCGTGGGCCTTCTTCTTCAAGACCTCGGCGGGGGCCCTGCTATTTATAAGCTCCCTGAGCTCGTCGTCCATGACGAGGACCTCGTAGATGCCCGTCCTGCCGCGGTATCCCTTGTACTTGCATGCTGGACAGCCCTTCCCCCTGTAGAGCAGGACGTCCTCCCGTATCTGAAAGGTCTTGTGTACGGATGGCGCGGGGTAATAAGATTCCTTGCATTCGGGACAGATCTTCCTCAAAAGCCTCTGGCCGATGACACAGCTCACGGAGGATGTCACGAGGAAGGGTTCTATCCCCATCTCCACGAGCCTCGTGACGGCACTTGCGGCGTCGTTGGTGTGGAGCGTCGACAGGACGAGGTGTCCGGTGAGCGCCGAGTGCACGGCGATATTAGCCGTTTCACGGTCGCGTATCTCGCCGACCATGATGATGTCCGGGTCCTGTCTCAGGATGGAGCGAAGCCCGCTCTCGAATGTCATCCCCGCCCGCGGATTGACCTGGGCCTGCGCGAGGCCCTCCAGCGTGTACTCCACGGGGTCCTCTATGGTGATGATGTTCTTCTCAGGCGAGTTGATGTGGTTCAGGATGGCGTAGAGCGTCGTTGACTTGCCGCTTCCCGTGGGACCCGTCGAAAGGATGAAACCGTAGGGCCTCTTGAGCACGCTCTTTATCTTCTCCTTGTCGTCCCTCAGGAAACCGAGGTTGTCGATGCCATAG
>MVQP01000141.1 GCA_002067235.1 Syntrophorhabdus sp. PtaB.Bin047
TATCTCGTGGAGCCTGTCGGCCAGCTCCTGGTGTGCCTTCCATCGCTCCCATTCCTGCTCCGCCTTGCCGAACGAGGCGGTGATCTCCCGGTATATGTCGTCGATGCGTTCCAGGTTCGACGTCGTTTCTTCCATGCGGTTCACGGCGTCCCGCTTCTTTTCCTCGAACCGCGTTATGCCGCTCGCCTCTTCTATGACGATGCGCCGCTCGGCGGGCTTCATGCTGATCAGGGCCTCGATGCGCCCCTGCTCGATGATCGCGTAAGAGTTCGTGCCCAGGCCCGTTCCCAGGAAGGCGTCCTGCACGTCCTTCAGGCGGACGATCTTGCCGTTGAGGGAATACTCGTTCGTGCCGTCCCGGTATATCCGTCTTTTTACGACGAACTCCCTGTCTCCCTCCGTGAGATCGAGGGTCACCTCGGCGATGTTGACGGGCCTCTTCCCGTTGCTGCCGTGAAAGATGACGTCGCCCATGTCCTTGACCCTCAGGCTCTTCGTGCCCCTCTCGCCAAGGACCCAGACTATGGCGTCCACTATGTTGCTCTTTCCGCAGCCGTTGGGCCCGACGATGGACGTGATCCCTTCGCCGAACTGGAAGACGGTGCGGTTGAGAAAGGATTTGAAACCGAATATCTCGAGTCTGGCCAGTTTCATTGGATCGATTCGATGGCTCGTACCAATCTTTTCTCCACGGCCTCTTTACCCAGGATAGCGATGACCTCGAATATCCCGGGGCTCACGGTCCTGCCGCAAAGGGCCACCCTGACGGGCTGGATGATCCCGACGGGTTTGGCATTGTACTTCTTCGTCAATCCCTCGATGAGGGTCTTGAGGGTCTCCTCTTCATCCATGGAGGCGACGCCTTTGAGGCCTTCAGCAAAATCAACGAGAATAGGTTTTGTTGCCGGAGTGAGGAACTTTGCGCGGGCGGCCTCATCGAGGGCGAAGTCATCACGGAAGAAATACTCCGCCATCTGTGCCATCTCCTTGAGGGTCCGCGCGCGCTCGCGGAGGTTGACGACGACCCTGACGAGACGGCTGTCGGCGGCGGCCTTTATCCCCATGCCTTCGAGAAAGGGCAGGAGCCTTCCGGCTACGTCCTCGGCGGGAAGGGTCTTCAGGTAGTGGCCGTTGAGCCAGGTCAGCTTGTCCATGTCGAAGACGGAAGGCGACTTTCCCACGGCGGGAAGGTCGAACTTCTCGATAAGTTCCTGCTGACTGAATATCTCCTGGTCGCCGTGCGCCCATCCGAGACGCGCCAGGTAGTTCATAAGAGCTTCGGGCAGGAATCCCTCGTTGCGGTATTCCAGAAGGGACGTGGCGCCGTGGCGCTTGGAGAGGCGGGCCTTGTCCTTTCCGTGGATGAGGGGCACGTGTGCGAACTGCGGTACGGGATACTTGAGGGCCTCATAGATAAGTATCTGCCGCGGGGTGTTGTTGATGTGGTCGTCGCCGCGGACGATATGTGTGATGCCCATGAGCGCGTCGTCGATGACGACGGTGAAATTGTACGTGGGCGTCGAGTCAGTCCGGAAGATGATGAGGTCGTCGAGCTCCTCGCATTTGAAGGTGATCCTGCCGCGGATGAGGTCGGTGAAGCTCACCTCGCCACTTACGGGGCTGCGGAAACGGATGACGAAAGGCTTGCCTTCATTGGAGGTGTCATCGGCGGGAAGGTCACGGCACGTCCTGTCGTAGTGGGGCTTGCCGCCCTCCTTGAGCGCCTTCTTTCTCTTTTCCTCGAGCATCTCCGCCGTGCAGTAGCATTTGTATGCGCACCCCTGATCGAGGAGCCTGTAGGCGTGTTCCCGGTACAGGTCCATGCGGTCCATCTGGTAGTACGGTCCCTCGTCCCAGTGGATACCGAGCCAGGACAGGCCGCCGAGTATGTCCTTCACATACTCGTCCTTGGAGCGTTCGACATCGGTGTCCTCTATTCTCAGGACGAATATACCTCCATGATGCTTCGTGTAGAGATAGTTGAAAAGAGCGGTCCGGGCGCCGCCTATGTGGAGGTTTCCCGTCGGACTCGGCGCGAACCTTGACTTGACCATTATTGTGTCCTCCAGATAAAGATTGTAGTGATTATAAAGGAAAATTCCCCCGGCATCAATCCATTTTTCGAAAGGCTCTCCCGACCCTTCCCGGTGTCTTTGCGAAAAAAAACTCCCATTTTCCAGGAGGTGGTATATAATGATCTAGGTGGAAAAGCGATTCTCAAGTGAATTGATCACCGTCATCGAAAAGGGCGACCTTGAGAGCGTTGTCCAGTTCATCGGCAAGGGTGCCGATGTCAACGATGCGGACCACAACGGCAACACCCCCCTCATGCACGCATCAATGCGCGGATTCACAGACACGGCACGTTTCCTCCTCGACAACGGGGCGGACGTCAATGCCCGGAACGGGCAGGGCGTGACCCCGCTGACCTATGCCTGCAGGAACGGCCAGGTGGGCGTCCTGAGGCTCCTTGTCTCCCGTGGTGCCGATGTCAACGTACCCGACAGGGACGGCGGCACGGCCCTCACCTTTGCCAGCAAGAGCGGCAACCTGGAGATCGTCAGGCTTCTCGTGGAGCATGGCGCGGACCTCAATTTTCGGGACCACGACGGTGATACGCCTCTCATGTGTGCCATAAGGGGTAAATTCGCCGGCATAATAAACTTTCTCATCGGCCGGGGGGCCGATCTCACCATAATGAACAAGCACAACAAGACCGCCCTCGACCTTGCCTCCGAAAAGGGGCTCCTCAGGATCGTCAACGATATAAAGTTCAAGCTCTTGGAAAGGCAGAAGCAGGTATCCTGATCCCCGCTTACGGTCTCTCTCCCTCGGGAGTGGCCGGGGTCGTGAATTCCCTGTCGATTACCGCGTAACAACCATATACTTATTTAATTTTTCTCAATATTATGCTACAATATGGCAACCTGGCCGAAAAACGATGAAAAACTATTCGGAGGCATAATGTTTGATGTAGGAGAAGTTGCAGTATACCCAGGGCATGGTGTCGGTCGGATCGAGTCTATCGAAGAAAAGGAGTTCTCGGGTACCAAGCAGTCATTTTACATAATCCGTATCCTTGATACGGACATGACCATCATGATACCTATCGACGGCGCGAAGAATGCCGGATTGAGAACCGTCATCGATGCCTGCGAGGTGTGCAAGGTCTACGACATTCTCAGGGACAAGAACATCGTTCACGACAACTCGCCCTGGAACAGGCGGTACAAGGAGTATATGGAAAGGATCAAGAGCGGCTCTATCTATGAGGTCGCGACGGTCCTGAAAGAGCTCTACAACCTCCGGTACTGGAAGGAGCTTTCCTTCGGCGAGAAGAAGATGTTCGAGATGGCGCGCAACCTTATCACCAAGGAGCTCTCCATGTCGCTGGGCACCGAGGAGCTCATAGTGGAGCAGGAGATCGAAGAGATCTTCCTGGCCAACAACAACAGCCAGAAAGGAAATACTGCCAATCACCACAAGGGTTGAGTCCTTGGATATATTCATTCAGATAATCCTCCTGACCGTCACAACCCTTACCGGATATTTCATACTTAAAGAGCTTCTTTCGAGTGGCGTATGGGGTCTCGTCGGGGCGACGTGCGGACTGATCCTCGGTTATGCCATCCTGAAGATCGAGCTGAAGCTCCGGGACATATCTTTGAAGATCATTCTCGGAAGCCTCACCGGGGTTGTCGTGAGCCTTTTCGTGGCCAACCTTTTCGTGTCCCGTCTCCTTCTCGCCCTGATCAAGGACATCCCCATCACGCTCCCCATCTACATCCTCTTCTACTTCATCATGGGTTACCTCGGGTTCGTCCTCGGGAAGGAGAAATCGAAGACGATCGACCTCTCCAAGGTTCCCCTGTTCGACCGCCTGGAGGAGGACAAGGATATCAAGCTCCTCGATACGAGCACCATCATAGACGGGCGGATAGCGGATATATGCGAGACAGGCTTCATACAGGGGACCCTCGTCATCCCCCAGTTCGTCCTCTACGAGATACAGCACATCGCGGACCACCAGGACCCCGTGAAAAGGACACGCGGCCGCCGGGGCCTCGATGTCCTGCACAGGCTGCAGAAGCAGGGTTTCCTCGCCGTCAGGATCGTGGATTACGATTTTCCCAAGCTGAAGGACGTCGACACGAAGCTCATAGCCCTTGCGAAACGGCTGGGAGGGAAGATAGTCACCAACGACTACAACCTTAACAAGGTCGCCGAGCTGCAGGGAATCGAGGTCCTCAACATGAACCAGCTCGCCACGTCGCTGCGCCCCGCGCTGCTGCCGGGAGAACAGATGAACATCAAGGTGCTCCGGGAAGGCAAGGAACAGGGCCAGGGTATCGGGTATCTCGACGACGGGACGATGGTGGTGGTCGACGATGCCAGGAAATATCTCGGCAAGGCCGTCGACGTCGTGGTCACGAGCGTCCTCCAGACGACCTCGGGGCGTATGATCTTTTCGAGGCTCAAGGGAGAGGCGGGGAAGGATTACCTCTATCCCGACGAATATCAATTGGAAGAACAGGCGTGATACCAACATGAGAACAATCGCGATCATCCTTGCAGGCGGCGCGGGAAAGAGGATGGGTGCCGCCACCAACAAGCAGTTCCTGCTCATCGAGAACAAGCCCATCATTGTTCACACACTCCAGATATTTGAAGACTGCCGGGCCGTGGACGGCATCTATTTTGTCGTCAACCAGAAGGACCTTCCTCTCATCCAGGAGGAGATACTGGAGACGTACAAGTTCAACAAGATCATGAAGATCGTCATAGGCGGCAAGCTCAGGCAGGACTCTGTCAAGAACGGACTGGAGGCCATCGAACATCCCTGCGATGTCGTCGTCATCCACGACGGGGCGCGGCCTTTCGTGTCTCCCGCGTTCATTGAGAAAGGCATCTTCCTCATGGAGATGTACGATGCCGTCATACCGGCACTTCCCATGAAGGATACCGTGAAGGTCATCTCCAAGGAAGGGTTTGTCGTGAAGACCCTGGAGAGGGATTCCCTCTGGCACGTCCAGACCCCCCAGACCTTCAAATACCCCCTCATCGTGAAGGCCTACCGTGAAGGGATGGCGAAAAGGCACTACGGGTATGACGATGCCACATTCATCGAACACCTGGGAAAGAAAGTGAAGGTCATCGAGGGCTCCCCTTACAACATGAAGATCACCACACCCGAGGACCTGACCATCGCGAGGGGGCTCCTTTCCCAGCTCAAGGGAACCTTATGAGGATAGGCACGGGATTCGATGTCCATCGGCTGACGGATGGCAGGCGGCTCGTCCTGGGAGGCGTCGAGATTCCTTTCGGGAAGGGCCTCCTTGGTCACTCCGACGGCGACGTGCTCCTCCATGCCATAAGCGACGCGATACTGGGCGCCCTCTCTGAAGGCGATATCGGGGTCCATTTTCCCGACACCGACAAGAGTATCGAGGGCATCGACAGCGCCGTGATACTTGCCCGGACCTCAGCGATCGCCCGCGACCGCGGTTACCGGGTCGTCAACGTCGACAGCGTCGTTGTGGCACAGGCGCCGAAGATAGCCCCGTACCGGGAGGCGATGAGGGAAAGGATCGCCGGGCTCCTGTCCATCGACGCGGGCATGGTGGGCCTTAAAGGCAAGACGACGGAGGGCCTCGGGCTCACCGGCAGGGGCGAGGGGATCGCCGCGCACGCCGTCGTCCTCATGGACAGGATCTGAAACAGGTATGTGTCCCCTATCTCCACGACATGCGAGGCGAAGATGGTCAGGGTAAGGTTCGCCCCGAGCCCGACGGGGCATCTCCACGTGGGGAACGCGAAGACGGCCCTCTTCAACTGGCTCTTTGCCAGGAGGAACGGTGGGTTCTTCGTTCTGCGCATGGAGGATACCGACGTCGAACGCTCCGACGCTGCCTATGAGAGCTCCATCACGGAAGACCTCGCCTGGCTTGGGATCGCCTGGGACGAGGGCCCGCTGCGCCAGTCAGAGCGCCTTGACATCTACAGGTCCCACGCGTTGACCCTGCTGGAAAAGGGACTCGCATACCGGTGCTTCTGCGGCGAAGAAGAGCTTGCCGCGGCGAGGCAGAGGTCGGTCGCGCGGGGCGAGCCCCCGAGGTACGATGGAAAATGCCGGGACCTTTCCGCCGCAGAGGCCTTAAGGCTCGCGGAGGAGGGACGGCCCTTCACCCTGCGGTTCCGGTCGGACGGAAGGCCGATAACATTCCACGACGGCATACGGGGGGAGCTCTCTTTCCCGAGGGGCCACGTGGACGACCTCATCATCCTGAGAAAGGACGGTACCCCGACGTACAACCTGGCCGTCGTCGTCGACGACATGCTCATGGGGATCACGCACGTCATACGGGGAGGGGACCACATCTCCAACACTCCCAAGCAGATAGCCCTCATCAGTGCGTTGGGGGGCAGGCCCCCTGAATACGCGCATCACTCCCTCCTTATCGGCCCTGACCGCAAACCTCTCAGCAAGAGGCACGGCGCAACGCGCGTCAAAGACTTCCGTGCCATGGGAATAGTGAGCGAAGCGCTTGTGAACTTTCTCTCGACGATGGGTCGAAGCATTCCGGCGGAGATGATGGACGCGGGCGAGATTGTGCGGACCTTTTCCCTTGACTCCGTCTCCGCTTCGGACAATATTTTCGATATGGAGAAGCTGCTCTGGTTCAACAGGGAATACCTGAAGCGCATGCCTCTCACAGAGCTTCTCGAGAGGGCGGGGATCGACACCTCCGGGGCGGAGAAGATGTCCGTCGTGCGTGAGAACGCCTCCACCCTCACCGACCTCAGGGAGTACATGGAGATGTTCGACAGGGCGGAGTTCAGGGAAAGCGCGCTTCGCTACCTCATGAAGATGGACGCGGCCGGAGAGATAGCGAAGGCCGTGAGGCCCCGCCTCGCAGCCGGAAACGGCCTCACCTTCGACGAGCTCACCAGCGCTCTCGCCGCGCCCCCCGGTCTTAAGAAAAGGGACCTCTTCATGATCCTGAGGGCCTTCATCACGGGAAGGTCCGACGGGCCTCCCCTGCGGGAGGTCTTCCCTCTCGTTCCCGTGGAGATCGTCACAGGTCGCATCGATGCCTACCTCAAGCACAGACACGAAGGATAGCCGGCTCATGGAGACCGATGGCAGGCGGGGGATGAAGGAAAAGGCAGCGGAACTCTACACATTCGTGAAGTCCGTTTTTCGCAGCCTGTCGCTGAGGACGCAGCTCCTTCTCATCCTTCTCTTCCTCCTTCTCATATCCATCGGTTCGCTGACCATCATTTACACGAGGGCCGAAGAGGCGCTTCTCGACAAGGTAGGAGAGAATATCGACGACATCACGAGGGCCATCCAGATCAGCGTCGAGGAGCTGACCTACCGGGGGGACTCCACGGCCCGGCTCAAGAGCTACGTGGACATGCTCAACAAGAAGGGGATCAAGGAGATCTCCATCGTCAGCGAGAAGTCGGAGGTCATCGCCAGCTCAGACCCGAGGAAGATCGGCACCACCCAGAAACTGACGGACAAGAAGCAGGCCGCGCGGAAAAAGGACCTCATGATCACGGCGCGCCTCGGCGACGAGCACCGCAGCGGCACCCAGCGTCTCTACAACATCATCATGCCCGTTGCGATCAAGGGCCAGAACATCGGCTATATCCATATCAACATGGCACTCGACGACTACCGTCTCCTGCAGAACCGCAACCAGATCAAGAGGATCCTCAGCATGATCTTCGCCTTCACCATAGGCATCATCGTGTGCCTCGTCATCGCCGAGAAGTACACGGAGCCGATCAAGAGGATCGCCATGGCAAGCAGGAAGATCGCCATGGGAGAGCTCGTCAAGATAAGGGAGACGGACCGCAAGGACGAGATCGGTACCCTGGTGACGAGCTTCAATGAAATGGTGGACAAGCTCGACGAGCGCAAG
>MVQP01000142.1 GCA_002067235.1 Syntrophorhabdus sp. PtaB.Bin047
CGCCGTGGTAAACCACACCATCGCGTACAAGCTCGGGCCATCCGATGTGAGCCTTCACGTCCAGCCTTGCTACCACACCATGGAGGCCTCGATGGTGCTGTGCCACTTTTACGTGGGTGGGACGAATATTATGGTAACCAATTTCAACGGCCATGAATTCTGGAAGCTCGTGGAAAAGGAAAAGATCACCAACATCACCCTTGTCTACACGGGCCTCGTGGACATCCTCGACGCCTACAAGGAAGGCGGCTACAAGCTCGGCACCCTGAGAAGCTATTCCGTCGGCGGACAGACAACCCCCGTACCCATCCTGAAGCGGGCAGTGGAGGTGCTCGGCCCCGACATCATATTCGTGGTGTACGGCCTCACCGAGGCATCTCCCTTGCTCGCCTACCTCCCCAAGGAGGATTATTCCCTGGAGGGCGAGGGCTTGAAACGTCTCGGCTCCGTGGGCAAGGAACTCTTCAGCTGCCACGTCAGGATCGTCGACAAGGACGACAACGATGTCAAGCCTGGCGAAGTGGGTGAGATCATCGCCCGCGGTCCCAACGTGATGAAAGGCTACTGGAAAAGACCCGAGGAAACCCGGGAAACCTTGAAAGGCGGCTGGCTTCACACGGGCGACATGGGTATGTTCGACGAAGAGGGATACATATATGTCATAGACCGGAAGAAAGACCTCATAATCAGCGGCGGCGAGAACATCTCCCCCCACGAGATCGAAGACACCCTCCATCTCCATCCCGCGGTGCACGAGTGCGCGGCCATCGGGATACCTGACGAACGCTGGGGCGAACAGGTCAAGGCCGTCGTCGTCCTCGCGAAGGACGCCCGGGTGACGGAAAAGGAGCTCATCGAATTCTGCGCGAAGCACCTCGCCCGGTACAAATTGCCGAAGACCGTGGATTTCGTCGACGCCCTCCCCAAGGACCCCGTCGGCAAGATACAGAAGAAGGTCCTTCGGGAACAATACGCGAAGTAAAGGAGGCGTTATGGCCATTCCCAGTCTCGATCTCATGGACCAGGAGCAGAAGAACACCTTTCTTGAGCTTGTCCTGTGGCACTACAAGGTGATCGACGGGTTCTGGTTCCTTCACGCGTCCGATGCGTTCGGCCAGCCTTCCGCCGAGAGCGTCGTGGAAAAGGTGTGGGAGGACGCCGCGCGTCTTGCCTCCCGGGAGATAGTGAGGCGTTTTGGCATAGAGGAAAAGGGACTCACGGGTTTTGCCCGGGCCATCGCCCTTTTCCCCATGGCGGCGCTCGTGGGATATGATATATCCCCGGAAGCCGATGCCATCACGATCAGCGTCCCTCATTGCAGCGCTCAGGAGGCGCGCCTGAAACACGGCCTCGGGGAATTCAGGTGCAAGGAGATGCATCGCCGGCTCTTCGAGGCCTTCGCAAAGGAGATCGATCCCGCGATAAGGACGGAGTGTCTCTTCGCACCCCCCGATCCGCACCCCGCAGACATGTTCTGCAAGTGGCGCTTCACCATGTAACCCCCCCTGATCGAGGCCCGGCTCCCTTCCTGCACCCCCGCGAAGGGACCGGGCCCTTACCGTCAGAATCTGATTCCTTTCCCATCACCTCTCACCCCCACCTGTCCAACATAGACCCTACGGCAACGAACATGCTGACTCTCCGGAGCAAGCCAGGGAAACAGAATAACCAATGATCAAATTCCAATGACCAATGAAAAAGATAATGACCAATTCACCAATAGCCAATTGAACAAAGAGAAGGACAGAATGGACTGCATGTATCGTTTTCTTTTTGGTTATTGGTTATTGTCTCTTTCTCTGGTCATTGGAATTTGGTCATTGGTCATTATTCTCTTTAGAAGAGAACCAACCTGGTCTGGAATGGAGAACCTGCCTGCCCTGGACCCCTGTTCCATAAGGAGGGCATTCCGGGAAATGGATCATTTTGGACAGCAGTGGGCTATGGGTCATGGGAGGGGCCGGTACGTGTTTTGCGTTCTGTCTTCCCCATTACCTATAACCCATGACCTATGACCGGTTTCATTCTTTTTTGTATTCCCGGGGATTTTATGGTAGGTTCCTGAATCACCGAAGGCGCAAGGAAGGCTCATCCCTCCAGCAGCTCATTAAAGGATACCCGTTGCGGAACAGACTCTGGTCGAAACAGTTCACAGCCGTGATATCGGCGACATTGCTCCTGGCGTGGGCGTTCTACGCTCTCATGCCCACGCTGCCCGTCTACCTCATGAAATATCTGAAGATGGGCCAGGGGAATATCGGGATGATCATGGCCGCCTTTTCGGTCACCGCCATCATTGCCCGTCCCCTTGCTGGGTTCATTCTGGACAATCATCCCCGGTTCCGCGTCCTCATCATCTCCCTTATCGTCTCGGCAGCCGCGTACGGCTTCTATCCCCTGGTGACGGGGGTTGCGGCCATGCTCATCCTGCGGCTTGTCCACGGCGCCATATGGGGGACGTGTTCCTCGGCGAACGCCACCGTCGTCGCCGATATCGTGCCTCCCGTGCGTCTCGGCGAAGGCATAGGCATCTTTGCCCTGTGCATCCCCGTGGGCATGACCATCGGCCCCATGTTTGGCAATGAGGTGCTCGGCAACTACGGCCCGAGGGTCATGTTCCTTTCCCTGCTGTGCGTTTCCCTCCTCGCCGTCGTCATCGCCCTCTTCGCGCGGACGACCCCGAGGCCGATCACCAGGACACGATTCTCCGTAAGGAGCCTCTTCCACATGAAAGCCCTTCCTCTTTCCCTGACCATGTTCTTCATCATGATCGCGTACGGGGCGATAATCGTCTTCGTCGGGATCTACGCCGCGCAGAGGGGTTTCAGGAACGTCACCGCCTTCTTTCTGTGTTTCTCGGCGTCCATCTTCTTTTCCCGGCTCTTCCTGGGCAGGCTCTTCGACAGGGGGTATTTCCATCACCTCGTCGTTGCCGGTCTCACATTGACCGCGGCCGGACTGCCCTGGCTCGGGCTGGCGGCAACCCCTCTTCAGTTCCTGGGCGCAGGCGTGGTGAACGGTTTCGGCTTCGGGATACTGATGCCGACGTGTCAGGCGGCGGTCAACGACCTCGCGGACTTCGATGAAAGGGGCGCGGCCAATTCCACGTACCTCGTTTCATACGATCTCGGAACGGGAATCGGTGTTCTCCTGATCGGCTTTCTTGCGGAAAAGGTCCCCCTTGGCAGGATCTACGCATGCTGCTTCTTCCCGGTCCTCCTGTCGGCGGGCATATTCACCTTCGCCGCCCTTCCCCACTATCTCCGCCACAGGCGCGGGAACCGCGGCGCCGGCTGATGAGCCGTCGGCGGCACGTCAGCCCTCTCCGGCGTGCCTCGCGATCTCCTTCATGGCCTTGAGCACCAGGTCTATGTGTCGGGTGGTATTGAATGGTCCGATGCTGAAGCGGATTGTGCCCTGTGGAGCGGTGCCGAGGTCTTCGTGGACAAGGGGGGCGCAGTGAAGGCCCACCCTCACCGCGATGTTGAAGTCTCCGTCCAGGATGGCCCCCGCATCGTGCGGGTCCATGCCCCGGACGTTTGCCGTCAGCAATGCGACGTGATCGGAAAGGTCTTCCACACTATAAAGGTCTATTCCGGTAATCAGGGACAGGCCCTCGCGGAGCTTCCCGAGGAGCTCCATCTCCCGGGCGTGCACCGCCTCGATACCCGCTTCCTCAAGATAGTCAAGGCTCCCGGAAAGGCCGATGATGCCCAGGAGATTGAGGGTGCCCGCCTCCAGCCTGTAGGGAAAGTCCCGGGTGTGGACGGGGCTCGCGGAATTGATCCCCGTGCCTCCGAAACGGGAGGATTCTATGTTCTCCACCTGACGGGCAAGGACGAGCCCTCCGATCCCCGTCGGCGCCAGCATGGACTTGTGACCCGTGAAGGCAAGGGCCGCGACGTGCCAGTCATCAACATCGATAGGGACCACACCGGCGCTCTGGGCGGCATCGACCAAGAGCGGCACACCGCGCTCGGCGCAGCTCCGCCCTATTTCCCGAACGGGCTGGACGGTGCCCAGAACGTTGGATGCGTGGGTCACGACAACAAGCTTCGTGTCGGGCCGGATGGCCGCGATGATGTCCGCGGGATCGACGAAGCCTTTCCCGTCGAAGCGGACGAGGTCGTATTCGATGATCCCCTTCTGACGCAGATGGTAAAGAGGTCGAAGGACGGAGTTGTGCTCGAGCCTCGTGGACACGACGTGGTCCCCGGGGTGGAGCAGGCCCTGGAAGGCGATGTTCAGCGCATCGGTGGCGTTGCCGGTGAAGATGACCCGGTCGGGGTCGGAGGACCCGAAGAAATGGGCCACCTTCCGCCGCGTTTCCCTGACGAACTCCTCGGCTTCCGCGGCAAGGTCATAGCCTCCCCTGCCCGGGGAAACACCGATCCGGCGATAGGTCGCTATCGCCTTCCCGAGAACGGACGCGGGTTTGGGAAATGTTGTCGCGGCATTGTCGAGATAGACCGGTCTTGCGGGCATATCCTTCACGTGCATGACCTCGGGTTCGGCAACCCGGCTATCCGCCGCGCTCCCTTGCGGATACCTCCGGGGAATAGCGCCTCGAGGTCCATAAGGCTCATCCCGAGACCCGCCTTCAGGTCGCGGTTCATGGGCGCCCTGCCATGATAAGCATAATACTCCCGCAGGAAACGGATGACACTCCACCGGGCGTCATCGAGCACCTCCATACCGGATTCCGACGCGAGCGCCCTTCCCACCTCCTCCGTCCAATCCTCCGGCCGCCACAGAAACCCCTCATCATCGAAAACGATCTCCTTCCCCGCAACAACCCGAGTCGTCTGCCGACCATCCCCCGTCCTCTCCTGAGATTCATGGAAACCGTTCATGTCGAAACCGCCTTCAAGGTTCCACGTTCAAGGTCGGGTATCCGGCAGTCAACTTCGGACCTGGGACCCGGAACCTTGAACCTGGAACATTCTCCTTACCTTTTCCGGTGTCGCCGGCAGGTCGTAGATCCTCACGCCGCAGGCGTCGCAGATGGCGTTGATGACGGCCGGCGCCGTGCATACCATGGCCATCTCCCCGATCCCCACCGCACCCAGGGGGCCCTTCGCCCGGGGGGTCTCGTTGATTATCACGTCCATGTCGAAGGAGGTCTTCATCGTGGGGAACTTGAATGTGAACCAGTCCTTCGTTTCGCCGTGGATGTATTCCTCCCTCAGGGCAAAGCCGACACCCTGGTCCATGCCCCCGTGGAGCTGGCCCTCGAGGTTCATGGGATTGATGACCGTGCCGGGATCGACGGCGGTGGTCATCCTGACAACACGGACCTCGCCCGTGTCCGTATCGACATCCACCTCGGCCATCTGGATGGCGTGGACACGGGATTCGAAAGACAGTCCCTGGCCCGTCTCGGGGTCCATGTTGGCGTCCTTCCCGGCGGCCATCTTGGAGCCCAGATAATGGGTGGGCCTGCCCGCCTTCTTCAGTCCCTCATAGGTGCGCGTGCCCGCTTCCGCCATGGCCTTCTTCAACTGCTCGATGGCAAGGACCAGCGAGCCGCCGGCCATGTAGGTCATCCTGCTTGCCGCCGCGGGGCCCATGCCCGTCGTCCGGTCGGTGTCGCGGGTGACGAGGCGGACCTTGTCCATGGGTATGCCCGTAAGGTGAGAGGCTATCTGGGTGAGCATGGAATCGTTGCCTTCCCCCGGGTCCGCAACGGCCGCGAAGACCGTGAGACCATCATCGGGGTCGAGCTCCACGACCACCCTCCCGATGTCCGCGGGGGTCCCGATTCCGAAGGCGTGGCTGGCTATGCCCACCCCGCGCTTTACCGGACCCGGCCTTGGGGTGGCCGCTTCCCTCTTCGCCCTCTCGTATGCGGGCCTGATGGCGTCACAGAGCTCCGGGAAGGGCCACTCGTCGTACACCATTCCCGTGGAAACGCTCTGACCGGGCAGAAGGGAGTTCTTCCGCCGGAACTCGAGGGGGTCCATGCCTATCTTTGCCGCGAGCATGTCCATGGCGCACTCCAGGGCAAAGGTGGCCTGGGGAGGTCCCGCGCCGCGCGCCGCCCCGCCCGCGGGGTTGTTGGTATACACGAGCCGCGCCATGGCCCTGACGTTGGGGATGTTGTACGAGCCTGAAAGCATCCACAGCACCCGTTTCACGACGGCGATGCCGATTATCTGGTACGCACCGTTGTCGACGGTGAGGTCCATCGTCAAGGCTGTCAGCTTGCCGTCTTCCCCGCAGGCGAGCTTCACCTTCATCGCGAAGGCATGGCGCTTGCTGCTCATGAGCATCGACTCCGCGAGGCTGGGGATGTACCGCGCGGGGCGCCTGAAATGAAGCGCCGCCGCCCCCGCGATGGCCTCCGAGGTCATCGCGATCTTCTGCCCGAAGTTTCCCCCCGAGAAGGCTTCCTCGTAGCGCACGTTCTCGTACCCGAGGCCCTCCTGCAGGTCCGCCATGTGGAGGTGGATGTTGATGCTCCTCCCAATGACCACGAGCTCGGCGTCCTCGCCCTCGCCTTCCATGTAGGCCACCGTCGCCTCCGGCTCGAGGGGGGCTTGATGATTGATCTGCGTCGAGAAATCCGCCTCCACCACGGCGGCCGCCTCGCGAAGCGCCTTTTCGGCATCGCCTTTTATCTGGGGCTGCGTGAAACAGAGGTTCGGCCACTCGGCGTGGATCCTGGCGGCGCCCTCCTGCATCGCCTCCACGGGCGACGTGATGACCGGCAGGGGATCATACCCGACCTTGACGGCCGCCGCGGCGGCGAGCGCCTCCTTCTTCGTCCGCGCCGCCACGATCGCTATGGCGTCCCCCAGGCAGTAGACCTTGTCTTCCGCCAGAATGGGCTGGTCGGCGGAGATGATTTTGATCCTGTTCGTGCCCCTGATATCCGAAGCGGTCATGACCCCGACTACCCCTGGCATCGTCGCGGCCTGTGACGTATCCACCCACAGGATCCTGGCATGGCGCTCCGTGCTCCTTGCCACCGCCAGCTCGAGGGGATTGTCCAGTTTGATGTCGGCCGAGAACTCCGCAAGCCCGCAGGCCTTCAGCATGGCGGAAGGACGAGGATGGGAGACCCCGATCATGGGCCCCTTCGGGTCGGGCCTTACCTCATCGGGCGTCGTCTCGCCCCGGATGAACCTGCCGGCGAGCTTCACCGCCTCGATGATCTTCACGTACCCCGTACAGCGGCAGAGATTGCGCTGAAGGGCCTTCTTGATCTCCTCATCGCCGGGGTCGGGGTTCCCGTCGAGCAGGACCTTCGTTGCCATGATCATGCCGGGCGTGCAGAAACCGCACTGTATCGCCCCCGAAAGGACGTAGGCCTCCTGGATCAGGTGGGGATTCTCCGGCGTGCCGAGGCCCTCCACGGTCAACACCTCCGCGCCGTCGAGACCGGCCATCTTCTGCAGGCACGACGGCACCGCCTTCCCGTTGACGATGACCGTGCAGGCCCCGCACTGCCCCTTGCGGTCACAGGACTGTTTCGCCCCCGTGAGCCTCAGGTCTTCCCTCAATACATCCAGAAGCACGCGATCGGCCTCCACCACAAAGTTCCGCCAGACCCCGTTTATCTTCAGTCTCACCCTTTCCATCAGTCCTTCCCTTTCTCACTTCCCCCGGTTCAGCCTTTTTGTTCCCCCGCCCGGCCGCACCGGTTGTTGTCCTTAAACCTTGCTGAAACCTGCAACCGTCTTTGCACCCTTGAACTCTTGAACCCTTGAACTATTCTTTCGGGGGTTTCGTCGTCGCCGGCACTCCCCATTTCGCCATGATCCTGTCGTATGTCCCGTCGGCCATTATGGCCTTGAGTCCATTATTGAACTTTGCGAGGAAATCGCCGTGC
>MVQP01000143.1 GCA_002067235.1 Syntrophorhabdus sp. PtaB.Bin047
AGCTACGACCCCACCCATGTCTATCTCCTGCTCACCCGCAACTCCACCAGCTTCACCGATGTGGCCCTCACCCGGAACCAGAGGGCCGTCGCGTCCGCCCTCGATCGTGTGCCGCCCGGCGCGACGGGAGACATGGACACCGTCTTCGACAGCCTCCTCAGCCTCACCATTCCCGGCGCCAGGGGCGCCTACGACCAGATGGGTGGCCTTGTCCACACCGCCCTTACCGGGGCGACTTTCTCCTCCTTCAGCCGGTACATGAACAACATAACTGACAGGATGGACGGATTCGTAACGGGCGGGTCTCCGGGGATGTACGCGGGATATCCCCTCCTTGCCGCGAGGGGTGTTGTCGCAAGCGATGCCGCGGGTGCTCTCTTTTCCGCCCTCGGCAGCACGGGGAGCACCAGGAAACCCGGCTGGGGCCTGTGGGCCAGGGGATACGGAAGTATGGGGAACAGACGGGGCAACGACATATCAACGAAGTACGACTACGACCTGGCGGGGATCGTCGCCGGCTTCGACGGGAAGATAGGCGACTCCCTTCTCGCCGGTGCATCCGTGGGCTGCTCGCACTCGAAGACCACGATGAAGGACCTCTCCGATACCGGCAGGGTGTCGGGACACCAGGGCTCCCTCTACGAGGCATACAGAAGAGGGCCGTGGCATGTCAGAGGCATCATGGCCTACGGGTACAACCGGTACGATACGTCCCGGGACGTCTCCTTCGGGGCGATTGCAAGGACCGCAAGCGCCTCGTACTCCGGTCGCGCCCTCGGGGCACACCTCGAGACAGGCCGCCGTATTGTCACCCCACACGTGGACATCATTCCCGTCGCCTCCATTGAGGGAGCTTATCTCGCTCGGGACAGCTTCAGGGAGACAGGTGCCGGGGCACTCGATCTCGACGTCGACAGAGACCGCGCATCCTCCCTTCTGAGTTCCCTGGGGGTGAGATTGAGAAAACAATACAAGGCGCCATCGGGCACCATAACCCCTGAAGTGAAGGCGCTGTGGCTCCACGAGTTCGCAACTGACGATTACACCGTCAGCGCAATCTTCTCAGGCTCCCCGCTCTCTACCTTCACCATCCGCGGCGACAGACCCGACAGGAACAGCGCCAACGCCGGCCTTACGCTCACCTGGGAGACCGAAAAGGGCATGGGCCTCTGCCTCTCCTACGATGCCATCCTGTCCGGCGACCATACCGAGCACGGCGGTTCACTTGGCGTGAAGTACAGGTGGTAGATAATGAATATGTTGCATATCTCTACAGTTACTGTATAATTTATGTGTGATATTCGAGTGGGATGAAGAGAAGAATGCTTCAAATCGCCACAAGCACGGGATTGACTTTGAGACGGCCCGAAGGATCTGGCTTGACGAAAACAGGGTCGAGATCGAGGCGCCATATCCGATCGAGGAGAGGTGGATTGAGATTGGCGCTATAGGCGACAAACTCTGGACGGCAATATTCACGATCAGGGATAACGCTGTACGAATTATTTCGGTACGCCGTTCGAGAACCAGGGAGAAGAAGATCTATGAAGAAGAAAAGTCAGGCCGCAACCGCCGATGAATTTGACAGAAGATTCGATGCGGGAGAGGACATCACGGACCTCATTGACCTCTCCAGGGCCAGGGTAAGCCACCCCGGCAGAAAGGTACGCATAACGCTTGACATTGCCGAATCTCTCGTACGGGACATCGATGCTATCCGGGACAGGATTGGTGTCGACCGGGGCGCCCTCATCAAGGTGTGGCTCCACGAAAAGGTCCGGAAGGAAAAGCTCGGAGGTTAGAAACGCGCCTGGCACGACTCGAACGTGCGACCTACGGATTAGAAGTCCTTTTTGACCCCTTTTCCGCTGTTTTCCCTCATTTGCCTTGACTTCGTATTACCGCATAAAATATAGTGTTTACAGCGTTTCTGTGCAAAATCCAATTTACCGCACGTCATGCTGTTTTTGACTACACGGGGGTAATACGGGTAAAAATTATATGCCAGAAGGATATGAAAAGACAAAGTATCAAGGAGTATTCACCAGGGCCATGAAGTCCGGTGATCGGTCATATTATATCACCTATTATGCCGGCGGCAAGAAGGTATTTGAGAAGATCGGCAAGCAGTCCGAGAAGTATACCGCCGAGCTGGCTTACCAGATCAGAATCGAAAGGATCCGGGAGAGGCGACATGGGCGGGAGCTCGATATACGGAAGAGAGCACCTAAGTTCTCCGCGATAGCGGACAAATACCTCGCGTGGGCGGCCAAGAACAAGGCGCGCGAGGGCTATGACGACGTCAACCGATACAATAAGCACCTCAAGGACAGCATCGGAAAGAAACGCCTGGACGACCTCACTCCAATGGTACTGGAAGAGCTCAAGAGCGACCTCTACGGGAAGGGCCTCTCGGATGCCACGGTGAAGCATGTCCTTGTGTTGATCAGGATGATATGGAATAAGGCGCTGACGTGGAACCTCTGGCACGGCGAGAACCCCATCAGGAGGGTCAAACTCCCTACCCTGCAGAACCGCCGCGAGAGGTACCTGTCGCCGGAGGAAGCTGCCCTTCTTCTGGCGAAACTGAGGGAAAGATCACCTATCACCCATGATATCGCCCTCCTCTCGCTCCGGTGTGGCTTGCGTTTCGGGGAGATCGTGTCTCTCCGTCGCATGGACGTGGATCTGGACAATAGCGTCATAAACATTGCGGACTCCAAGGACAAGACCTCCAGGAAGGCCTTCATGACTCCGGCCGTTAAGGAAATGCTTCAGGCTCGTTTGCCTGGATACCCCGAGGAATACGTGTTCACCGACCGCCAAGGCGAGAAGATCCGCGAACTCTCCAATGTCTTTGACAGGGTCGTTGAAGGCCTTGGCTGGAACGCAGGCATCAGCGACCGCCGGCAAAAAGTCACGTTTCACACGCTTCGGCATACGCACGCCTCGCTCCTAGCCATTCAGGGTGAATCCTTGATTACGATTGCGGAGGCCTTGGGACACAAGAGCCTGCAGATGGTCAAGCGATATGCCCACCTGTCCGATACGACCCGACGGGAGGCCGCTGAGAAGCTTGAACGCACGATGGCTGAGGCCGTACCGGTAATCGAGGGGTCGAAAGAGGAGAAGGCGGGAAAGACGAGGAAGGGAAAGAAGAAACCGGAGAAGAAGTCTCCAAGGAAGACTAACGCGAAGAAATAGGGCCTCTGGGACAGCCTTCGGGGGTGGTGCTACACGACTATTCGCTATGCTCCAAAACGCGCTCAGAACGAAAGCCTGGCTATCTCATGACACCTCAGGCACAGGGGACAGGGCATGGCACGGAAGGCCTGCGCAAACCTGTAGGGAATAGAATATGGTCCCAAGATCGCTGCTCAGATTCGCGGCAAATACTGCACCAGGGCCCTTACAAATGGACTCCAATCGAAACGCGCACTTTATTGATTTCACAAGCAGTTTAAAATTGTGGTCAAGTTGACCACAAGATAGCTCTTTGGTCTCTTAGTCACCAACCTTGTGCATTCTATCCACGACGGGGCTCATTCCTCCCATATTCCCATCTGATTCCCATTGCCCCGGGGCACCTTGGGCCCTTTCCGCAATTCCTCGGGAACCGCCGGGAGCTCGCTCGCCTCGAACAGCTCGCTGTCGAGGACCATCTCCAGTATTTCCTCCTGCTCCGGGTAACCTTCCATGGTCCTCTCAAGGACCCACAGGAGCTCGAGGAACTCCCTGGTGAATTCATGCGTCCATACCTCCGGGTGGATGTTATCCAGAGGAGATGATTTCTTCCCCTTCCGTTCCCTCATCCTGTAGCCCAGCCAGGACTGAACAACCTTGAGGCCTGATACTTCGAATTCCCATATCGCCTTCGAGACCGGAGCGAACCTGCCATCGCCAACGGCCACAGTCTGTCTATCCTGATCGTACCCGTACTCATTCGGATACTCGTCCTTCCTGTCTGACACCGCCACGGTGCATTTCGCGGATCCCGTCGGGATCTTCCCCCGGGGTCGTTCCTTGGAATACAGACGCTCCCCATATGTGTGCAGCCAGATTAGAGACTTGCCAAACTCGGCAGCCCTGGAGAACAGTGCTTTATCCTTCGTGATCGGAACGCGGATCTCGCGGTTGACGAGCTCCTCCGAGAAGCGGGCCGTGTACCCGGGATGCGCAAGGAGACAGTACACGTATCCCGCCAGGTCCTCGGGGGTCACAGACCCCAGGGCTTCGAGGAGGCCGGGGGTTATGTTGGGTTTCGTGGCATGGTTGTCAAGGAAGAGAGGCATTACATCCGCCCCTCCGTATGAGCCCCTAAAATGATGTCTGTCGGGGATTTCCGAACAGCATATTACGCCCTGCCCAGATCCAAGAGGATGATTGAAGAGGCTGTTCAAATATACTTGTTTATTGCCGTGACTATACCATAGTGAGGGACGAGGTCTTGATATCAGCCTATTATCTGCCAGGATATACTGACGATCAAATGCGCGAAAAGAATAGGGTGTGATTTTGTGAGGCGGACTCTCCGTTAGAGATTCAATCGAGGGCAATTCTCGGTTAAAATCCAGTAGATCCAGATGCTTCTGTTTTATTGTCCGGTCACCGGTTTCTCTCATCAATGTAGCACGATCACTGGATTTCAACAAAGTAGCCCAACGTTCCTTCAGTATTTCTGCTTGTGGCGCAATCGGCCACGTTCTCTTAAATTCGATACCCGATTGTTGCCAGGGGAAAATATCTGTTATATTAGGCCACTTGCTGAAGTCACTTGTGCTTTCCGGTCTGAACGGATCCTGCCACCCGTCAGGAACAGCCTCCCACCTGAAATCCTTCCCACAGACAATCACCCCGAGGGCGGCCAGTTTCTCCTCCCTCGTGCCCTCGATCTTCACATATCTGACCTTTGCCGGGGCATCATGGTCCTTTACCTTCTTTCTCCACGCGATAAAGATCGCGACGGGGGTCTGGATGGCAAACACGTTCTCTTCTCTTCTCGTTCCCCTGCCCTCTCCGCCCAGGTCTATGATATCGATATGGTCACAGATCCTGCGCATGTGCTCGCGTACGCCGGCGAAGGCATCCCCATCGATGTAGCTTGAAGCAGTGATGAACGAGACAACGCCGGGACCGACGGCCGTCTTGTGCTCAAACACCTTCCAGATCGCCCACCGAATGAAGTAGACGTACAGATTGTAAAGATTCTTCAGGTGGACGCCATAACCCGCTTCCCGTGCCGGCCGCAGGAAATCCTCCAGGATAGGCTTCTCCTCCTCGCCACCGTATCTGACCCACCCTCCTGTCGTCTCCCTGTTGCTCCCGTCCCTCTCGGCGGATTCGTGCCGGCCATAGGGGGGATTTCCGAGACACACCAGCACGTGCTGCGAATCCTTCACTTTCAATGCACGCTCATGTTCCTGGGCGATGGGTTTGTGAAAGAGCGGTGGTACGGGCGGCTTCACATGCGGTGATTCGAGGGTGTTCGTAAGATAGATGCCCGTGCCGGCGTCAGGGAGCGCAACCTTGTGCTTGGTCAACGCCTGCGAGAAACGCAGCTGCGCGACCGCATACGGTCCGACCATCCATTCAAACCCATGAAGATTGTGGAGAAGTGAACGGGCTCCCCCTTTCACGGCTCCGGGGCCCTCCTCTTCTTCCACCCGTCCCAGCGCATGCTCGATGATCGTAAGCAGGTACGTCCCCGTCCCCGCCGCCGGGTCGAGTGTGGCAACCCCGGCCTCGACAAACCCCATCTCCTTCCCGAATTCCTTCTGCAGGACCTCGTCTATCAGCCTCACCTGGCACTGGACGACTTCGAGGGGTGTGTAGTAGACTCCCGCCCTCTTCCTCAGCTCCGGGTCGTACGCCGCCAGGAAGTCCTCGTAGAAGAAGAGCCAGGGGTCCGAGCCGTCGCCCTTAGCAACGAAAGCCTCGCGCGGTGTGGCATGAATGACCCGTTGCACGAGGGAAAGGGAGGTGCTGATCTCCTTCCTTGCCTCTTTATCGGTGAGGAACTCCAGGGAGCGTGACAGGAGGGAATGGTGCTTGTAGAGCGTTTCGTAGGCGTCTCTCAGGTCAAGCACGTCCGCCTTCTCGAGGTGGGCAAGGAGTAGCGCGAATATGACCGTCTGGGCATAGGCGTCGGCAAAACGGAAGTCGTCCGCGTCAGGGAACAGGAGGTTGCGTATCTCATCCCTGAGGGACTGCATGGGTGATTTCCGGTCCCCAAGAGACTCCATCACGTCATCCCGGACGAGACGGCAGAAGGGGGCGAGGTACGCCGCCAGTTCTTTCGGTTTCCCCGGGACGATCGGTGACCACGATGTGAAGGCGCCGAACAGCGAGAGGAGCAACTTCGCGTTGTTCTCCGTCACAGCGTCCTCGCCGTCACAGCACGCGTCACCGTCCAGCCGGACGATCTTCTCGATGAGCTCCCCGTCCCGGTACAGGGCCCATTCGTTGGCGCTCGTGTAGAGGATGTTCGGAAGGTTCTTGAAGCGGGACCATTGGTCAGCGTCATGCCCCTTGTACCTGCCGGTGTTTGCTCCCTTCTCCGGCTCCTTCAGCTCGATATATCCGATAAGCAGGCCATCGCTCTCGACCGCATAGTCCGGACGCCCGATGCGCCCGACGGCGGACTCGTCCTTGAGAACTATCCTCTGACCTGTCATCTTGCCGTATGCGGTGAACAGGCGTTCTACCGGGGATTTGAGCTGTGCTTCGGGTTGACCCTCGGTTCTTGCGGAGAACTTGGCCGTCAGGGCTTTCGAGAATTTCTTCAATTCATCATGGAGTGCCACATGTGGCAAAGGGTCCTTCATTTGCTTCCTCCGCTACAACCGGTCGGATTACGATGCTATGATCAGAGAATGGCGCGGGGAAGACAGGGTTTCCACCCCCTGAACTTGCCGGCACACCTAGTTCTTTTTTCTATCCATTATCGGGAAAAGCGGCGAGGATTGCAATAGCTATTTCAGGCGATAGGACGCACCTTGGATTGCGAATTGCTGATTGTGTGATTATTGCGAACAATGGTAATATCACGAATAATGACTGAAAACATTAATGTCCCTGAGAGACTTGGTATACCTGACTACGAATTCAGAGTGGTTTTCGGGGGTACTACTGTTGATTATGATTCGGACAAGGAAGAGGCAAACCGAAAGAAACATGGTTATTCGCTGCTAAGCGGGGTTCACTTACTCGAACGGCTTTTGCTCCAGAATGAAGGTTCATCGCCTCACGCCGTACGCGAGGGAGTTTTGAAGAACGGTGAGGTCCGGCATATGCACTTAAGCGTGGATGATAACGGCAAGGTGGTCCTCATGGTCACCACAATGCGCCCCAACGAAGTAGTCCGAGTGATTTCTTTTCGGAGTGTCAAGCGCCACGGTTATTCCCCACTCCGAGAGCCGCGGTAATTCCCCACTTTTCCCGCAGGGGGCGGTTAGTTACTGTCGTGTTTTAGGACCCAGTTTTTTCCTGTAAGATTCTCCTCCGTCAATCATAATGTGATGCGCATGGTGGCTCAACCGGTCAAGCGCCGAGTTCGCCATGACCGGGTCGGGGAAGAGCGTGACCCAGTCCTGTGGCGGCCGGTTGCTGGTGATGACGATGGACGATGTCAGGTAGCGCTCCGCCACCACCTCGTAGATATCCTCCGCCTGCACCTGCGTCAGGGACGTCAGCCCGAAGTCGTCGATGATGAGCAGGTCGGGGTGAAGATACTTCCTGAGATGCCTCTCCCACGACTGGTCCGCCCGGGAGGCAAAAAGGTGCCGGAACATCTTCGCCGCCTTCACGAAGAGGACGCTG
>MVQP01000144.1 GCA_002067235.1 Syntrophorhabdus sp. PtaB.Bin047
CCTTGTATGTTACTCCCAATGGAATATCACAGGCAGTCCATGATAAGAAGAATGAAAGTAAGGTTACCGGCGTGGCAGGCCGTTTAAACCAGGGGATCCTATCCCGTGTTCCAGCTCGGGTCGCCACGCCATCTCCGTACAAGCCCGGACAGTTGCCAGGGACTCACAGGAGATCCCGCATTGCACAAGGTCGGGACAAGGGAAAAGGGGGCCATATCATGGACGACGTTTTCATTGGCATCGACGTATCGAAGGAGTATTGCGACGTGGCGGTCATTCCGGACGGGACGCGGAAGAGGTTCACCAATGACGAGGAAGGCCAGGAGGCTGTCGCTGCCTTCATGCTTCCCCTTAAGCCCGGCCGGATCGTCATTGAGGCGACGGGGGGGTACGAGATGGGAGTGGTGCGGGTCCTCGCAGACAACCTGCTCCCGATCGTAGCCGTCAACCCCCGGCAGGTGAGGGATTTTGCAAAGGCAACGGGCAGGCTCGCAAAGACCGACACCATTGACGCGGATGTCCTCGCGCAGTTCGCGAAGGCCATTCAGCCTGACATACGGCCCCTCCCCGAGAAAGAGGCCCAGGTGTTCCGTGCGCTCGTAGCCCGCAGGCGGCAGCTCGTCCAGATGCTGACGATGGAGAAGAGCCGCCTCGAGAAATCACCCCCTGCCGGAAGCAAGGACATCAGGAACCACATATACTATCTCACCGAGGCCCTGAAGAAGATCGACAGGGACATCTCGCGGACCATCAGGAAGAGCCCCCTCTGGAAGGAAAAGGAAACGATCCTGACAAGCACGCCCGGCATCGGCCCCGTCATCTCCTGTACCCTTATCGCAGCCCTTCCCGAACTGGGGATGCTGAACCGGAAAGAAATTGCGGCACTCGTCGGGGTTGCCCCCTTCAACCGGGACAGTGGAAAGCACAGGGGCAAAAGGACCATCTGGGGAGGCAGGTCGCATGTCAGGGCCGTACTGTACATGGGAACCCTCAGTGCGATCAGGTTCAATCCTGTCATCAGGGCTTTCTACAAAAGGCTCGTCGATGCCGGAAAGGTCAAGAAACTTGCCGTCACCGCCTGCATGAGGAAACTCCTGACCATCCTCAATACCATGATGAAGAACAAAGCAACATGGGCGGAGGCCCGTTCATGAAAAAGAAATCAATTGACATTCAACACAGTTGCTGGAACGGTCTTTAGAGCTCGTTGTAGACGATCCTTCCGTCGACCATCGTGAAGAGGTTCCTGCCGCGCAGTGTCATGCCGTGGAAAGGGGTGTTCTTTCCCTTCGAGGCGAAGGAGTCTCTGTCGACCGTCCATTCCATGTCGGGGTCGAAGACGATGATGTCGGCCGGGGCGCCTTCGGCTATGACTCCGGCCTCAAGGCCCAGCAATTTCGCCGGGTTAACGGTCATTTTCATGAGAAGGCCTTTCAGGTCGAGGATGCCATCGCGGACAAGGCCCAGCGACAGGGCAAGGGCCGTCTCAAACCCCGAGATGCCGAAGGTCGCGAGATCGAACTCCACGTCCTTGGATGTGAACTCGTGAGGCGCGTGGTCCGTGGCGATAATATCGATGGTCCCCTTCCGGAGCCCTTCCTTTATTGCACTGACATCTTCCTGCGACCTCAAGGGAGGGTTTACCTTCGTGTTCGTGTCATAGGTTAGGGTCGCTTCGTCGGTGAGTGTGAAATAGTGGGGGCACGTGTCGCAGGTGATCTTCCTGAATGTCCGTTTCGCCCGATCGATGATCTCCACGCTGCCGGCCGTCGAAATGTGGGTGAGGTGCAGGGGTGCGTCGACGTATCGCGCTATGGCGATGTCCCTGCCCGCAATGAGTTCCTCGGCGATGGCCGGGATCGCGTCGAGGCCGGAAAGGAGCGACGCCCGTCCCTCGTGAACGCAGCCTCCGGAGAGGGTCTCGTCCTCGCAATGTGATATCACGGGCAGTTTGAATATCTTCGCATATTCCAGGGCCTTGCGCAGGAGCCCGGCGCCGCGCACGGACCTGCCGTCGTCGGAGATCGCCACGATGCCGGCTTCGAACATCTCGCCGATCTCGGCAAGCTCTTCGCTCTTGAGCCCCCTCGTAACCGCGCCGCAGGGGAGGACCTTGCAGGCACCCTCCGCCCGGGCCCTGTCGACGATGAATTCGGTGACGCTCCGTGAATCATTCACGGGGTTCGTGTTCGCCATGCAGACCACGGTGGTGAACCCGCCGCGGGCCGCCGCGGTTGTCCCCGTCCTGATTGTCTCCTTGTACTCGAAACCGGGTTCGCGCAGATGACAGTGCACATCGATAAGGCCGGGCGCAACGATGCGTTTGGACGCGTCGATGATCTTTGTCCCGTCATCGACCCTGCGGATGCTCTTCGAAACCTCTCCAATGATCGGGCCGTCGATGAGGACATCGTACCTGCCGTCCATGGAGGTCTTCGGGTCGACAAGGCGCCCTCCCCGTATCAGGGTTTTCACGCTTCACCTCCGATGAGGAGATAAAGGACGGCCATCCGCACGGCCACGCCGTTCTCCACCTGGTCCAGGATCACAGAAGAAGGGCCGTCGGCGACCTCGTCGGAGATCTCGATGCCCCGGTTCATCGGGCCCGGATGCATGATGATCACGTCATTCCGGGCGGTTTCGACGTGATCTCTCCCAAGGCCGTAGAGGGTGGAGTATTCCTTCGTCGAGGGTATGTATGTCGTCCCGCCCCTCTCTTTCTGGATCCGGAGCATCATGATGACGTCGGCGTTCCTGACGGCGCGCTTCAGATCGTATTCGACCTTGACCCCCAGCGTTTCGATATGGGGGGGTATCATCGTGGGCGGTCCGCAGCAGATGACGTCGTTCCCGAAATTTCTGAGGGAGAATATGTTCGACCGGGCGACCCTGCTGTGGGCTATGTCACCGACGATGACCACCTTGAGGCCCTCGATGCGCCCTTTCTTGTCGCGTATCGTGAAAAGGTCAAGGAGGGCCTGCGTGGGATGTTCGTGGGACCCGTCCCCTCCATTGATGATACAGGAGTCAAGAATGCGCGCGAGCATGTGGGGCGCGCCGGGCATGCCATGGCGGATGACAATGGCGTCGGGGCGCATCGATTCCAGGTTCCTGGCGGTGTCCTTGAGGCTTTCCCCCTTCGTCGAACTGCTTGTGCTGGAGGATATGTTTATAGTGTCGGCACTCAGGCGTTTCGCGGCTATCTCGAAAGATGTGCGCGTCCGTGTGCTCGGCTCATAGAAGAGGGTGATCACCGTCTTGCCCCGAAGGGTGGGGACCTTCTTGATCTCCCTTTTTGAAATGTCCTTGAAGGATTCGGCCGTATCGAGAATAAAAAGCATCTCCTCCTTTGAGAGGTCGCGAATGCCGAGGAGGTCTTTTCTTTTCCAGTTCATCAGGCCTTTACGATCACCACTTCATCCCTGCCGTCTATTTCGTTCATCCGGACGAGGACCTCTTCATTCTCATTCACGGGACAGACGATCCCCGCATAATCGGGGTGTATGGGCAATTCCCTTTCACCCCGGTCCACGAGAACGGCGAGCTGGATCCTCTTCGGCCGTCCCAGGTCCATGATGGCGTCTATGGCGGCCCTCGTCGTCCGGCCCGTGTGCAGGACGTCATCGACGAGGACAACGGTCATGTTGTTGACATCGAAGGATATCTCTGTCTTCTTGACCTCGGGCCAGCGGAGCTTTGATATATCGTCACGATACATGGTGATGTCGAGAGCGCCGATGGGCAACGTGATGCCTTCCACGTCGGTCACCTTGTCGTGGATCCGCCGGGAGAGGTAGACACCTCTTGTTCGTATCCCGATGAGGCAAAGCCCGGTGCATCCCTCGTTCTTTTCGAGGATCTCGTGGGTGATCCGGGTAACCGTCCGCCCGATCGCCTTCTTGTCGAGAATTACCCTTTTTTTCATTTAATCGTCAAAGGAGATGGCTTTCTGTTCACAATTCTCCATGCAGGCCCCGCATTCGATGCAATCTTCCGGTGTCCCGACCACGACGGCCCCGTCCTTTTCAGCAAATACCTCATATGGACATATTGACACACATACCCTGCAATCGATGCAGGATGCCCGGGAAATGTAAGGTTGCACGGTACTTTACTACTATAGAAAGTTTTGAAGGAAAAAGCAACAAGAAGGCAGGGAATGAAGAAGGTTCCAAGTTCCAGGTTTCAGGTTCCAGGCAACAGCAAGCGGCCAATCCTCCTATGAGTCCTATGCGTCCTATAGGTCCCATATGTCCCACAGGTCCTATATCATCCTATAGGTCCTATCCGCTTTCCGCAGTCGCCGCGATTTTGGATATCGCTGAAAGCCGGCGAGGGGCGGGCCTCGCCGGCTTTCAGTTTGAAAGAGAGTTTTCCTGAAGTTCTTTGATGCTAGGATTCGTACTCCTCGTTCTCACCGTCATATGAGGATTCGCTGCTTTCTTCACTCGCGACGGGCTCCGGTTCGGCGTGTGTCGTGGTTTCCACGGAAGGTTCAGAAGCGGAATCCGACTGTCTTCTCTCCATGACGCAGGAGCCGTTGAAGACCGCCCCGTTCTCGATCATGACGAAGGGTGTGTTGAGGTCGCCGTTGTGCGTTGCCGTGTTCTTGAGGACGATCTGCTCGCCGGCGACAACATTGCCCGTGATGGATCCATGAGAAATAAGTGTTTTCGTATTGATGCTTGCCGTTACGTGCGCGGTCGGCCCTA
Organism: Syntrophorhabdus sp. PtaB.Bin047; assembly: GCA_002067235.1. Classification (GTDB taxonomy): domain Bacteria; phylum Desulfobacterota; class Syntrophorhabdia; order Syntrophorhabdales; family Syntrophorhabdaceae; genus Delta-02. Next base: position 4,713 of record MVQP01000144.1, read on the forward strand.
CCACAAGCAGGCCTTCGGAGAAGATCTCGCCCTCGAAGACGCCTTTGAGCATGACGGAGCTCTTGAACCTGATACTACCCTTGATCTCCAGGTCTTCCGCGACTACGGTCGTGATCTGACCTTCCTGTATTTCCCTTATTTCGGGAACATTAGCTGCCATGTCGTACCCCCTTTGAATGAGTTTGTCCTTATCTGACCGTGATGTCCTTTGCCCTCATGGCACATGAGCCGTTGAATATGGAGCCGTTCTCTATGATGATGTTGGGTGTCGAGATATCGCCGTTGTGGATCGAGGTGCTCTTCAGCGTCACCTGCTCGTTTGCTATCACGTTCCCCGTGATCTCTCCGTGGGAAACGAGGGTCTGGGTCGTGATGCTCGCGTTCACGCGCGCGGTGGGTCCGACGACAAGGAGGCCTTCCGAGTATATCTCGCCTTCGAACAAACCCTTCAGCATGACGGATGTCTTGAACCGTATGGTGCCCTTGATCTCGAGGTCATCGGCAACTATGGTCGTTATGTCCTTCTCATCGAATTCGGTTGCTGCCTTCTTTTCGCCTATCATAGTAAACTCTCCTTTTTTTGTTTAGTTATATTCAAATAATGCCTGACTGTTCATATCCGTACATCAGCACCTATGCAAGAACCTTACCACAATAAAGACGTCACCTCACTTTTTTAATTTATAACATAAGAGAATGTTCGTTACAATGCGGAAAGTAAAGAGGAAGGGGAGAGAAGAGGGGGCTGTGGGACCAGGGAAAAGAAAGGGCCAGTGGGTCAGGAACGAGGGCCGGGGGGACGAAATGGGTCCGTCTCACCCCTGGGTCCCGCTCCCTGACCCCCTTCTCTGTCGCTTTTCTTGACAGTGAGTGTCAGAAGAAGGAGAAGATCCTCTTAAGCGTCTTCTTTTCCTCGGAGGGTTCGTCATCAGGGGAGGGTTCGGCTGGCTCCTCGGCCACTTCCTCCTGTTTCTCTACTTTGCGGGGCCTCTCCATGAAGGACGTTCCCGAGAAGAAGGCACCTTCGGTTATGATGAGCTTTGCAGTGCGTATGTTGCCTTCCACCGCGCCGTCGGGGTTTATCTCCACCAGTTCCCCGGCCTGGAGATCACCTTCGACGGTGCCGTCAATGACTATCTCCCGGGCCGCCATGTCGCCCTTTACGGACCCCGACCTTCCCAGGATCAGATAGTCGGCCTGAATGCTGCCTTCAAGCGAGCCGTCGACCCTCACGACGCCCTTCGATATTATCTCGCCCCGAATGATGGAATCCTGACCTATCAGGGTCTCCAGAGACCCCGCTTCATGTTTCTTGTTTGCCATTGTTATCCGTCCTTCAGATATTGAGCAGGGTCGATGGGCTTGCCGTTCCTCCAGACCTCGTAATGGAGATGGGGCCCCGTCGACATGCCCGTCGAACCGGAGGTTGCGATATCCTGCCCTTTCTTGACCTTCTGACCGACATTCACGAGGTTTTCCTTGTTGTGCGCATAGGCGGTGGAGAATCCGTGGCCATGTTCGATGACGATGATATGGCCGTTGCCTCCCGACCATCCTGAATAGCTGACGATGCCATCAGCGGTGGCCCTGACGGGCGTTCCCCGGGGTGCGCGGATGTCAAGCCCGGAGTGGTGCGACTTTGCACCGGTGACGGGATGGTGACGCATTCCAAAACCGGAACTGATCTGCCCCTGAATGGGCCATCCCCGCGGAGTTGCGAGATAGATGTTCTTCTGCTCGGTGATATACTTCTTGATCTCCGCCACCGACTCTATGGTCTCCATCATCTCCTTCTTGATGGCCTCGATGTCTATCGACCCCGAATCGCTGAACTCGGCGGACTTGAGGATATTGTTCTTCGACTTGAGTTCCACGAGCCGCGAAAGCTCGTTGTTGGTCTCCTTGAGGGAGGTGATGTTCTGTTTGAGTGAGTTGAACTCCCTCGTGAAGTAGGAGAGCCTGGTCTTCATGACATAGTATTCCGCTGTCTTGACCCCGGCGATGGTGATATACACGGCCCCGACAACTGCAAGGGCCATGCAGGCCACAAGGCCCGCCACGGGCAGTCTCAGCTTCAGCGGCTGGGATTTGGAGTGGGGGACGACCAGGATGGTAACGGACGTCATGCATCTTTTCTTGAGACGCTTCAGTTTCATAGTGCGATGTCCCTAGATTTGCAAACCTTATACCGTAATCGGCAAAACTGTCAAGTGCTTAACTCGGGGGGCAATGTTTTGTGCGGGTTACGCGTTTTTCCGGACTGTCATGAAGGGACCCTACTTCATAAGCGCATCATCAGGATTGTCGCAGGTACTTGTTTGGCAACGTGTTCTTTTCGCCGGGAGGAGACTATTTTTTTCTTACTTTATCCAAAAAAATTGGCTATATATATTTGTATGTTCACACCGATACCATTATTTACGTCTGTAAAGGAACGTATGCAATGAAGAAATATGGTGCAGCGGTTTTCTCCCTCTTGGTGATCGTTCTTGCGGGGTCGGCCGGCTTCGCTTCCGATGACCTCAAGATCGTCAAGGACAAGGAAGGCACCACCTGGTCTGTCGGTTCCGACGAATCACGTGAAAGAGCCAGGGAGGAGGAAGAGCGCGACAGGGACCGTGCCTGGGACATGCTCAAGAACCAGTCGATCATCATCGACAAGCGGACAACGAAATAGGGATGGAAAAAGGAAGGATCATCATTGTTGAGGATGAGGAGAACATCCTCTCCATGCTGGGCGAGTTTCTCACCGCCAACGGGTATGCCGTCGACCCCTATATCGACAGCAGGAAGGCCCTTTCCGCGCTGAAGAACAACGGTTATCATGTCCTGATAACGGACCTCATGATGCCCAAGGTCGATGGTCTCCAGCTTGTCAATTTCATCCAGAAGGAGTATCTCGACACCCTCGGCATCGTCATGACAGGGTATGGGAGCATGGAAAGCGCCATAAGCGCCATGCGGTGCGGCGCCTTCGACTATATCCTCAAACCCTTCAAGTTTGAGGAAGTTCTCGCGACCGTGGATTCGGCCATGTACTACTTCAATCTCCTCAAGAGCGACAACATCCCCAAGGGGCTTACCCTCAAGGCGAAT
>MVQP01000145.1 GCA_002067235.1 Syntrophorhabdus sp. PtaB.Bin047
GGCCTCGATCTTTTCCTTGATCGTATCGACTATATCGATGTTGGATTCCGTGAGAAAATCGAAGATATCTTCAATATCCTCAGGGGAGAAGATATTCTGGGGGAGATAGTCGTTGATCTCGTCGGGTGTCAGGTACCCCTTTTCCGTTCCTATGTCCACAAGGTGCTGAATTTCACTATGATTTTTGATGGCCATCTATTCTCCGGGCAGTAAAAAATGCCCTAACTTGTCGTTTCTAGGGCATTTTCTGGGTTCATCCGCGTATCTACAAAGTAAATATACCAATTGGGGGTTATTTTTGTCAAGGTCGATTTCGCCCGTTTGTGAATCTGCCCACGAAGAGGATTATCGGAGAGATTTGAATTGACTAAAGGGGAAATGGGTTATATAAGTGTCTAATATGCCGGAAAAGGGGGATTTCAATGTTCAAGAAGATACTCTGTCCCGTGGATTTCTCGGAATTTACAAAGGATGTGGTCGCCTATGCCGTGGATATGGCAAAGCAATATGGCGCGGAGCTCCATATGCTTCACGTCATACCCAACCTAACCTACTTCACCCCTTACGAATCGTTCCTCACGCCGGAGAACCTCGTGGCCATAGAGAAGAACATCCAGAACGAGGTGGACAGGGACTTTGGAAAGGTTTTGGGCAAGGTCGATATTGATGTGAAGAAGGCCGTCAGGACTGGTGTGGCCTTTGTCGAGATCATCGACTATGTGAAGTCCGAAGGCGTAGACCTCATCGTCATGGGCACCCACGGGCGAAGCGGGATAGAGCATATCCTCATAGGGAACGTGGCGGAGAAGGTGGTGCGGAAGTCCCCCTGTCCCGTGATGACCATCAGGCCAAGGGGGAAAGAGTTCAAGATGCCCTAAAGGCAGGTGATGGGTAAGGGGTTATAGGTAATGGGAAAAGAGGCTGACTGTTAGAAGGGGTCTTTCCCATAACCCATGACCTATCACCCATTACCTATCTTTTCCTATCTTCTTATTTAATTCCTTTAAATTGCCGATAGTTACTATCTCTATACCCTCCGAGTGGGCGCCGTCGGCGGGGCAGAAGACCCTTTTTATGCCGATGCGCTGGCATTCCCTGATCCTCAGGTCCATGTTCACTGTCTTCCTGATCTCTCCCGTGAGTCCCACCTCGCCGAAGAAGGCCGTCTCGCGCCCGAGAGCGACCTCCTTGTGGCTCGAAAGTATCGACGCGGCCACGGGCAGGTCAATGGCAGGCTCGTTCACCTTCATGCCTCCCGTCACGTTCACGTAGATGTCCCTGTCGAAGAAAGGTTTCCCTACGGTCTTCTCGATGACGGAGATGAGAATGAAAAGGCGGTTCACGTCGTAACCGAGAGAAAGCCTTCTCGGCATGGAGAAGTTCGTTTTTTGGGTTATGGCCTGGACCTCGAGGACGATGGGCCTCGATCCCGTGATGCAGGGGAAGAGGCTGCTCCCTTCGCCGATGTCACCCCGCTGGGACATGAAGAACCGGGAAGGGTTTTCAACACTTACGAGGCCATCGCCGGTCATCTGGAATATCCCCACCTCTTCGACGGCGCCGTACCTGTTCTTGATGGTCCGGAGCATCCGGTAGGGGAGCATCTTGTCGCCCTCAAAGTACAGGACCGTGTCGACCATGTGCTCCAGCACCTTGGGGCCTGCTATGACACCCTCCTTGGTGACGTGGCCTATGAAGATGAGGCTCGTATCCAGGGCCTTCGCTTCCATCGTGAGCCGCGTGGATACGTCCTTGACCTGGCCCATGCTGCCCGGAAGCATGGGAAGCTTGGGATTGTACACAGCCTGGACGGAATCAACGATGACGAGGGCATAGCGCTCCTCACCGATCGCCGACAGGATGTCATCGAGGTGATTGGTGGTGAGAAAGGCAAAGCCCGCCGCGAGCCCCAGCCTCTTCTTGCGGGACGCGAGCTGCTTGAGGGATTCTTCTCCGGAGACGTAGAGCACTTTCAGGCCCAGTTCGGTGAGCCTCGCGGCGACCTCGAAACAAAGCGTCGTCTTACCTATCCCTGGATCGCCGCCGAGGAGGATGGCCGACCCTATCGTCATGCCCCCACCCAGGACGCGGTCCATCTCTCCTATTCCCGTCGCGATCCTCTCTTCGTCGGCAAGCTCCTCGTCGGTCAGGATGACGGGCCGGCGCGGTTCCTTGCCGTCCGCCTTTGATGCGGGCGAGAACTCCCTGAAGGTATCCCATCCCTGGCACATAGGGCATTTGCCGAGCCACTTCAAGGTTTCATGTCCGCAGGAGGAGCAGACGAAGACAGTCTTTTTTGCCATGTTACACCACCAAAGCTCCCGTATGGAGCCTGATTAAGCGGAGCTGGTACTCCATGAGCCTGACGAGCCATTCCCTCGTTCTGGGAAGCTCCCGGGGGGAGACCTCGAAGGCTATCGTGCCGTCATAGCCGAGCCTTCGGACCGTGTTAAGGAACCTGGCGATGGGAAGATCTCCCCTTCCCAGGAAGAGATGGCTTTCGTGTTCGCCGGAGTCGCTGAGATGAATATTCCGCAGCCTGCCCGTCCTGAAGACCTTTATGAAAGGGGCGATGATATCCATGCCAAAACTGGCGAGGTGGGTCGTATCGAAGGTGAAATAAAGGTTATGCTCCTCGCCGAAGGCGACGAGGTCATCGATATCGTTCAGGATGTACGACGTCAGCATGAGGTGCTTGCCCGCCCGGGGCATATTCTCGATGGTAAGCGCGATGTCCGCGCAGTCGAGCTCCTTCTGGAAGTCCTGAATGCTTCTCAGCCACCGGGCGAAGCCTATCTCCATGGTCAGCCATGCAGGGGGATGGAAGTTGACAACGCCCGCCCCAAGGACGCGGGCGATGTCGATGGTCCTTTTCAGCTCGTCCACCTTCGTGCCCCATTTCTTCATCTTGAGAAAGGGGGCATGGATGGTGAGGACGGGAAGGATGTCGAGGCATGTCTGCACCCTGTCCAGGTAACCGTCGCTCATGAAGCGCTGGTCTATGACGAGCTCGCAGCCGTCGAACCCGGCTTCGCGCGCGAGGACAAAGATCTCCTCAATGGGGAGATGGTACAGGCATCCTGTGGAAAAAAGGTATTTCATACGATAATGATGCTGTCATCAATATCGGTGATTATCCGGCATTTTCCATTTGAGTAGTGGATGGTGTTCTCATATCCGCAGCAGCCTTTCCCGGGGAAGACCATTTTCGGCTCGATGGCGAAGACGGCCCCGTCCTCTATGGGATAGGTGTGGGTGGCGGCTATGTAAGGAAGTTCCGCCAGTTCGATGCCGATGCCGTGACCCAGGAACCGTACCCTGTGCGGCTTGTGCCCGAGATAATTGTCCCCGTATCCAAGCTTGTCCCCCAGTTCTTTGGAGTACTCGAAAAGCTCCTTGCTCGTGTACCCCCTGACGACCTTGTCGAGCACGCGATCATGGATCTCCCTGCAGGCATCATAGGCCCTGACGAATACCTCCGGCATCGAACCGATGGCGTACATCCTGGTCTGGTCTACCTGGTAGCCATGATAGCAGATACCGAAATCGATAAGTATGGGTTCGTTCCTCCTGATCTTTTTGAAGCTTGCCCCGACGGGGAATGCCGGGGAGAGGCCAAGACCCCCCATGGGGGAATCGGATTGACTGACGATGGTGCCCGTGCGTCCGCTCAGGATGTGCCAGGTGTATGCCTCGTAGTTAAGGGAACGGACCCTCAGGAGTCCTTCGTGTCCGAGCGATTTCGCGTAGGCCTCCATCTGGCCGCCCACCTCGATCTCCGTTACCCCCTCCCGAAGGAGCTCCGGCACCTTCGCGTATACTTTCCGGCCTATCTCCGCGGCCCTTTCCATGAGGCCGATCTCAAAGGGAGACTTGTGTTTTCGGAGCTCCTTTGTGAGCGGCGAGCAGTCGACGAATTCCACGCCGCTGAAGAGGTCCTTGAACCTGACTGCGTCATTATATGGTATTACGTCAAGCTGCATGCCCAGTCGCCTCATGGGTTTGAGGTGCTGCGGGATGTCCTTGATGGACCGGTAGGGCAGGATGTTCTCAAGGGGAGACTCCCTGCGCGCCCTCGATATCTCGCGCTTGACGAAGAGCACCGGGTCTGAGTCGAGAGGGACGAAGAGCAGGGAGTCCTGCATCGTGCCCGAGAGGTAGTAATAGTCAACTTTGTAATGAAAAAAGGCCCCCTCGAGAGAGGCCTTTTCCATTACAGTCTTCAGCTTTGCGATCCGTGCGTCTATCTCTTCTTTCGGAGCGAATCTCATACCTGATGTTTACTCGTCCTTCCACACCGGTTTTCTCTTTTCCATGAAGGCGCCTATCCCTTCCACGGCATCCTTCGTCTTCATGCAGCCGTCGAGGTAACAGATCTCAGACGCCCTCAGGGCCTCGAGGAAATTGACATTGAGGCCTGCCTTGATGGCGCGCTTCGTCCACATGGCTACCGGCCTCGACTGCTTGAGGAAGTCGGCCATGAACTTCTCCGCCTCGGCCTTGAAGTTCTCCACGGGCAGGACGGCGTTGACTAGACCCATTGCCTGCGCCTCTTTCGCGCCGATGATCTTGCCTGTCAGGAGAAGCTCATAGGTGTTCTTGAGGCCGATGATCTTCGGGAACCACGCCGCCGCGATCGGAGGGAACACGCCCACCGCGATCTCGGGCTGGCCGATCTTCGCCTTTTCCGAGGCGATGACGATGTCACAGAAGGCCATGAGCTCACATCCGCCGCCCAGCGACCGGCCGTTAACGAGGGCCACCGTCGTGCAGTCGAGCTCTTCCATGAGCCGGAACATCCGGTGGAAGACCTCGATCATGTCGAGGACCTTGTCCGGGGTGTGGTCGGCCACGTCGACGCCGTCGCAGAACGCCTTTTCGCCGGCGTGATCGAAGACGAGGAGCTGGATCGTCGGGTCTTTCTTGACGTCCATGATCGCCTCGACGATCTCCCGCATCATGAGGATGGTCAGCCAGTTCGAGGGGGGTTCGTTGAGGGTTATCGTTGCGACCTTGTTCTTTTTCTCGAATGTTATATGTGTAAAGGCCATGACAATTCTCCTTCTTTGAAAAAAAATAGGGGGGATGTTATCCCCCCCAGGGTATGTGCGAAATCTACTTCGCCTGCGGTTTCCCGAGGATCTGTTCGAAGTATGCTTCGTTGTTGAGTGCGCCGTCGGCGATGAGCTGGCGGTTTTTGATGAAGTCGATGGTGTCCATACCGGTGATCTTCTTGGTATTGAACGCGCCGAAGCCCGCGAAGGCCTCGCCCATCATGTTCGTTCCCAGCCAGTACCTGTGGTCGTTCTTCATGACATCCCAGTAGGATTTCTTCTTCTGCCTGATACCGTCGATGGATTTCATCAAGCAGCCGGGGAACAGGTTGGCGAACGTCCAGACAACCCTGTCGACCTCTGCGTCGATGAGCGAGAAGTCGTAGTCGTTGTTTTTCAGTTTCTCGTTGACCCAGGCGCGGGCGTCTTTTGCTTCCTGGCCCGTCTTGGGCTCACCGTAAACGATCTCGCCGTTCTTCACAAAGGCGTCGGTGATGACCTGCGGGTTCCGTACCCAGGCGCCCTTGTCGTCCTTCAGGACGGGGAGGCACTTGGAGATGAGGTTCTTGGCTTTCATCTTGTATGCAGACCACATCTCGCAGCTCACGCAGTTCCACATTGCATCCTCGGCGCTGAGGAACCAGGGGAGGAAGTCGGAGGAGCCGCCCACAGGGGCTGAACCGTGGCGAGGACCGGCCTGGCCGAAAATGGCGAGGTCGGAGGCGATTGCGAGGTCACAGGCAAGGCCGATCTCCTGGCCGCCGGCAACCCTCATGCCGTTTACGCGGCAGATGACCGGTTTCTTGCACATGAGGATGGAGTCCACCATGTTGTTGAAGAGCTCCATGTATGAGCCGTATTCTTCCGGCCTCATGCTGTAGTACTCTGAATATTCTTTCGTATTGCCGCCGGTGCAGAAAGCGTTGGGTCCCGTGCCGGTGAATACTACTGCGACGACGGAACGGTCGGTAGAGGAATTCTCAAAGCCGGCGATAACGCCCTTGACCATCTCGGTCGTGTAGGAGTTGTACTGAGCCGGGTTGTTGAGCCTGATCCACGCGGTGTAGAGACCGGGAACTTCATTTCCCTTCGCGTCTTTGAGGGGCCTTTTCTCGTAAACTGTGCAGGGAGCTTCCGTGCCCCACCACTGTGAACCGTGCCTGTCATGGTTCTTTAATCCGCCTTCTCTTGGCATCCATTCTAATCCCATACTTTCCTCCTAAAAGTTTTTGTGTAGAACCTAAAAATCAGGTGTCAGGACAACGCGTTTCGCAGGCGAGCCTGCCTTGTGGATCTCTTCAAACGTTGCCGCGATGGTGCTCATCGGCCTCACTTCGACGAAGGGGTCGATCTGGATCTTCTTGCTCAGGACCATGTCGAGCACGATCGGGTAGTACTCGGGCAGACAGCCCCAGGTGCCGATCACTTCGGCGTCGAAGGCCATCAGCTTGGAGAACATGTACTCGCTCTTCGCCATGCCGAAGCCGACGAGAATGAGTTTGCCTACGAAGGAGAGAAGGTCGAGGGCGAGTTCCTGCCCGGCCTTGGAGCCGGTGACCTCGAAGATCTTCCAGCCTGTGTTGGCGAGGCCGTTGGCCTTGCAGATGTTCCTCCATTCGCCGACGACGTCCTTGTTCGTCTTGTCGAGGGTGCTGATAACAAAGTCACAGCCGTATCCCAGGGCCCTCTCCAGTTTTTCCTTGTTCCTGGCGATACCGATGACGGTCTTTGCCCCAAGTGCCTTCGCGGTCTGGGCCATGTACACGCCCACGCCGCCGGTTGCGCCGATGATGATGACGTTGTCGCCAGGCTGAAGGTCGGCCCTCTTACACGCCTGGTACGGTGTGGTGACCGCGTCCGCCACGACGGCGAGCTGTTCCAGCTTGTAGCCTTTCTTGTCCTGAACAAGGCACAGGTCGATCGTCGGAACGACGATGTGGCTCGCGAAGCCGCCGTACACGCCTATCGAGTTGCCGGGCATCTTCTGGGCCAGGCACCTGTTGCCTCTGCCCGTCTTGCAGAGTATGCACTGCCTGCAGGGCATAACGGCGGGGATGATGACCTCTTTGCCGATCCATGCCGGGTCGCCGGCGACAACGGTGCCGGCTATCTCGTGGCCGAGCGCCAGAGGCGGTTTGCTCACGGTGGGAACGCCGTCAAAGAAATATCCAAGGTCAGTGTGGCACACGCCGCAGCCTGCGATCTCGACCAGGACTTCGCCTGCCTTCAGTTCCGGAACCGGGATCTCTGCCTTTTCGAGCTTGCCGGGGGTCGTCTCTTTCGTCTCTCTGTTGAAGACGGTGGGTTGCACCATCTGCCACTGCTTTATTGTTTTTGGTACATCAGCCATTACAACACCTCCTTATATATTTGAGTGAACGTAGATCACCTCCCTCAATTTTTACGTCATTCCGTAACCGCCGTCTACGCACAGCAGTTGGCCCGTAATGTAGCGGGCGTCATCGGAAGCAAAAAATACGAAGGCCGGTGCGACATCTTCCGGGTCTGCGTATCGTCCGAGAAGGATGCGTTTCGTGTAGATCTCTTTGAGCTTCTCGTCCGTCGATATGGTATGGGTCATCTCGGTGGTGACGATGCCCAGGGATACGACATTGGCTGTGACATTGAATTTCGCAAGCTCCCGCGCCATCGACTTGGTCATGGAGATCACCCCGCCCTTGGCGGCGCTGTAGTTGATCTGACCGATGGTGCCGACCACGCCGGCA
>MVQP01000146.1 GCA_002067235.1 Syntrophorhabdus sp. PtaB.Bin047
CCCGAGGGCCATGATCCCCGAGACGAGCGGGGCCGATGATGACGTCCCGCCGAAGCCGCTGGCATAGCTCGTGTCAGGGAAGAGGTCGTCCCTGTCTCCCTTGGTGTTCGACGAAGACCAGGCGTTGTAGCCGAGGTCCGCTCCGCTCACGTCCGTCGTCGTGATCCCGAACCCGCTGTAATCGCTGCGGTTCGAAGGGGCCGTCACAAAGACGCTCGCCCCGTAGCTGCTGTAGTTGGCATACTTCCCGTCGCTGCCCAGGGCCGCCACGGTAAGAACGCTGGAGTTGTTATGGGTGGTATCCCCCCTGTTCGCATCTTCCGTCTTCTCGTTCCGTGCGTTCCCGGCGGAAAAAACATGGATCACACCGTTCGCCGCCGTGCGCGTCAGCGCGAGCTGTATTGCCGCAGTCGCGCCCGAGAAGGGGTCATCCGATCCGTAGCTGTGGTTCTTCACCTCAATCCCGGCCCTCCCCGTGATGGCACCCGTCGTGGGGTTGACCCCGCTTTGCCAGTAATAGGCGTCAAGATAGTTCTGCTCAGACGCCTCGGGGTCGGCGGGGGTCACGCTTCCGATATTAATCCTCAAACCCGCTATCTGGGCGTACGGCGCCGCACCCGTGCCGCCGATGCCGTTGCCCCCGCGGGCCGCGGCAACGCCGGCCACAGCTGTGCCGTGATTGTCGCCCTGCTTCTGCGGCCCCTGCGCGGCGGCTGCAAGGGCAGCATTGTCGGAGAAGTTCCTGCTCAGGTCGGCCCGGTAGTTCGGTGCTATGTCGTAGTTCGTGCCGTCGACGCCATCGTCGATGATGCCGATGACGACGCCCGACCCGGTGTAACCCAGGTTCCACGCCCCGAGGAGCCCCGCGCTGACGCCGGAATTGACCATCCGCGTCGTGGTGCCGAATTGACGGGAGTAGAAGTCGATGAACGAGGGCGCCCCGTTCACGAGGTGCCACTGGCCGGGGAAATTCGGCCTCAAGGCGGCGTTGTAGGAGAAATAGGGATCATCGGGATAGAAGGGATCGAGGTCATCTCTGCCCCAGGCGGCAAAGGGTGAAAGAAGGATAAGGAGAAGGCACAGAACGTTCCGGTGTGTCCAACGCATGGGGTATCTCTCCCTTTTTCACCTGTCCCGAAGGAAGTTGAGGGGTCGTCGCTGCCTAACACCTTGGGATCGGGGATGTCCGGGACAATAGTAATCAATCCGCCGGACCGAAGTCAAGAGGAGATGGGTGTATCCGACTGGCGGAGATGACCACCCCGGCGCCGGCAGGGTGCGCGGCAATTGACCGCCCCTGTGGAAAAAAGGGGCGGATGGTGGTAAAGTATAGAAAATTACGGGCGATTGGAAAGAACGATGGATATTGACGGCAGGAACATATTTCTTCATATCTGTTGCGCACCGTGCAGCATATACACCCTGAAGGAATTGCGTGCGGAAGGGGCCAGGGTCTCAGGGTATTTTTACAACCCCAACATCCATCCCTACACGGAGTTCTCGAAACGCCTGTCCACCCTGAAGGAATACGCAAGGATAGCGCTCCTGCCCCTGACGGTGGACGACTCCTACGAGCTCGACCGTTTTCTCGCCGGGGCCCTCGCCCTTGGCAGGGACCGCTGTCTCTCCTGCTACCGCATGCGTCTCGACAGGGCCTTTGAGAGGGCCGCGGACGGCGGCTTCGACGCGCTCACCACGACCCTTCTTTACAGCAGGTACCAGCGTCACGACGACATAAAGAAGATAGGCGAAGAGCTCTCCGCGGTCTATGGCGTCCCCTTCCTCTACCGCGATTTCCGCGCGGGCTGGCGGGAAGGCATCGAGGACTCGAAGAAGCTCGGCCTGTACCGCCAGCAGTACTGCGGGTGCATATTCAGCGAAAAGGAACGTTACGGGGGAAAATGATGCCATCCATGGGTAAGATGCTCATCATCCTTGGGGTCATCCTCATCGTCATCGGGCTCGTCTTCACCTACGGGCCGAAGATACCATGGCTGGGCAAGCTTCCCGGCGACATCTCCATCAGGAAGGACAATTTCAGCTTTTACTTTCCCATCACAACGAGCATAGTGATCAGCATCATCCTGACGATACTCTTTTCCATATTCCGAAAGTAGGGGCCTGACATGAACGAGACGACGAAAAGAAAAGCGGTGGTTCTCTTGAGCGGCGGCGTGGACTCGACGACGACGCTCGCCATCGCCAGGAACGAGGGGTTTGAGGCTTACGCTCTCACCTTCCGCTACGGCCAGCGGCACACCTGCGAGATCGACGCCGCGAGAGAAACGGCGCGGTACGTCGGCGTCGCACGGCACGTCGTTCTCGACATCGACCTCAGGAGCTTCGGCGGTTCGGCCCTGACGGACAACATCGAGGTCCCCAAGGGGAGGGGCCTCACGGACATCGCCGCAGATATCCCCGTCACCTACGTCCCCGCGCGGAACACGATCTTCCTGTCCTTCGCGCTCGCCTTCGCCGAAACACTCGGCGCCCAGGACATCTTCATCGGCGTCAACGCCCTCGATTACAGCGGCTATCCCGACTGCAGGCCCGAATACATCGCGGCCTTCGAGCGCATGGCGAACCTCGCCACGAAGGCCGGGGTGGAGGGAAGATCTTTCCGGATCCATGCGCCCCTTATCGCCATGACGAAGGCCGAGATCATCCGCACGGGGATACGCCTCGGAGTTGACTACTCCCTCACGACAACCTGTTACGACCCGTCGGACGACGGAAAGGCCTGCGGGCGCTGCGATGCCTGCCTGCTCAGGCTCGAGGGGTTCAGGCAGGCCGGCATGGAAGACCCTGTCCCGTACATATGTAAAGGTTGAGCTCCCCATGGCATACCTTATCAAGGAGATATTCTATTCCCTTCAGGGCGAGGGCATGAACGCCGGCCGGCCGGCCGTGTTCCTGAGGTTCTCCGGTTGCAACCTCTGGTCCGGCAGCGCCGAGGACCGCCCGAACATACCCTGCCCCTTCTGCGACACCGATTTCGTCGGCACCGACGGACCCGGGGGCGGAGCATACGCCGCCACGGAGGAGGTAGCCTCCACCATGGCGGCGCTCCTGCCCTCCCCGGCGCCGGGGGGCAACCGTCCCCTCGCGGTCATAACAGGAGGTGAACCTGCCCTCCAGCTGGACACCCGGCTTGTCGACGAACTGCACCGCGGCGGGTGGGAGGTGGCTGTCGAAACGAACGGGACCCTCCCCCTGCCGGGGGGCATCGACTGGATCACGGTGAGCCCCAAGACAGGCACCCGCCTTGTCGTCACGACAGGCGACGAACTGAAGCTCCTCTATCCCCAGGCAGGCCTCGACCCGGCATCTCTCGAAGGCCTCCCTTTCCGCCACTTCATCCTCCAGCCCATAGACAACTCTTCGCTCGGGGAGAACACCCGTCTCGCCATAGACTATTGCCTCACCCACCCCCGCTGGCGCCTGGGGCTCCAGCTGCACAAGATGCTGAAGATAAAGTGACGGGTCGTGGGTGATAGGTAACAGGTGATGGGTGATAAGAAGAGCAGAAATATACCTCGAAAGAAGGCCTCTCCCATGACCTGCAGCCCATGACTCATGACCCCTTTTTTGTTGACAATACAGGCTCTTATGGCTTATAGAAAAAGGCGAGGCGGTGTAGCTCAGGTGGTCAGAGCATGCGGCTCATATCCGCAGTGTCCGGGGTTCAAATCCCTGCACCGCCATTTTTCAGACGTCCGAAGGGGGCACGGGCCAAAATGAGATGTAAAGCTTCGCGTTCAAGGTATTCCGGCAGGAACATGATGTTCTTTGCGGTCGTTTTCCTCCTCGTCACCACCGTGACTTTTGTCTCCGGCACCTTCTGCCCCGGCGGCGCTGCCCCGGAGAAGAAGGCGAAGCCCACCGCCGAGAAGGACACCGGGGCTGTGAACGACGCCAACCTCCAGTCCAGCCAGAAACGGGTGGATGAGCTCCTCAAGAAGAACGAATACGTCACCTCTCTGAGAACGAGCCTGAAGATAAACGAATACACGAGAGAGGTCCTCGCGACGGTCAAGGTCATCAAGGGCCACTATGAGAAGGCCGTCAACGACCCCGCGGTCCCGACAAAAGACAAGGAACAGCTCTATCTCAAGCTCAAGGGGCTCAACCAGTTGATCCCCCGGTACACGACCGCGTATGAGAACTCCCTCTACAACCTGGGTTATATCTACGCAAAACGCAATGAATCGGAGAGGGCACGGAAATACCTCACCGAATACCTGCAGACGACACCTTTCTCGACAAGCCGCGACTCGAAATGGATGAAAGCGAAAACTCTCCTTCTTGAGCTTTACAGCCTTGAAGGCGAATTCTAAGTGCAAGAGAAACGGTCCCTCGTCCGATCGGTCATCGAAGAACTCGGCATCTCCCGGCACATCAACAATGTCGTCATCGAAGGGACGGATTCGCCCTGGCTGGAAAAGGCCCTCATCAAGAGAAAGAAGGGCACCCTCGACGTCAAGACGTACATCTGGATGGACGAGGCCTTCGTGTATGGCCGCATCTACAGGCTTTTCCTCTACGTAGCCGACGTCCTCGACGGGGCCTTCCTCTACGATCCCCGCATCACACCCGATGAAGAGAAGGAGTCCTCCATCCGGGACCGCTACAACCAGATATGGAGCCTTTACGTGGACAGCAGGATGGAGCGCCTCGGTATCGAGAGCTTTTTCGACAGGGCTCTCCGGAGAAATCTCTTCATCGACCTCGAAAGCCGCCTCGGATGGGCCGAGGCGGGGAAGATATTCGACTCCCTCTGGTCGAGGGAGCTGTTCACCTATCCCGAGATCGTCGACCTGAGCTATCACCTGGAGGAGAGGTTTCCCGGGCAGCCTGCATCCCCGGGCAGCCCCTGCATCGAGAGGGACCTCGCGGACTGCCTGCACGACCCTTCCGTCGCCGGGCACATCGAGCGCCTCGATTCACCCGGGGCGGCAACGGTGCTCAACGACCTCCTCAGTTTCACGGCCTATTCATGCAGGGACGGGCTTATCGCCCCCTGCCACTACGGGATCGTCTTCCTCTTTCAGAACAAGGTCCTCCTGGAGTTCATCCCCTCGGGCGGCCATGCATTCGTCCTTTCCATACTCGATCCCCGGTCGGGGATGTACGATACGCGAGAGATCGGGGAAGATGCGGACGTGGAGGTGATCCAGAAGACCATCAAGGACCGGTATGCAATGCTGGCCGTGTCCGCCAGAGGTCAGTTCGGCTGACGGGCCGTTACGGCAGGCTCACTTTGCGTCCCTGCGAAGGCGCTGGAGGGCGAAGCCGAAGGTGTATTCGTAGAGATGGAGCCCCTTGCTGACAGCGGTTATGGTGCCGTCCTCGATCCCTATCTCCTGGCACATGTATTCCTTCAAAAGCTGGATGGCTGCGAGGTTTGAGGGGAAACCGGCCCAGAGGTCCCAGCTGCGGAAGTAGAGGACGAAGTGGAGCTTGCCGTCCGTCACCCGGGTATCGATGAGCCTCAGGCAGGGGGGATCTTCGAGGGTGATGTCTGAAGGCATACCGATCTCCATGATCGCCTGGTTTGTCCCGTAGTTCCCCTTCCTGTAGATGTCGATGACCTCCTCCACGGGATTCACCCCGCAGGCGCATTCCCGCCCGTCCACGAACACCTTGGGGTTCGTGAGCCTCTCACCGTAGGTGTAAAGCTCGTTGGGTGCCTTCTTGTCCGTCATGAGATACTGCAGGTACTCCTCGACGTAATCCATGGAGGTGGGTGCGGGCACGCCGAGCTCGGCCGGGATGTCGGGGATAAGCGGCGCCGTCCCCGGATGCCTGACATGAACCATGACAAGGTCGAACTCCCGGCGTTTGTTCCCTTCGAAGGAGCCGCGGTCGATGACATACTCATGCACCCCGTCATCCTCGAATATCCGGTATATGCACTGGAACCAGGCGTCCGGCAGGTCCCGCGCCTCTATGAACACTGGCCTCATTCTCCCTCCCTCTCTGATTGTCTCGGATGCTGCTCAGAATGTTACCAAAAAAATTGAAAAAGGGCACCAAAAAGTATTAGATTTAACTGCATGGCAAGGAGGTTTCAATGTTCGTAAAGCAGATGGAAGTGGGCAGTTTCGCGATATTCGCATACATCGTCGCCTGCAAGGAGACCAATGAGGCCCTCGTCATAGACCCCGCCGCGGAATGTGACCGCATATACAAGGAGGCTGAGGCGAGGGGATATACCATTAAATATATAATCAACACGCACTGTCACGTGGACCATATCATGGGCAACAAGCGCATGAAAGAGCTGACGGGCGCCGAGATCATCATCCATCAGATCGAGGCACCGGCGCTCGTCCACCAGTCCCCGCACTCCTTCCAGATGTTCGGAGGGGAGCCCTCGCCGCCCGCCGACCGGACCGTCCGTGACGGCGACACCATAACCGTAGGGAACACGTCCCTTTCCGTCATCCACACACCGGGACACTCGCCGGGGAGTATCTCCCTGTACCACGCCGGGATGGTCTTCACCGGAGACACCCTCTTCGTGGGCAGTGTCGGCAGGACCGACCTCGACGGCGGATCGTGGGAAACACTTCTCAAGTCGGTCAAGGACAAGCTTTTCGCCCTTCCGGACGATACTGTCGTGGCGCCGGGGCACAATTACGGCGATGCAACGCGCAGCACCATAGGGCGGGAAAAGGTCTACAACCCCTTTGTCGGGTTGCGAGGTGGCTATTAAAAGGCTATTCCTCCTCTTCGTCGTCGTCCTCGCCCTGCTGTGCTCATGCACTACAGCGCCCGTCGCAACGCCGAAACGGGTGGAGCCGAAGGTGGCCCTCGTCCTCGGGGGCGGATCGGCCAAGGGTTTCGCCCACGTGGGTGTGCTCCGCGTCCTCGAAAGGGAGAAGATCCCAATCCATATGATCGTGGGCACGAGCGTCGGCAGCCTCATCGGCGGCATCTACGCGTCGAACCCGGACAGCTTCCAGCTGGAATGGGCGGCCTTCAAGATCGCGAGGAGCGATATCCTCGATTATTCCATAACCTCGTCGAAGATGGGCCCAGTCCAGGGAACACGGCTTGAGTCCTTCGTGGAGCAGAACGCCAAGGTCAGGCTCGTGGAGGCCACCAAGATACCTTTCTATCCCGTTGCCACCGACCTCAACACGGGAGAGACGGTGACCCTCGAAAAAGGGTCGCTGGCGAAGGCCATCCATGCGTCTTCGGCCATCCCGGGCATCTTCGTCCCCGTCACCTTCGGGAACAGAACCCTGGTGGACGGAGGTGTCACGAGCAACATCGCCTGTGACGTGGCCCGCGCGAAAGGGGCCAACGTCATCATCGCCGTCAATCTCCAGAAAGACGTCCGCGACACGGACATAACCTCCGTCATCGATGTCATCGCCCAGTCCATTTCCATCATGATGCACGTCAATACGAGGTCCAAGCTGACCCAGGCCGACGTGATCATCGAGCCCGACACGAAAGGCATCTCAATGTTCGATTTCTCCCAGAAAAAGACATTGATGGAAGAGGGCATGAAAGCGGCGCAAGCGGCCCTGCCCCGCATCAGGGCGCTCACCGGAACGAAATAAGACGGTCGCAGGTCGCAGGTCGCAGGTCGCAGGTCGCAGGTCGCAGGTCGCAGGTCGCAGGTCGCAGGTCGCAGGTCGCAGGTCGCAGGTCGCAGGTCGCAGGTCGCCAAAGAAAGACGGTGGAGGGGGACCGGTTGTCAACAC
>MVQP01000147.1 GCA_002067235.1 Syntrophorhabdus sp. PtaB.Bin047
AAGGGAACTGTTAAATGGTTCAACGAGTCAAAAGGTTTCGGTTTCATCACAGGTGATGACGGCACTGACGTGTTCGTGCATTACTCAGCCATTCAGGGCAGCGGTTTCAAGTCCCTGAGCGAAGGCGAGCAGGTTACCTTCGATGTGGTCAATGGCCCCAAGGGTCCGGCCGCATCCAATGTAGCAAAGGCGTAAACCACCCGATGCAGGCCCGGCGACAGTCGGGCCTGCCTTCGATCCCCACCCGATGGAACAGAATAAGATCAGGAATATCGCGATCATCGCCCACGTCGACCACGGGAAGACTACCCTCGTGGATCAGTTCTTCAGGCAGAGCGGGATGTTCCGCGATAACGAGGTCGTCGAGGAGAGGCTCATGGACTCCATGGATCTCGAGCGGGAACGGGGTATCACCATCTCTTCAAAGAACGGCTCTTTTGCGTACAAGGACTTTTTCATCAATATCATCGACACCCCGGGGCATGCCGATTTCGGAGGCCAGGTGGAGAGGGTCCTCAAAATGGCCGACGGTGTCCTCCTTCTCGTCGATGCCGCGGAAGGGCCGATGCCACAGACAAGGTTCGTCCTGAAGAAGGCGCTGAACCTCAAACTGCCCGTCATCGTCGTCGTCAACAAGATCGACAAGCCGGCCGCACGGTGCGACTGGGTCGTGGACCAGGTCTTCGACCTTTTCGTCAAGCTCGACGCTCCCGACGACATCCTCGATTTCCCCATCATCTACACATCGGCGAAGGCCGGCTATGCCACACTCGACCACACGCAGGCGGGCGGATCGATGATACCCCTCTTCGACATGATCGTGGATTCGGTGCCTCCCCCGACGGGAAACCCCGACGCACCCCTTCAGATGCTTGTGAGTTCCCTCTCTTATTCGCCTTTTCTCGGAAGGCTGGCGATCGGAAAGATCACCTCGGGCGTTCTCAACCTCAACAAGGACGTGATAGTGGCCACCGACGGTGCTCCCTCGGCTCCGGCGCGGATCACAAAGGTCTACCGCTTCAAGGGCAGCGGCATGGAGGAGACGCAGATAGCCGGCACCGGCGAGATAGTTGCCGTCGCGGGGATGGATTCCATAACTATCGGAGAAACGCTGACGGACCCCGACAACCCGGCGCCTCTTCCCGGCATAGATATCGACCCACCCACTATATCGATGAACTTCATCCCCAACGATTCCCCCTTTGCCGGAAAGGAGGGCCGGTTCCTCACGTCGCGCCACATCAGGGAGAGGCTCATGCGGGAGACCCTCTCCGACGTGGCACTCGTCGTCGAGGAGCTTTCCGATTCCATCGGGTACAAGGTTTCGGGCCGGGGTGAGCTTCACCTGTCCATACTCATCGAGAAGATGCGCAGGGAAGGTTACGAATTCCAGGTTACCCGTCCGAAGGTCATCTTCAGGGAAAGTGACGACGGTATCCTCGAGCCCTACGAGGAGCTGACCATCGACGTCGACGAAGAATATTCCGGCAACGTCATAGAAAACCTCGGGCGGCGCAAGGGCCAGATGGTCCACATGCACCAGGACAAGGGGATGGTAAGACTGAGCTACCGCGTACCTACACGGGGCCTCATCGGATTCCGCTCCCAGTTCCTGACGGAGACCAAGGGCACGGGCACCATGAACTACATCTTCGACGGCTACGACCGGTACGCCGGCGAGATGAAGAACCGC
Source organism: Syntrophorhabdus sp. PtaB.Bin047 (assembly GCA_002067235.1). Classification (GTDB taxonomy): domain Bacteria; phylum Desulfobacterota; class Syntrophorhabdia; order Syntrophorhabdales; family Syntrophorhabdaceae; genus Delta-02. The sequence continues at coordinate 1,694 of MVQP01000147.1, forward strand.
AACAACGGCGTCCTCGTGGTCATGGAAGAATGCACCACCGTGGCCTATGCACTTTTCAACCTGCAGGAGAGGGGCGAACTCTTCCTCGGCCCCGGCGAAAGGGTCTACGGCGGCCAGATCATCGGTGAACATACACGGGAGATAGACCTCGTCATAAACCCCGCCAAGGGAAAAAAGCTGACGAACATGCGGGCGGCCGGCTCCGACGACGCGGTCATCCTTACGCCTCCCCGCTACATGAGCCTAGAAGACTGTATCTCCTACATCAACGAAGACGAGCTTGTGGAGATCACACCGAAGTCCATCAGACTGCGCAAGACCATCCTCGACGGGCTCCAGCGCAAGAGATCGAAGATAGCCGGCCAGAAGGTCTGATAGACCCCGTCACGCCATGAACATCCAGATCTTCGGCACCTCCAAATGCCAGGACACCCGAAAGGCGCAGCGTTTCTTCAAGGAACGGGGCATCCCTTTTCAATACGTCGACCTGGCGGTCAAAGGCCTCAGCAAAGGCGAACTCAACAGTGTCAAGGCTGCCGTGGGGATCGAAAACCTCATGGATACACGGGGCAGCCGCTACCTTCGGCGAAACCTTAAATACCTCACCCATGACCCGGAAGAAGAGCTGCTCAGCGACCCCCTCCTCTTCAAAACACCCATCGTCCGCAACGGTCCAAAGGCAACCGTCGGCTACGCGCCCGAAGTCTGGAAGAAATGGAAGGAAGAAGGACTTTAGCGGCCCGATGTTGCACCATTCGTCCTCCATTCAGTCCTTCTCTCCTTGCCAAACCCGATATGCCTGATGCATGCGACGCTTATCGGGTCGAGGCCATGCGATAAACAGATACTGGCCCCAAGCCGAACTCATTCTTCACGAGTCTGTAGAATTCTGTGAAAAGGAGAGTGCAGGTACATGAAGATAAGCGCATGGAACATGCTGAAGGGAAAGGTCACGAAAGTGACCACCGGGGCGGCCTAACTCAGCTGTCGAAAGGCAGTTGCCTTGATGGCGGCGTAAACCTCCACTCCCTCTCTGATCTCCAGGTCCTCGACCGCCCTCCGGACCACCAGGGCGACAAGTCTCTCGCCTGAGCAGTCCAACACAACGCCGATCCTACCGCCGGTATCGAACATCTCCGATACCCGGCACTGCAGGAGGTTGCGCGCGCTGATGGCCTCCGGATGGCGCCTGAAGAGTATGATGTCCGCCGAAGAGACCTCGAAGAGAGCCTCCTCGTCCCCGCTTGCCCCTGAGATAAGCAGTTCGCCCTCTCCCCACGGATACGCGTACATGTCGTCGACGCGCCGCGGCCCTTCAAGCCGTATCAGGTTCATGTAGGCGGACGGATGGTCCCCGGTGGCATCACGCGCCAGCTGTTCCCCCGTGGTTTGCGTCTCAACACGCCCCCCGGCCACGCACAGCACACGGTCCGTCATGATCCTCATCTCCGTCAGCGAGTGGGAAATGAACAGGTAGGGTATCGTGAAAGTCTCGCACACGTTTTTCAGAAAAGGGATTATCTGGAATTTGAGGCTGTCGTCCAGTCCAGAGAGCGGCTCGTCCATCACGAGCAGGCGGGGGTTGGAAAGTACGGCCCGGCCGATCGCCACCCTCTGCTTTTCGCCGCCCGAGAGATTCCTCACTCCCCGGTGCATGAGATGACCAATCTGCAGGACCTCCACCACACTGTCGAGGGTGATTTTCCGATGACGATGAGCACAACGCCTGAAACCGTAAAGAAGGTTCCCTTTCACGCTCAAGTGGGGGAACAGGTGGGGCCTCTGAAAGACCATCCCTATGCGCCTGTGCTCCACAGGAATATTCACCCCTCGCTCGCGGTCAAACATCGGCTCACCATCGAGCAGGACAATACCCCGATCGGGATGATACAGCCCGGCAATAACGCCCACCAGGGTGGATTTGCCTCCCCCGGAGGGTCCGAAGATGCCTATTCTGTCGCCCTCGATGGTGAAGTCGACGTCGAGGGAAAAGGTGCCGAGCTCTTTCTGTGCCGAAACGCGCAATTCCATGTCAGTCCGCCCTGACCATCCTTCTGCTCAACCATTCATGAAAGACGAGCACGACCACGGAGATGGAGATAGAAACGAGACACAGGGCCATTGCCATGACGTCGCCTCCCGGCGAGCTGACACAGTCGTAGATGGCCAGGGGAATGGTCTGGGTGACACCGGGGATACTCCCGGCCACGATGATGGTGGCCCCGAATTCGCCCAGTCCCCGGGCGGACATGAGGATCGACCCGCCGATGATCCCCCGGATCGAAAGGGGCACGATAACGGTTAACGCAGTATCGTACCACCGCGCCGCCGCGGCGCCGGTTTCGATCTTTTTAGCGAAAGCTCCCGATGCGGCGAAATCATTCTCGATCTTCACGTCCGGGTTCCTTGCTATAAAGCCATCCCCAAGCTCTGTAACCGCCTCGCGCAGACTCGCGGTTACAGAGATGCTCAGGTCGCCTGCATGGACGGGCACAACACACAGCATGAGAGCTGCCAGGACCAGGAACAAACTGCCAACAAACCTCCTCATGATTACATGCCTCCTCTGCCTGTCCGTCTCGCAGCACTCGTTATATTTCTTATTATACAATGAGTTCCGGAGAGAATCAAGACCTTACCCATCAACGCGACGGAGACACCCCAACAACCGAAAACAAACGAAGAAACGGGCTATCAGCGAAATGTCAGTCTCCGACCACTTCGACGAAACCGGGAGATGTTCTCGCTCACGCGTTACGCCCGGAATTCCTTCACTTTTTGCAGTATCGATTCCATTATCCGCCCCGCCGGGCCTTTCAGTATGAAGTCGGCCAACTTGTCGCAAGGGGTTGCATCGCGATTGATTATCACGAGTTTCGCCCCGGACCGCTTGGCCTCGACGGGCATCTGGGCCGCCGGATACACAACAAGTGACGAACCTATCACCATGAAGAGGTCGCAGGCAGCCGATCGGCGGAACGCTTCGGCTGTTTCCCTCTCAGGCATGCTCTGGCCGAAGGAGATCGTTGCCGGCTTGAGAGGTCCCCCACATGAATCGCACTTCGGGGCCCTGTCTCCCGCGGCGATCCTTTCCTGGATGGGATCTCTCTCGTACCGCCTGTGACAGTCGAGGCAAGCCACGTGCATCGCGGTGCCGTGGAGTTCGAAGACCCTGGATTCGGTATTTCCCGCTTTGAAATGGAGGCCGTCGATGTTCTGCGTGATGAGACAGTCCAGCTTGCCGAGCTTTTCAAGCTCCGCGATGGCCAGGTGCCCGGCGTTGGGCTTCGCGTCCCTCATCGCCTCGTACATCTCCGTTGCCATCTGCCAGTATTTCTCCCGTGACGATTCCCGCGTAAGAAAATTATGGAAATCGAAATCGGCCGGGTCGTACCTGTCCCAGACACCGCCGGGGCTCCGGAAATCGGGTATCCCCGATTCGGTGCTCAGTCCGGCACCCACGAAGATGACAACATTCTTCGCCTCCGCGATCAGCCGGGCGACCTCGCGAATCTTCTCTTCCATGCTCTCGCTCCTTTCCTCTCTGACGTCCCCCGCTTCCAGCTTCCAAAAGACTATTACCACCCGCCGCGGGAATCAATACCTTCTTTTTCTCCTGCCTTCCCGGTAGAGCCTCCAGCTTCTGTAGATGAGTCCCACCGCCAGCCACGCGCATATAACCATGAGCGGGTATGCGAGCGCGCGGGGAAAGAAACCGAGGATGACAGCCAGCACCGCGAAGATTATCCCGGCGACAATCATCAGGCGTGCCTCCACGGGCTCCAGCACCCTCCTATCGGTGAAGGCGGCTCCCACGGCGTTACCGATGCGGACCGCGCCTGCCACGGCGCGTCCGAGGCTCCCTCCCCCGCCCGTCGTGGCGGCCCCCCGGTACGGCCCGCGCGGCGCCCGCAGCTTCTGTCTCTCATCGAGGACTATCTCGGTGGCATTCGCGAGGTCTCTAAGGTACATCTCTTCCATCTCACCCGCGAAGGAGGCGTCCTCGACGACAAGGTCCAGCTCGCAATTGCCGAACCAGCTCGCAATATTGAGGTTCGTCGAACCGACACGCGCCCAGGAACCGTCGGCGACCGCCGTCTTGGCGTGGAGCATGGGGCCCTTCCATTCGAAGACACGCACGCCGGCCTCGAGGAGCGGCCGGTACCCTGCCCGCGACAACGGTCTCAGGAGGATAATATCCGTGGCGTTGGGCACAATGAGCCGAACATCCACACCATCCCTGGCCGCCGCCTTGAGGGCCTCTACATAGGTGGAGAGTCCGGCATAGTAGGCATCGGTCAGCCAGAGTCTCTTCCTTGCCAGAGTAGCCACAAGCTGGTCGAGCCTCAAGACGCTCGCCATGGCCGGAACACCCGCCACGACCCTCAGGCTCATATCACCGACCCGATCGATCTTGTCGGCAACGGGGAGTTCATCCTCGGGGACCGGTTCACCCGTCATCGCCCAAACCTCGGCGAACGCCCGTTCTATGTCGGCCACCGCGGGTCCGCGCACCTCGACACCGGTGTCCCGCCAGGGCTCGATGCCCCTCTCCGGGTCACCCTCCCGCTTTCTGCCCACGCACAGACCCGAGACAAAACCTATCTTCCCGTCGACGGCAAGCATTTTCCTGTGATCGCGCGAAAGCCAGCCGAAGGGGCTGCCAAGGCGCGGGGGGTTGTAGCAGCGCACTTCCACGCTGCCGGCCCTGAGGCTATCCCAGAACCGCCCCGATGCCTTGCCCAGACTCCCCATCCAGTCGCGGATGAGCCGCACGCGCACGCCTTCGCGCGCCTTTGCAGTCAGGGCATCGGCGAATCTCCGCCCCGCATCGTCCTCATAGATGATATAACTTTCGAAGTGGATATGGTCTTTTGCAGCCCCAATGGCCTCGAGCCATGCCGGGTAGTTCTCGCCCGCGTCCTTTAGGAGACGGACATGGTTCCCGCTGATGAGCGGTGCACCCGCCGCACGCGAGAAGGCCTGGTCGGCGCGCTCGTCCATCCGGGCCAGCTTGTCCTGGCCACAGTCGTCGCCGTGAATTGAAACACCCCAGTCTTGTTGATCTCCGGCACCCATCGATAGACACAAAGGTAAAGCCGCTTTCCGTTCCAGGCCACGGGGGCCATATGCCTATCGTAGACCATATCAAAACCGCCTGTAAAGCCCAAAAACGCGGCAGGCCATCTCCGCGGGACCCCGGAGTGGCCGCCCTTCCGACTTCCTGCGGTAAAGGCAGGGCTTGCGATCCGAGATCTGTTATTTCGGGTTCAGCCCCGTGTAGTAGTTCTTGTTGTACTGGATGGGCGGCGGCTCTCTGCCCGCCTCCTTGAACCTCGCCTCGATCTCCGCCTTCTTTTCATTCGGCTCCGTGAGGTCGAGCGTCGCGTAGACACCTCTTACGATCGACAGGAACTGATTGAAGGGAAACCCGATGGCCATTTCGTCATCCCTCCATTTGGCCTTGAACCTTGTACCGGCACACAGGAGGGACACATTGATGTCGTTGCGTTCAAAGGGAACGGAGGTGCATTCCGAACAGATAGCCTGGTTTCCCGACATCCTGTATGCCGTATTGAACCCGAAGGCATACGTGTATCCCTGTATTATCCGCATGCCGTTATAAGGGTTCGTCACCACCATCACCACATGGGGTTCGTCATCGTACTCTTCAAGAGGTTTCACCATGACACCGTAGGCCTTGTGTCTGCAAAAGATCACGTTCCTCTGAACGTTCTTGGACGTCGGGAGGTCCTGATACAGCCCGAGGCTCTCATAGAACCGCCCCGATGTGGTCATTTCATCAGGCTCGATCACGCTGAGCGACCGGGCGGCACCGTTGCACCCGAAATTCTTCGCCGCCGCCTTGAGGCTCTTGCCCGCCATGGCGTTCCTGACCATGACACAATAGGGCATCCTTCCCCTCAGCGCTCTGGCGTCGGCCTTCCTGAACTCATCGGCGTCAAAGAGGAACTTGATGCCGA
>MVQP01000148.1 GCA_002067235.1 Syntrophorhabdus sp. PtaB.Bin047
TTCGAGAGGAGAAACTCGGCCAGGTACGAGCCGTCCTGTCCGGTGATGCCTGTGATGAGAGCTCTGGTCATCTGTCCTCCATTCTTGTATCAGGTTGTTTTCTGGAAAACTTACTATCGGAGCGTGAGGGCAAGCTACCGCCATAGACTGTGACCAATCGCCTACATCGGCGATCCAGTCGCGCATAAAACAGATCAGTTAGAAGCAACCCCCCTGGTCGCGAAAGAAAAATAGCAGATAAATTCGTTATACTGTCACCCTCAGCAGCGGTCAATGTAAGCAAGGTCATACGGCGAAATATTCCTACAGCATGGTAGTAGGTTTAAGCTATTCATAACCTAAATGTGATTTTGCTAGTTAAATCATGGATTAATATTGCCCCGTTCACCATATTGACGACATTACCCGACATTGTCGGTCTCTCGCAATCCCTAGTAAAACCGGCACAGAACGAATCTTCATTCCCGTGGTTCTGAGCAAAAGTGAATATCGTCTGTATTCGGTCTTGCGACACTCACGTAGCTAAAATGACCACGAAAAAATGACAATTTGTGGGACAGACACCTGCGCAGAGGACTTCATATGATGGTATGAGACCCTGCACGCCGCCTTTCAGGGTAGCGGGTAAGAGAGGGAAAGCACCAGGTGAAGCCGCCTTTGATCATACCTCTTGTACTCATTGCGTTTCTCTGTTCGTGCAAAACGTGCAGGGTCACATCCGTGGAGGATGCGATTGCCTATAACATCAGGGGTTACAACACTCGCATCGCCATATACAGGACAGGTATCGACGGGAAGCTCTGGGGAGCCTTTATGTGGACACACCATGCGCAAGCGCAGGTATACGTGGACAACCGATGGAAATGGGTTGGAATGTTCGGGTTATCGGACAAACCTACGTTCTCCGTAGCGAGAGGTGAGATACATTACTGGGAGGTCACCGATTACGTCCTCTTCCTGAAGAAGAACAATATCTATTATTAGCCTTCCACCGCCCTCCCCCCAAGGGCGATTCAAGCACGGCCTGATCCCACGCTCCAACAGGGATCAGGCCGCCTAATTCTCTGAACTGAATCGTCATGATGCAAAGCCACTCAACTTCGTGCTGCTCAGAAGATATGCCAACACGAGCGCCAGGACTGCCGTTATCGAGAACAGGATCAACCAAATGCCGGCATGGTCCCGAAGATCCTCCTGACTGATACGCACAGGGTCAGCGTTTGTAGCAAGCCTCTTGAGCTCGTGGGTTGAGATACGTTCCCCCTCGAACACTCGGGCCCGAACACCAGTGTCAGATCTTGTTATGCTCTTTTGTTTCAATCGCTGCCGTATCCGTTTCCAGACCACACAACGTCCTCTTCCCAAATATGAGAACCCACCTGGACCTCTATCATCTCCAGGGGATTCCCCCCGACGTTTTCCAGCCCATGCCTTTCACCACGCGGGATAAGGACCGATTCGTCATCCTTAAGCGTCACAGTCCTTTCTCCTACCGTCACCTTTGCCATTCCCCGCACAACGATCCAGCGTCCCGTGTGATGATCGTTGGTCTGTGGGCTGAGAAGCTCTCCCGGGTTGACCATGATCCTCCTGATCTGAAAACATTCCCCTCGCTCGACCGAATCATACCACCCCCAGGGTTGGTGGACCCTTGTTGGAGAATCATCGTTCACATTCGCCTCTATCTGACGACGCGCATGTCTTCCCGAATCGCGAGGTGTATCCAGAAGGGCTTTATGTACCGGGGCCATGATGACAGCGTAAGCTACCGCCATCGACATGCCGTAGATGTCCTTGGGGGGGAGGCTGTCAAGCCTTCGGATTGCTATGGGTACTGCTGGGTGATAGCCCTGATGTCGGCTCAGGATGCAAAAACGGCGGGTCTATCACTCATCATAAGGAAGAAAGGTAGGCGGCCAGATTGACCTTGTGGTTACTGAGGCCCAGCTTCTTCCGGATATTGTTCCTGTGAAAATTGACGGCGGCGGACATCTGAAGGACTAGACAGATCTCCTTCGTCGTCTTGCCGCTCTTTATAAGATCGGCTATCCGCATCTCCCGAAGGGTCAGATTGGCACACTTCATGCCAAGCCTTTCCAGGAACGGTGAGATAAGGTGTCTCAGGTTGCTTTCCAGGATGTCGACGCAGGCCGCCTGCGCCGCGTCGAGACCCGCCTGTTTCAATTCGTCTATGTAGGGCAGGACGAGTTTGTTCACATTTCCGACTACCTTTGTCTCGATCTCGACCCTGTCGATCTCCTTCTCATTGAGAAGAACCTTGAGGGCGCCGTTCATCTCCTGAAGTCTCGCGGATTGAAGCGCCAACTCCGCTTTTGCCTTCAGCAGCGCGTCTTCGGCTCTTTCCTTCGGGGTGATGTCCTGGTACACGTGCAAACAGCCGGATGGCAGCTTCACCGCGGTGATCCTGAAAACCTGTTTCTGCTTCTCCTTATCCGTCATGGTGAATACCCAGTCCGAAGGCTCCTCTCTTAATGGCACGTACCCCGGCGGTTCTCCGACAGCACTTCCGGCGAATCGTTTGTCCGTTGCCGGCGCGACATGCATACCATGGCCGAAGAGTTCCTTGAACCTGGGATTCGTGTATACGTAGTCCCCGATCTCATTGACGACAGCCATGGCAAGGGGCATCCTTTCGACAATGGCCAGAAAAAAGCGGGCATCCATCTTTGTCCCACCCTCTCCTCTCCTGCTTTCCGGCATATCTCTTAGCACAGCGTGAATCATCGGTTTCCCATTCAGTGATATCGCGGTGAGCGATGCATCGACCAGTATCTCGCGCCCGTCAAAGGTGATGTGCTTCCAACCAAACCGGACACCCCCTTCGGACACCGCCGTGTCCAGCATCTTTCGCATACGCTCGGCGGACGGGTTCCCGTCCGGCTGTGTGCCTGGTGATATGTTCAACGGACGCAGACCGATCAGCTGCTCTTTCGCGGGGCACCGCAGTAACGCCAGGGCCGCGTCATTGCAGTCGACAAAGACGTCTCCCTCCAGTAGAAATGAGGGATCGACGGACCTTTCAAAAACCAGCCTGAAGCTGTCCTTCAATCTCATCGCCGTGTCGTTACGCTCAAATTCGTCGTCACCAACAAGGCCGGACAGACCGCCGAATCCTCCTTCCCTCAACTCGTCGTGCGATGTCATCAAAGACTCACCCCCGGTCTCGATAGGCTACCGCCATTGGCCTCCTGCGGGAGGCGGCGGTAACTGGTCCCATCTTACGGTCGCAGTAACACATATACTGTATACAACAGCACTACCGCGTATTATCCAACAAGCGGGTGACAGCATTATGTCGCCACTCGCGCATCGACTCAGTTTTTTTATTTTTTAGTGGTGAAGGGTACGGCGGTCCGCCTTGCAGACGGGACAGACCCTGAACACAGACCACTCGCCATATTCGCAAACCCCCTGGTGCATCGGTACCGCAAACCCAAATCCCCAATGTCATTTTTATACTGTGTTGCCGGCATGACGGTCAACGCAGTTTAGTGCCAAATTATTGCTAGGTCTACCCTTACAGTACCACATCTAATTACTCCTACATTATGTTAGGTCAGACCTGATACTCATGGGCCTGTCAAGATTAATACCAGATTCGTGATGGACTCAGAAACTGTACCAAAGTACAGGGGGGGGGAGAGTTGATCCGGGCACGTCTGTTGTATGGGTGTGTCGCCGGCCGGCTCAACGAAAAGAAGAATCTAGTCCGATTCGATCAAGCCTTCTCTGAGTGCTATCGCCACGACACGCGTCCGGTTCACCGACATTTATTCAGAACCGGGATCATGCGAAAGGTATGTCGGCAGATTGATCCTCTTATTGGTGATGCCAAGCTTTCTCCTGATGTTGTTCCTGTGAAAATTGACGGCGCTTTGCGATATCCTGAGGGTATGTGCTATCTCTTTCGTTGACTTTCCGTTCTTCACAAGGTCAATGATCTGCACTTCCCGGACTGTGAGACCGTCATACCTGGTGGTCAGATCATGCATGAATGGTGAAACGATATTCCGGATGTTCCCCTCGATCATCTCGACGCAGGCCATGCTGTGGGCGTCGTGATGACATCTCTTCAATTCCTCGACGAAAGGCAGGACAAGCCTGTTGATGTTGTCCGTTATACTCGATTCCATTTCCACCTGGCCGTCATGCCGGGATTTCAGCAACACCTTTAACGTCGCGTTCACCCCGCGAAGCTGGGCTGATTTCATCACAAGACGGGCTTGCGCTCTCAGCAATCCCACCTTCATGTTTTCCTTTTCTGTGACATCGATGACTGTCTTCAGGTATCCGCCGGACGGCAATGGTACCGGGATGAACCGGACCGCTTTTGGCGTCCTGTCCTTGCAGGTTATCGTGAATGTGTACTCCCTGCCTTGCCTCAACAATGGATTGTGCCTGAATCTCTCCACCTCCCGCCGGCGTTCTTCCAGTACCGTCGAGCGGTAATTGGGATCAGGATAAGCCTTCAGGAACCACGTGGCTTCGTCAGGTATATCGTAGAGGTCATAACCGGAGAGTTGCCTGAACCTGGAGTTCACATAGGTCCACTTCCCACCAGCATCAACAAGCACGGCGGCAAAAGGGGCGTTATCAATGATCGCCAGGAACCGCTCCGTCTGCGCCTGCAGGCTCTCCTCCAATTGCTTTTCGCGAGTGATGTCCCTCCATTTAGCATGGACCACATTTCTGCCCTTGAAAGGGATGACGATCAGCGATACATCGGTCCACAGCTTGTCGCCGCCAAACGTCCGATGCACCCAGTTGAAGTGATTGACGCCTTTATCCAGGGCGACATCTATCGCCTCCCGGTCCTTTTCTGAAGAGTACCGGCCATCGGGTTGCAAGCCCGGCGATATGCTGAATGGACGCAGGCCAATCAACTGCTCTTTCCTGTTACACTGCATGATCTCTAACGCCCTGTCATTGCAGTCCACGAATCTGTAATCCTCTATCAGCAGCTCAGGATCATTCGACCTTTCGAAGAGAATCTTGAATCTTTCCTCTGCCTCGTTCATGACCACTGGTCCTCCAAAATGAATGCTGATATCCCGTGGACATTGCCCGGGAAGTCTCGCCACTCCCGACAGACTGTTCGCAACGCCTGTTCTTCATTTCTCTTCAACACTGCAAGTGATCCATTGAAATGCTCGGTCTCCTCGCTCGCGCCGCCGATACCCTGCAAGGCATACCCTCGGCGAGTCCCTGGATTCCGGATCAAGGTCGGACTAACGACAAAAATCCCCCTTGATTCCATGCCGCAGGATAAGTAGCTGGCCTGATGTACTGCATCCGGGTTGTAAAATGACTACGGTTATATTATCATGACCGTGATCTGAATGTGTCATCTATTTTTCAGCTACATAATATGGACTTCACTTCCATGTTTTAAGCGAATTGTATGAGGAGCCGAAAAAGAAGCATGCGCAATACAAACGAGCGAAGAAACCATGCCTGTGATCGATCGTAAACCAAACAGAGACCCTCAGCCTATGATACGCGCGGGAGACGCAGACGGAAGGGGAAGCCTGTTCAGAGGCCTTCTCGACTTGATTCCCACCACGGTGATACTGGTGCGCGGTCACCGCTTCATCTTTGTCAACAAGGCTGCCGAGGTGGGGACAGGTTATTCCAGGGACGAACTCATGGCGATGAACTTCTGGAGCATTGTCCACCCCGATCACAGGGCGCCCACAAAGCGTCTGGCTCGAGGACTCCTAGAAGGGAAAGAGACCTCGACCCAGACCCAACTCAGGATCCTGTCGAAGGATAGCTCGGAAAAATGGGTGGAACTCAGGGCAAAACGTGTGGCGATCGACAACCACCCCACCATCATCGCCTCGCTCATAGATGTCACTGACCGCAGGAAAATGGAAGAAGAACTCAAGGCCCACCGTGACCACCTCAGTACGCTGGTGGAAGAACGTACAGACGAACTAAGCCGCGAGGCTGCAAGGAGAAAGGAGAAGGAGGACCAATATCTTTCCCTGGTGGAATGCGTACCCGGGTGGGTATGGGAGACGGATGCAAACTTCGCTTACACCTACCTGGGATCCAGGATATCCGACTACCTGGGATACAAACCCGAGGAACTCATTGGAAAGAGCCCCCTTGATATTGTCCCTGCCGATGAGAGACAACGCCTCGCGCCACTCATGAAGACAGTCATAGCAGGAAAGGCTCCCTTCGTCCCCTTTACGTTCCAGGTATTGCACAAGAATGGAAGTACGATGCTCGTTGAAGGTAACGCTCGAGCCTTCTTCGATGAGAACGGAAACCTTCTGGGTTACCGCGGGAGTGCCCGCGATATCACCAGGGAGAAGAAGACCCTGGACGAACTGCAAGAGTACCAGCAGGAACTGGTGGCGAAGTCCCGGAGACTTGAGGAGGTCAATACCGCTCTGAAAGTGTTGCTAAGACAAAGAGAGGATGACAGGAAGGAACTGGAACAGAGATTCGTGTCGAATATCCGGGAGATGGTCCTGCCCTACCTCAACAGGATGCACAGGACCAGACTGAACCGCGATCAACAGAACTATCTCGATATCGTCATGAGCAACCTCGATGAGATAGTATCACCCTTCCTGAACACCTTGAGATACGCGAACCTCACACCAAGGGAGCTTGAGGTGGCATCGCTTGTCAAGGAAGGTAAACGAACCAAGGAGATAGCGGAAATAGCCGGTATCGCGCCAAGTTCCGTTGATTCTCACAGAAACGCCATAAGAAAGAAACTCGGATTGAACAGCAAGAAGGTCAATCTCCGCTCTTACCTCCTCACACTAAGGTAGGACGGTCAACGACCAGCCGGTCACGGCATACAGATCATTCTCTGCAACCTCACCTCTCGCGGGCTGATGACAAAGCAGCCGTCGCGGTGTTAGGATAGTTGTCATGACTCCCGTTCTCCTCCTCCATCAATCTCAATGCTCTCGAAGGACCTGCCGGCGCCTGTCCTTCCTCGTGCCGCTCATCGCTCTTTGCGTGCTCTTTCTTGTGCCATCTCTCCTCCTGGCCCAGGGCGAGGTCCGGGTTTCCATCGAAGGGGTGCAGGGCGAGGAGCTGGAAAATGTCCGTGTGGCTTTGACGGTGCCGACAGGGCTTGTGAGGGATGGGGTCGTCAACGAGAGATGGCTCAGGCGTTTTGAAGGGCAGATACCTGAAAAGGTGAGACAGGCCCTCGAACCCTTCGGGTTCTACGGTGCCGCGGTGACCGTATCCTCCGAGGTGTCAGGGCAAGGTGTGCACGAGGTGCGTGTCTTGATCGACCCCGGAGAGCCTGTGCGGGTGGCTTCGGTGAATGTCGCCGTCACGGGTGCGGGCAGCAGGGAGGAGAAGCTTGCAGAGATCATCCCGGCCTTTCCCCTCCGCGAGGGCGCGACGCTCCGCCACGATCTCTACGAGAACGGGAAGAACGATATCCGCAAGAAGGCGTTGGACCTCGGCTATCTTGACGCCGCGTTCACGACGCACGAGATACATGTGGATCCCGGGAAGCGAACGGCCACGATCGAACTCGTCCTTCAGACAGGCGA
>MVQP01000149.1 GCA_002067235.1 Syntrophorhabdus sp. PtaB.Bin047
GAGCACCGGGAATAGCTCGGGTCTCAGCTGAATCTCGTCGAGGCATATGGTGGTATCCTTGTTCGCCTGGAAGAAAAGTTCGGGATCGCTCAGTTTGCGAAGGTCTGACGGGCTTTCGAGGTCGAGGTAGATTAAGGCGCCGATCCTGCCCTTCATCGCTTTTACCAGTGTGGACTTACCGCATTGGCGGGGACCGAGGATGGCGACCACGGGGAAGTTGCGGAGGTCCTTAAGCACGACAGGTTCGGCATCTCTTTTCACATAACCATGCATATTAGAAGTGTAACTTCTATAATGCATGATTGCAAGGAGATTCTACGATCCTGCTGTCCGTTTGTCGAGCTTCGGCAGGTCCTCGGTCTTTACGGATGGATGGTACCTGAGCGTGTACGGCACGTCAGCTCCACACGTCCTCCTCATGCGTCAGAGCTTCTCCGGCCCCGAAGGTCTTCTCCCGGCCTTCGGCGAATGCGGCAAGGGGCTTGTCGGTCTTCACCTTCCGGTAATTCGCCATCAGCTTGTCATACTCTTCCCGCGGGGCCGGCTCCTGCTCGTTCCTGGTGATCTTCTCTGTGAACCTCCTGGCATCTTTGCCGCGGAGGATCGGGGTTTCTTTGATGGGGGTGGACATGAAATACCTTCCTTATCCCTGGGTGAGCGTGGAGTTCGGTGCCGGGGACCTGAGTGTTGAACAATCGAGCAGAAATGACATCATCTCCGTTCCATCGAGCGTGTCGTAGAAGCGTATCATCTTCTCGTTGTACTCGAGGCGCTGGCGAGCCGGTACGCTGATGGCGTCATGGCCATTCATCAGCAGCACCCCGTTCATCATTAGCCTCGATGTGCGTTTGTTACCGTCGTAGAAGAACTGGTTGAGGGCGCCGAACAGGTAGAAGACCATGCCTTTTTCAACCGGATTGGATATCCCGTTGACGATCGCCGTTCCTCGTTCGAAGAGAGAGTCCAGTTCCTGGTGGGCGGGCGGTTTGAAGCTCGTGCCGGCAATACCGACCTGACCGTTACGGAAGGTGCCCCATTCAAGGGCCTCTTCCCGGGCGACGATACCGTTGAGTGTGCAGAATGTCGCCTTGTCCACCGAGAAACTGCCGTCCCTGACCATTTCCACGAGTCGCTTCCAGCTCCTTGCCTGGTTCAGAACCTGAGCTTCGTCCTCGATCCTGTGTCCGCCCACGGTGACACCTTCCAGCAGTGTTTTCACCTCGGGAAACGTGAACGGGTTGCCTTCCAAGGCGGTTGTGTCCCACACGAACTCAGGGAACAGTTTCTGGACCCTGAAGATCGCCCGGTCCCTGTCAGGTTCTGGGAGCTCAATGCTGAGATCGTTCGGGTTGTACGTGAATCCGAGATCCTTGATCATGTCGTTCACATTCCTGGCCATGTTTTCCGATCCGGTGATTTGAGAAGCCTATACATTATACATAGCACCGGAGTGCTGTTCAAGATGCGCTACCACGGGAAGTGGAGGTCCTTAAGCGCGACAGGCTCGGCGTCCCTCGCATTCTTGGTCGTCTTCATGTGGCAAGAAGACCTCCGTCTTTTAACTCTCTGTCCAGGATCGCATCTCCCTCTTCTTTCGTGTTGAAGTGGAACTTCTTCCCCGTTTCGGGGAAGAGATAGCACCACTTTTTGCCCCAGAGTTCCGACCTGTGCCGCCGAACGCCTCTCACAAGGGCCCGTCGCGGCATGTCCCAATTGTCTTTGTCGAGCCTCGCATGAAGCGGCGCCAGGAACTTGTTCATCTCTTCCACGATCTTTATCTTCTCCTCGAAAGGAAGGTTTCTGAGCCTTTCGCGTTCGCGCTTCTTTGCGGCAAGAATCTCTTCCATGCTTGGGAACGACATTGCCCCTCCGTTATCCTGGTGACGTCGGGACCCATTCCGATTCTTCTCCGGGATCTCGGACTTTCCTGGTCGGCCGGTCAATAATGTCGGCCTTAAGGCTGTGCCGGCCACCCGATCGTATGCGTTCAAGGATTTTGTCCGCCGAGGGTATGACATGGGCCCGTTCCAGACCAACCAGGAACCCGTAGGTAGATACAACATGAACCGGATAGACGCCAAAAAAGGAAGGGTCCGCTGTCTGCTCGTCTTCGAAAAGAAACAGATACGGCCCGGGCTCCAGTTGCTTCGATTTGATCGCCTGCAGTACTGACTCTTCTCCCTGATCGGCAAACTTCTTGTGATCATACTTCCCGACGGACTCCAGCGCTCTCCTTGCTTCGCCTATCTTTGTCGCAACGACCTTAATCCTCGTCCTGTGTTTCCGGTACCATTTGTCAATAACAGCTGCGTCTTGAAACTCATCCTTCCTGTAGGTGGCTTCAAAAAGCACCTGGTCCGTCATGACGACAGGGAGTTTTGCCTTAAAGATCAGTTCAAGGCAATCCTCTCCCCCGTGAGCGAGGCTGATAAGCGGGGAGGCGTCCGGTATAAGCAGCTTGACCTTCTCCCTCTTAATACTCATCGATCTCTCCCGAGTTGAAGGCGATGGCCCGCGCAACGTATTCGCCTTCCTTTTTTGCTCGCTCACGATCGACCTCCGGCCATGACATTCCGTATTCACTCATCAGGGACGTAAAGGCCTCGAGTTCCACCGGGTCAAGACCGATTGCCCGCATCGCCTCGGACCTCTTGAGCTGACCCGAGGAGTATCTCTCAAGAATTTCAATAATCTCTTTTTCATGAGGTGTGTTATCGGCCGTCCGGTCGCTGAGGCCCAGGTACTCAGACAGAAGACGCCTTACCATCTCACTGACAGACGTCCTATCCTGCAAGGCCTTCGATTTCGCCGCCATCATCAGGGAGTCATCCAGATTCAATGTGTAAGCTTTAAGCATAAACACCTCCGCTGGCCAGAGTTACTTGTTAAGTATATACGTAATTGCGTACATGTCAAGTGTCATGAGCACCAGAGCCTGTTTCGAATTCCTGGGAATCCTCGATCGCCACGATCCGCCCCAGGGACTGGACCATTTGATTGAGAAACTAACTTTGGAAGTGGTACAATGAACGGGTGGCGGGTCACTCCGCACCTGCATAGTGGTTGGTTCCGGTGATGTCGATAATAACGATGTCTGTCACAAGTTCTGGACGCTTTGGCTTTCCACCCACCAACTTCACAAGGCCAGCCTTGCTGAGATTGGATAGAGCCCGTGAGACATTTGGCTGTGCCATGCCTGATAGCTCGCTCAGGGCACGCACGCTTCGAGGCCTTTCCTGATATATCAAGGCGAGTAAACGTCTGTTCTCGGGCGTCAAGACACGCAGGACAGCATCCAAATTTTCAATTATCGGCATCATAGACCCGGTGGAGGAGGTGTACCTGCGTTGTCCTTGAACCAGTCGAAGATCTTGATTTTCTTATCTCTATCGATCGTGATGACTTTGTTGATGATGTCTTTTTCTCGCGTGATTCTATTTAAAACAACATCGAACCACTCTACTTGTTCATTTGCCTTCAGGTCTCCCGGTAGGATAATAATGAGCCCCGGATGGATCTCCTCTTGAGCATAAAGATCGAGAAAGTCCTTCCCATTGCAAGTGACGAACGCGTAATCGTTCCGTATTATATAAGGCATTAAATCCCGATCTTCTTTGCCGGCGAGTTTCCTGTACAGAACGTGAGTCGCTTGAAAGTGGTATACGCCCTCAGCGTACGCCGCTATGTCCGGGCTCAAACATTCGTCGACGAGAAATGTGATTTTCAAAGAGGCCGGCCCGCTTTGTCCCATTCGACGGCAACTTCGATGCCATCGAGAGGCAGCGAGGGGTAATGCCGGAAGATCTCAAATCTGCTCGTCCCGGCTTTCACCTCAGCAAGTATATGCCCGGCGGGAACACGGGTCCCTTCAAACACTGGAGTCCCCCCGAGAATCCTCGGGTTGCATACGATCTTTGCCTTTTTTCCGGTAGCCATGACACACCTCCGTAACGATTGGCTGTTTCCTAATATATCACATCACGATATATTAGTCAAACACGATTTTTTCATCAGGGGCAGGGCGAGCCCGATCGGCACGCCATTGACATACTTTCACGGTTGCCATGAACGCCAGAAGCTGTTTCGCTCCTTAGGCTCCTCTATCTCCACGATCCGCAGTATGTTCCCGCCCCGCTGGATGAAGATCCTCCTGGCCTGGCCTCGGCTCTCAGCCTCGATGTCGACACTTGCCGTCTCGCCGGTCGGTTTTTTCCAGGTGATGCGGAAGGGTCTCACACTCATACCCCCTGTCATGTGTTCAATCGCCCATTGTGAGATCTGGGCCGTTCCACGCAGCCGGCTCCATCAGTAGGGATCTTGCCAGGCGATGGTCATCTCCGATTCGTTTGATCTCCTCCGGAGGAATTCCCGCTTCCCGGGCATATTGGGACCACCGGGCAACGGCATCGTCAACCTGCTCGATTATCTCCTCCGCTCTTCCTATGCTGAACCTGTTCGCAACTGCCAGCAGGTCGCTGCGGGAGATGTCGGAGAACTTCCCGTTGATGGCCATGAGATGCTGGTAGGTCCATTCTCCCTTGGGATTGTACGCATGTGTGACGTCATACGCCGGCGCGAGCTTCCATTTCCCTCCCTGCCGGAGGATAAAAGAGAAGTTCTTCGTATGGTCATCACAGTTCGCCGCCATCACGTTGAACACCATCCGCCTGAAGGCCTCTTCCATGGCGGAGGTACCCAACTGTAGCCGTTCAATGGCTGCAAAGAACTGACCGTAGTCGTGGGTGCTCTTCTGCTTGTAATCCAGGTGCATCATGGCGCACAGCGTCTGCATGTGGTGCTTGGTGTTCCCCTCGCGGTCGAAACGGCGCGTCATGAAGTGAGCGCGGCCGTTCTCTTCCATCAGCCTGCATTCAGACATGGATATCCCCGCCTTGCGCGCCATGAGATAGTATGCGTACTCGATGCGGCCATAGTTCCGGGATCCTCCAAGCTCGAAATCGGCTCCCATCCCGTCGAACTTGAGTATCCAGTGCTCGAAGCCGGGTTCGACATCGAATTGTCCCGACCTGATCTCTTCGGTCTCCGGGTTCCAGGCGATGGCTGCCTTGGCCCTTGCCCCACCGGCGGACGTTCCCACCTGGATGATCTGGTTGAGTGCCGCTTTTGCCAGGTGGTCAGTGGAAAGATCTCCCCTTACGGCACTACGCGCTGCCTCGACAAGGCGTGAGAGGTGGATGGCGCTGGACCTGATACCGGTCGAAATGGCGGGACGGAATTCCAGTGCCCCGACACCTCTTTTTCCCATGTAGGCGAGCCTGTCGAGGGGCGTGATGTCAGCCTTCCGGATACCTTCTCTTGCCATCCACGCATCGATGAGAGAATTACCGAAATCGTCAGGGAGGGCATCCGCGATCATCCCGGGAAGCCGTTTGAATGATGCCTCCGGCAGATCGGAAAAGAGAAAAGGAGAAGAGGCACGGGACAGGGGCATGGTCAGGGGAGCGAGCTCCATGCCGGACCTCATGAAGGCGGAGTCATATTCGAAGGCGTAGTAACCAAGCCTCGGTTCGGGCGCCAGAGCGCCGACAAGCTTTCCCCAAATGCGAACCTCTATGGCCTTTACCGGCTTATACATGGGCTCATACCTCTTTTTTTCTTCGAGAAGCGCGCTGTCTTGGAGCCTTCTTCCTGGACTTCAGTATCTGCATCGGGCTGATCGAGATCTCCGGCTGCAGGGCGTTGAGCCATTCAACCCGGTCCAACACCTTGAGGACGCTGATGAAGGATTTGAGGGTCGATCCCTTCCCTGCCTCGATATTCTTGATGACGTTCAAGGCCACCCCGGCTTGTTCAGCGACATCCCGCTGGTCCATGTTTTTAAGAAGTCTCAGGCGCTTGACCTGCTCTCCAATTATCTGTTCCCACTCCTCGGTTGTACGAAATGTATCCATAATAGCCCCTTATTGGGATGTAATCATAGATAAGTATACATTATATCCTTTTTAAAGTCTACTATTGTTATGATTGTCAACTGGGCTGCCGCGTCATGTGTCCAAGGGTGTTGATTCTGTGGACAGATTATGTTGATGTGTCCACGGCATGGACATAGAACGGGAAGACTCAAGACTATGTTTCTCAGGAGCCTCTTTTAGGGCCACTATGTATCGCAAGTATATATTATGGCCCTCAGAAAGTCCATTACTGTTTTTTTTCTTATCTGGTTGCAGGGCAGCTGATGACTTGTTGACAACTATGAATATGAGCAACGGTATGCAGTTGTCAACCAAGGTGGGGGAACGGGAGGCACGCAGCCTCCCGTCGTTCATCTGGAGCTAAGGCGCACCTTAGCATGTTATTGACCAGCCGTTGTGCCTCTACTTTGCCGGGCATTTGCCTGCGCAGAAATTGTATGTAGAGTCTCCTCGTTTAACACAGTAGGATGCCTCGACAGGGTCAGGACTTTTGTTGCAATCTGCCCGGTACTTCTTCCTGGCTTCATCGCACTTTGCCAGGCAGGATACTCTCGCGGGGGAGTCCTGGTTCTGCTTGGCCACGTAGGGCGCATTTGGCTTGTTCGTCTGCTGTGGCTTGGCCGGTTTGTACGCAGGCGGTGTGGCCGGCGAGGACTGTTGCGGGTACCCCGGTCTCGGGGGATAGGGATTGACGGCTGGCTTCACCGGGTTCTTCTTCTGGGCATCAATGGCGTCAGGAACCTTTAGCTTACCTGAATCCAGTGGACTCTTCTTGTTTGGCTGCGTGGTGAAATCGGGTCCGGCCGTCTGTGCCATCACAGGAGCCGCCGATGCAATTACCATGATCGCCAGCAACAGGAGTGCTCCCACAGTCAACAGTACCTTTTTCATCTCTTTCTCCTTTTTCAAGTGGATTTGGACATCGATATTCAAATAGCGTTGTCGTTGCCCGTTTTCAAGATTATTCGGAGGAACCTCTTCGTTTTTTCTCTCCAGGTATCAAGGCCGTGAAGGAACACGGCTCGCGAATTCTGTACCATCGAATTCCTCGCCCAGGATTTTCCCAAGCGTCTCCAGCACCTCCCGGGTAAACATGTCCCGGTCGCCCGCGAGCAATCTCGTGATCTCTCTTTCTGACACTCCCATGCGCCGTGCCAGCTCCGCTCTGTCAATGCCGAGATCTCTCATGGTGGCAGTAACGTGTTCTGTAATATCGAGGATTACCTCTTCCATCCGGAACTCCGGGTCGTCCTTGAAAAGGTCAAGTTTTGCTTTGAACCAATCCTGGCTGTTTATGGCTGTTTATGGCTGTCTCCTTTACTTCAGAAATGAAGTATGCTATACAACAATAACATACCCGCCGCGCCTCTTCCCCCGCATCTTTGGTTCTTCACCTTGTCCGGGGAAAGCGAAATCCGGTGGGTCTTTTATTATG
>MVQP01000150.1 GCA_002067235.1 Syntrophorhabdus sp. PtaB.Bin047
ATGGGCTACAAGATCTTCCATGGCAAGGACATCATCCCCAACATGTACGAGCTCTCACCGGAGATCGTCGAGCAGGCCGTAAAGGGCAAAGCCTACAAGGCCCCGAAGATCAGGGTGAAACCGGAAGACCTCCCGAGAAGGCCGCCGAACCTCTGTGCCGGCTGCTCGCACAGGCCGCTTTTCTACGCCCTGAAGAAACTGGGCGCCTTCGTTTTCGGAGACATCGGGTGCTACACCCTGGCGGTGGCTCCGCCCATCTCCGCACTCCACACCACGATCTGTATGGGTGCCGGCGGCGGCATGGTGCATGGGGCCATGAAGGCGATGGGCAAGGAAGCCCTCGGGAAGATGGTCGCCGTCCTTGGCGACTCCACGTTCCTCCATTCAGGTCTTGCTCCCCTCATGAACGCGGGCTACAACAAGGGCAACAGCACCACCATCGTCCTCGACAACAGGATCACGGGTATGACGGGCCACCAGGAACACGCCGGAACAGGTTTCACCGTTCGCGGCGAAGTGGCGAATCAGGTTGACTATGCCGAGATAGGCAAGGCCCTGGGGATCAAGAACATCCGCTACGTCGATCCTTACAACATCAAGGAGACGATGGAGATCGTCAAGGAAGAGATGAACAGGGACGAGGCATCCCTTATTCTCTGCAAGAACAGCCCCTGCATGCTGCTCCGCAGGGCGAAACCGCTGGAAAGATTCAAGAATCCACTTTATGCCGTCAATATGGACAAGTGCCGCGGCTGCAAGATGTGCCTCGAGATCAACTGTCCCGCGATAAGCTGGCGCGAAGGCGCAGGCCAGACGAAGGATGGGCAGAAGAGGAAGGGCACGGCCTATATCAACCCCGATCAGTGTGTTGGCTGCGAAGTCTGCGTGCAGGTATGTAAATTCGACGCCATAGAACCGGCTAAGAAGTGAGGAGGCGGATATGAAAAAAGATGAGAAGACCACAAACATATTTCTTTCCGGTGTAGGCGGGCAGGGTGCCATACTTGCGAGCAACATTCTCGGTGAGGTTTTCATTCGGGCCGGATACGACGTCAAGAAAGCGGAAGTCCACGGCATGGCCCAGAGGGGCGGGGATGTCACCACCCATTTCCGTTTCGGCAAGAAGGTCTATTCGCCGATCATCAAGTATGGCGATGTCGATTTCCTCCTTTCCTTCGAGCTCCTCGAGGCCCTTCGCTACATCAACTGGGTGAAACCGGACGGCAAGATCGTCATCAATACCCAGTCGATACTTCCCCCGTCGGTAAGCCTCGGCCAGATGCAGTATCCCCGGGGCGTGGAACAGACCTTTAAGAAGTACTTCAAGGAAAACGTCCACGTCGTAGACGGCCTCGGCATAGCGAAAGAGCTCGGCAATCTGCAGGCCCAGAACGTCGTCCTCGTCGGCGCGTTCTCCAATTTCTTCCCGAAGATGAAGGAAGCCTATTTTATCGATGCCATCAAGAAGCTCCTTGCGCCCAAGTTGCACGATCTCAACATCAGGGCGTTCCAGGCGGGAAAAAAGGCCCTGTAACAGCCAAAGAAGTATATGACTTTAAGGTTCAGACGTCTTAGACAGGAAGAAAGGCCCTCTCGGGGGCCTTTCTCATTCCTGTTGTTCATTGTCCTTGCCTCGATCGTGATGTTCTCATTTCCCGGAAGGATGGCAGCCATGGAAGTCTACTCACTTAAGAACGGTCTCAACTATATTTTTGAAGAACGCAGGAATACCGGCGTTGTCGCCATACAGGTGTGGGTGAATGTGGGCAGCAAGGATGAAGACGACCGGGTCGCCGGGATAACGCACTTCATCGAGCACCTCATCTTCAAGGGAACGGAAAAACTCAAGGGCAACGCCTTCGCTTCCCGGATAGAGGCCATGGGGGGGAGCGTCAATGCCTTCACCTCCTTCGATAATACCGTATACCATATCGTCATGCCTTCCCGGGTTTTTCGGGAGGGCTTCGAACTTCTCATGGAATCCGTCAGGAACCCCGCATTCCCCGAGGAGGAGATAGCCAAAGAACGCAAGGTCATCCTCGAAGAGATAAAGATGGGTGAGGACGACCCGCAGCGCAAGCTTTTCAAGGAGCTCTTCTCCTTGAGCTATCATGGAGAGGCTTACGGGAAGCCGGTCATCGGCTTCGCCCAAACCGTGGAGAAGATATCGAGACAGGACATCGTCGATTATTTCCGGTCCCATTATGTGCCTGCCAACCAGACTGTCGTCATAACGGGGGACTTTGACAGTGCCCTGGCCCACAGGTTGATGGCCGAACGGCTCTCCGGGGACGCATCGGTCGCACCCCCTGCCGAAAGGCATGTCCCTGAGAACGGATCGAAGGGGGAGAAGGAGAAGGTCCTGACAAGGGACGTGAGGGAGAAATACATCGCCCTGGCCTATGCGATCCCCAGGAGGACAAGCCCCG
Source organism: Syntrophorhabdus sp. PtaB.Bin047 (assembly GCA_002067235.1). GTDB lineage: Bacteria > Desulfobacterota > Syntrophorhabdia > Syntrophorhabdales > Syntrophorhabdaceae > Delta-02. The sequence continues at coordinate 2,430 of MVQP01000150.1, forward strand.
ACGTGCCGGCCCTCGACATCCTCGGCGTCATCCTGGGGGACGGGGAGAGTTCCAGGCTCCAGGAGGCCCTGAAGAATAAGAAGGGTGTCGTGAACGGAATAGCGACATATGTCTTCACCCCCAAAGAAGAAGGTCTTTTCGTCATCTACGCCAACCATTCGGCCAACGACAGAGATGGAGTTCTCCGTGAGATAGATGGAGAGATCAAGAGAATACAAAAGGAAGGCGTCAGGGACTGGGAACTTGTCAAGGCGAGAAACATGCTCAGGGCCTACTACGTCTACGACGCCGAAACAGCCCAGGGCAGGGCCCGTCAGATAGGTGATTCAAGAACCATGACGGGCGATCCTCATTTCATAGAGAAATTCCTGAAGGCTGTCGATCGGGTAACAGCGGATGACGTCCGGAAGATGGCCGTCAGGTACCTTCGGCCGGACGACCGGCGCACCGTCGTCATGGGGCCTGCCAGGGCAGTGAAGAACCCCTATCGCAAGACGTTGGAGAATGGCCTGACATGTCTCGTGAACAGGAACACGTCGTCTCCGACCTTCTCCTTCAGGATTGGTTTCACCGGGGGCCTCAAGGCCGAGGAACCGGGGAAAAACGGCGAGTTCAATCTCCTCGCGCGGATGCTCCTGAAGGGAACGAAGAGCAAGAAAGCCTCCGAAATAGCGAGGCAGATAGACCTCCTCGCGGGGACGCTGTTACCGTACAACGGGCGGAATCTTTTCGGCCTGTCGGGAAGGTTCCTGAGCAAGGATGTGAAAGAGGTTCTCAGGCTCCTCAAGGAACTCCTTGTGGAGACCTCGATGACCGAAGGGGAACTCACCCGGGTAAAGAGAGAGGTTCTCTCGGAGATACGCCAGCGCGATGACGATCCGATATCCTTCACCTTCCTGCGCTTCAACGAGGCGATATTCGCCGGCCATCCTTACAGCCGCGACCCCATGGGGAGCGAAAAGGACGTCGAGACACTATCCCTGAAAGACCTCGAGAGCGCATACCGCAGGTACGTCACACCCCACGGTGCCGTCCTTGCCTTATCGGGAGATATCGACGAGAAGGAGGTCTTTCCATACTTCGAAGAATTGTTTGGCGGCTGGGAGGGCCAGGAGAGCGCCCTCACCAGGGTAGCGGCCAAACACGCCGGCAAGGAGGTCACCGTCGCGAAAGACATCCAGCAGACCCACATGGTCTTCGGTTTTCTCGGCCCGGGGTTGACCGACAGGGACCGTTACGCGGCAGAGGTCCTCGACGCAGTGCTCAGCGGGATGGGCGGCAGGATACACAGGGTCCTCAGGGAGGAGAACCCTTACGCCTACGCGGTCACCTTCTTCAACCAGATGGCCTACGAGACGGGCGCTATGGGGATCTACATAGGAACGAGCGAGGAGTTCGCGAAGGACGTCATTCGTATCGCCCGCGAGGAGATCGAAAGGATCCGCCGGGAGGGCATCTCCGACAAGGAGGTCCGGGACGGGAAGAACTACCTCATCGGCAACCATTACATCAGGATGCAGTCGAACGGTGCCATCGTCTCGTCAATGTGCTTCGACGCCCTTTACGGCCTCAGCCCGGACCTCTTCAAGACCTGGCCCGGGTTGATCGAGAAAGTCACGAAACAGGATGTCGACCGGGTGGCCCGCAAATACCTCACCCTTGACTCCATGGTCAGACTCGTTGTGGGGAGGATAAAGGACAGCAACAAATGAGCGAGGATGGCCGGGCTTTTCCCATGACCCATCACCTATAACCCATATCCTGCGTTATTACCCTTTTTCTGGTCATTGGTCATTCTCACTACCTTCATCCTGTTTCTCAAAGAATGACCTTATACTCTTGATTATGTAGTCTTTTTCCCGCTTCTTCAATTCAGGAAAGACAGGGATGGCGAGGCTTGTCCTGGCCGCCTCTTCGGCGATCGGAAGATCGCCCTCCTTGTAACCGAGATAGGAGAAACAGGGTTGCAGATGAAGGGGGAGGGGATAGTAGATGCCCGTCATGATCCCCTTTTCCTTGAGGTGGAGTTGGAGGGCGTCGCGCCGCACCGTTCTGATCACGTAGTGATGGAAGATGTGTGATGTCTCGTCGTCGATGGTGGGAAGGACGAGGGGAAGGTCCCTCATGTGCATGTTGTAGTAACCGGCGGTTTCGAGACGGGTCTTGTTCCAGGAGGCGAGCTTCTTCAATTTGACGCAGAGCGCCAGGGCCTTGATCTCGTCGAGGCGGCTGTTGAACCCGATCACCTCATGGATATAGGGCTTCTCGCCCATTCCGTGGACACGAAGCTTGTGCGCCCTCTCGCCGAGGTCGGGACGGCGGGTGATCACCATACCCCCCTCGCCGATACCCCCGAGATTCTTCGTGGGATAAAAACTGGTCGCCGCAATATCGCCAAAGGTACCCGCCGCGGTCCCGCCGCGCTTCGCCCCGAGTGCCTGCGCCATATCCTCCACCACCGAGACACCACGTTTTTCCGCGATGGCGAGGATCCTTTTCATGTCGCAGATCTTCCCGAAGAGGTGTACGACGATAATGGCCTTCGTTTTCGGGGTGATGGCCTTCTCGATCTTCGCCGGGTCGATGTTCATGTCGCCGTCCTGGATGTCGGCAAAAACGGGGCGTGCACCCACGAGCGCAATGGAGCTTGCCGTCGAAAAGAAGCTATAGGGCGTGGTCACGACCTCGTCCCCCTGTCCGACGCCGAGGGCCATGAGGGAAAGGATGAGAGCATCGGTGCCGTTGGCGCACGAAATGGCTTGCGCCGCGCCCGTCATGGAAGACACCTGACCTTCGAGTTCCTGGCAGTACCGCCCCAGTATCAGTCTCTGCTCGTCCAGTATCTCCCGTATGCCCTTGAAGATGTCCTTCCTGACTCCCTTGAACTGCGCCTTCAGATTGATGGGGGGAATGTTCATAATTTGCAGCATCCTTTCGTTATGGGATGTGATCGGCCCGGGATCGGTTTATGTTAGCATATTACTTCCCGGCAACTCAATATTTCATTCCCTATTACCCGGGCGCACCCTGCGGGCCGGGCCCGGGTAGACCCCATGCCCGGTTGTGCGCATCACTGTTTCCATCGTCCGGGCTTGCCCTGTGACGGCACCCTTCCGGCTCATCGCGTAGACAGGAGCAGATCTCCAGGCTTTGCGTCCCCTTTTGCACGGACGCCGGAACGGGGGTCGACGCGGTGTCTCGACAACCATTAAAATCGTTGACAATTAAGTGAAATTGCGATAAAAACATCGTGAAATTTTTTTCAACTGAACTGAAAGGAGACCTGTATGAAAGAAGCAGTTATTGTTTCGTGCGCCAGAACTGCAATCGGCCAGTTCGGTCAGTCGCTGAAGGACGTACCCGTTGTCTCGCTTGGTGGAACAGCCATCAAAGAAGCCATTAAGAGGGCAGGGATCAGGCCTTCGAAGAACAAGGACAAGGAATTTGCCCCCGCGATCTTCGAAGGGAAGACGGACACTGAACTAGAAGCGAAGTACTATGATTACGACAGCAGTCTGAAAGAGGTCGTGATCGACGAAGTTATCATGGGTAATGTTCTTCAGGCGGGACTCGGTCAGAACTCGGGGCGCCAGGCCAGCATCCATGGCGGCGTACCGAAAGAAACAGCTGCTTATACTATCAATAAAGTCTGTTCATCGGGATTGAGGGCGATCATCAACGCCAATCAGTCCATTATGGTCGGCGACAACGAAGTGGTTGTGGCAGGCGGCATGGAGAACATGAGCCAGGCCCCCTTTACGCTCCCCGGACTGAGATGGGGCGCGCGGATGTTCGATACGAAGGCCGTCGACCTTATGGTCCTCGACGGTGTGTGGGAAATCTTCTACGGCTACCACATGGGATTCACCGCTGAGAATATCGCGGCCAAGTACGGCATCTCCAGGGAAGAACAGGACAAATTCGGCCTCCTGAGCCATCAGAGAGCGAGAGCCGCCATAAAGGCCGGCTGGTTCAAGGATGAGATCGTCCCTGTCAACATCCCCCAGAAGAAAGGCAACCCCATCGTCTTCGATACCGATGAAAGACCGATGGATACCACGCTTGAAAAAATGCTTTCCCTGCCACCGGCCTTCAAGAAAGATGGCGGAACCGTTACAGCAGGCAACGCGTCGGGCCTCAATGACGCCGCAGCCGCCGTTGTGATGATGTCAAGGGACAAGGCGAAAGAGCTGGGTCTCAAACCTATGGGCAGGCTGATCTCCTGGGCCAACGGCGGCCTCGACCCGGCCTACATGGGCTTAGGTCCGATCCCCGCCATCAAGAAGGCCCTCAAGAAGGCCAACATGACCATCGATCAGATCGACTGCATCGAACTCAACGAGGCCTTCGCTTCCCAGTCCATCGGCTGTATCAGGGAACTCGGCATCAACATGGACAAGTGCAACATGTTCGGCGGCGGCATCTCCCTCGGGCACCCCATCGGCTGCACGGGCGCACGGCTTGTCACCACGGCCCTGTACCAGATGAAGCGGCTCGGCCTCAAGTACGGTCTCGTCTCCATGTGCATCGGCGGCGGCATGGGTCTCGCCGCGATCATCGAATGCGAGGCGTGATAATGGAATTCAAGAACCTTATCGTTGAAAAGAAGGACGGTATAGCCATTCTGAAGTTCAACAGACCCAAGGCCCTGAACGCCCTCAACTCGGA
>MVQP01000151.1 GCA_002067235.1 Syntrophorhabdus sp. PtaB.Bin047
CCGTTTTCGTGCAAAGACTGGGAAAGATACGATGACGAGCAGAGAATTCTCCAGCCCGGTCCTTACAAACCAGTCATCAGCACGGCAAACGGACTCATCGATATCAATGAGCAAGAGTGGTATGCCTCTCATCCCACGATGGAGGAGGATCTCGAACAGCTTGCTCAGATGTCAGACCCGAAAAGAACCGTCTATGTCCTGCACGACCCGCCCTACGACACCAACCTAGATCTCCTCTTCAACGGACAGCACATTGGATCCGCGGCCGTACGGAGATTCATCGAACAACACCAGCCTCCCGCGGTTCTCAGCGGACACATCCATGAGTCACCGAAAGTGTCCGGGAAAGTCATGGACAGGATCGGAGACACGGTCTGTGTCAATCCCGGACAAACGGAAGCGATTCTCCAGGCAGTAATGATTGAGATCCCGGGATATAGGCTGAAGCTGTTATAACTCCATACTAACTCTCAAAACGGGAATTTTCTCGCGTACAGATTGTCTTGGACATAACTAATATTATTACTTTATCTGAAAACGCACTTCAGTAGTCGCTTCAGTTGACGCTTCACCTATTTTTCAGTAATCCGGGACCGTCAGAGACAGCCAGCAACGACAGCAGATCCTCCCTGTCTTCATCGTCAACATGGCCCTTCAGGAGCTCGAGACTCTCGCGCACTCTCTGCCCGTACTGATCCACCTCGTTCTTGCCGAAGGTCGCCGCACTGAAATCCGCGTCCCGCCGCCGATGATAGAGCTCGAAGAGATGGTCGTATACGATCCTGTCCACCTCGCCGGTGGTGATGAAATGCCTGGCCATCAGTTCGCGGACCTCGCGGTGCGAGTACGCGCGATAGCCTTTGCCGGCAAGGACGTAACGACAGAGGGCCTCCAAAACAAAAAAGAGTAAGGACACACACTCTGCGTAATTGCTGGCTGCGTAGTTGATACGATATGACCACAATTTCCGCCGCATAAGGTTCATCATGGCCTGCTTCTCTTCCATCCTCTCGTCCCCCTCCTTTTCAAACCGCATCGACTCCGCCTCGTCTAACGCCCAATCGTAAGCATCATCGAGCGCATCTACATCTGGCTCCACCAGATGAATTCCCGCAAGGGCCTCCTGGACCACAAAGGGCGACTCGTCCCTGTCGTTGAGATGGAGGATCGAAACATGCGTGTCATCCTGCACGGCCGCACGTATGCTGCCGACAATGCGCATCCGCTCCGCCTCATCGTCCGTCCGCAGGCAGATGCCGATATCGATACTGGGCCGGCCACGCGGCACTCCCTCCGAGTATGGACCATAGAGAACGGCGACGAGGATCCTGTTCTCTGTCCGTAACCTCTCAAGCACGGCTTTGATGGGGACGATTCTGTCATGCATCTGCTCATTAGCGGCCGCGCGGAGCTCCGGGGCCCTCATGCCTGCCCTTTCCAGAAAACGGTCCACATCCCTCCGGAGCCGGTCGGGCAGCATCAGGGCAAGCGAGGCAAACCCTATAATCCTGTCACGCTCTATCTCCCACACGCGTGCCGGTGTGAGGCAATAATCCCTGAGCGCATCCATGTATATCGCGGACGTTTTCCCCAAAATGCGCTGCTGACCGAAGGCCTCATCCAGGTCCCTGAGGATACCCTCCATGCCGTCGTAGATGCGGCGGATCGTCTCCGCCACGGCCACCAGGTGGGAATCACCCTCCGGCTTGTCCTTGTCCCGTCTGAAACGGTCCAGTTGCTCACGGAGCCCGGTGCGCTGCCTGTCAAGGAGATCCTCTCTGCCCTTGTCGAGCTCCCGGTATGCGTCCCTTGATATTCTCGTTTTACCGGCCATATCGAGCATCCCGACCCCTTTCCTCCGTCTCTCAGACATACTCCACCCCTGCCAGGATCGCCTGCAGTCGGGGACTAATGTCCCGGCGACCCGAAGAAATTCCCATCGGCGTCCTCGCCGGCTCCCAGGCCCCGGTCTTCTCCCTGGCTCTCCGATTGATCCTGAAAATTCAATGAATAACTGGTGCTTCTCCCACCGCCAGGTTCTTTGACCAGAATGCCGCGCTCTACCAGATCGGTGATATCGCGTAACGCCGTATCCGGAGACCGTTTTGTTAGTCTTGCCCATTTCGTGGCAGTAAGCTTTCCCTCAAAATGATCCAACAGCCTGTTGAGAACCATCTGCTGACGGGGGTTAAACTGTTCCTGGGCGTATCTTTCCCAAAAACCGGCCTTTCTGAGAACGCGGGAGAGGGTGTTGCCGGCATTGTCGAGAGCGGCATTGAGAGTGTCTAAAAACCAGTCCAATCGGGCTGTAATATCCAGGGTCCCTTTTTGTGCAGCTTCGATGCCCGCATAGTATTCAGGACGCTCGTCTCTTATCTGGGCAGACATGCTGTAGAACCGCCGGGTGCTTTTCTCAGATCGTGCCAAAAACATATCCATAAGGGCCCTGGCGATCCGCCCATTGCCGTCTTCGAAAGGATGGATGGTCACAAACCATAGGTGTGCGACGCACGAGCGCAGAACGAGGTCATTTCCGTCGTCATGGTTGAACCACTCTAAGAATGCTTTCATTTCGGGTTCTATGCGTGCCGCTGCCGGCGCCTGAAAATGAACCCGTTCCCGGCCGATCCGTCCGGAAACAACTTGCATTGGTCCGGACCTGTCGTCACGCCACGCGCCTGTCCTGATCGTATGCATGTCGCTTTCCCCGGTCGGGAAAAGAGAAGCATGCCAGGCAAAAAGCCTTTCCTTGGTTAGAGGCTGAGCATAGTTCTGAGTGGCGTCAAGTACCATCTCAACGACGCCCTCGACAGCTCGCGAGGGGCGCGGCAAACCTCCCCTATCCATCCCAAGATGCCGTGCGACAGAGGACCGGACCTGTTCCACGTCCAGGTTTACGCCCTCGATCTCGCTCGATTTAGCCACGTCCAGGGTGAGCGTTTGAAGAACAGCTTCATCGCGCAGGCCAAAGCCAAGGCATTTCATCCTTCCGGTAAGCTCACCTTGCTTATATCGAACCTTGGCCAGCTTGGACGCTAAGACGGTCGGGTCCCAACGGAAGTTCGGCCAATCCGGCAGATCATAAACATAGGTTGTCATTCTCCGCACCTCATGCGGATATTATAATCGATATTCTCCGCAAAAGCAACGTCATCCGCAAAATATGCGGTGAATATGGCAATTAATCTCCGCACGCAAAAGTTACCTGTTGTTTCGCCGTCGTAGGAATTTTGAAAACATTGCCATATATCAGCGTGTGATACATTATAGACAGATGGGAGGTGTTCCAATGACCCTTGCCGAAACAAGGCCGCGCATAGTATCCGACCCGGAAATCCTCGGGGGACTGCCCGTAATCGAGGGGACTCGTGTTCCAGCAGGAAACATCCTCGCCGAGATCCGGGCCGGGAGCGATAAATATGAGATCTTTCTCGGTTATCCGACGCTCCCCGTTGGCAGTGTGGAGGCGGTTATTGAATGGGACAGAGCGGGTCGCCCGCTTTGAGGAATACATTCTTTATCGACGAGTGTCTCAGCCCCGAACTTGTCGCTTACGCCAGGTCCCGCAATCTTCGAGCCCGCAAACTTCCACACCCAGCCCAGTTGACAACTACATATCGTTGCTCATATTCGTAGTTGTCAACAAGCCATCAACCTCCGTACCATGCTCATGCAGTCAAATTCCCAGCCTCTCCAGCTGCCTCTGAAGTATCAAGTCCTGGATCTGCTCGCCTGACTTGCCCTCGAAATCCTCCGGGCTGAGCCCCAGCTCGGCTGTATTGTATCCGGCAACCTCCCTGAACGGGGCCACCGCGGGGGAGATGTCCTTGCCGTAATCCGCCTCCACGACATGGAGGAGGGGATCAATGAGGTCCATCTTGTGAAGCGTGTTGACGAAGCGCATCTGCTTCCCCCGTCTCATGTGCCGGAACCGTTCCGCCTTCATGTGGTGCCTGGCTATCTCCGTGCAGACCTTCCTGCACCTGTTGTCCCCCTTCAGCCTGTTGAGGAACCTCTGCACCACTTCTATCCCGCGCTTCTCGTGGCCGATGTGCCTCGGGAGCTCGTTCTCCGGCGTCTCGACCTTTCCGATGTCGTGCAGAAAGGCGGCGAGGCGCGTGTACCTGCAGCGGGTCCTGCCAGCCACGAACTTGAGGACGTTGACGGCGTGGTTGAACGTCGAGCCTTCCGGATGGTACTCGGGAGGGCCCGCCACGACGTCGAGCATCCGGTGGATCTCGCGGAACACGTCCCTGCTCACCCCGCTCTTCACCAGGTATATGAAGAACCTCTCCGGACGTTCCTCGGCCATCGCCTTCATCATCTCGTTGTAGATGCGCTCGGGAGGGATGTGCTGCAGCTCCGGGTCCATGGTACGGATGAGGTCCATGGTCTCCGGGGCGATCGTGAATCCCTTGCAGGCGAATCTGAACGCGCGGAACACCCGCAGGGGATCCTCCGCGAAGGCTTCCGACACGTGCCGGATGACCCTGTCTTTCAGATCCCGGCGGCCGTTGAACGGATCGATGAGCTCCCCGGTGGAGAGCCTGCACGCCATTGCGTTGATGGTGAAGTCCCTCCTGCGGAGGTCTTCCCGGACATCGGACATGGCGCCGGGCCCGGATTCCTTCCCCCTTGGCAAAGCGATCTCTATCTTCCCGAGGTCCCCGCGGTGCATCGTGAACACAGGTATCGTCGTTTTCGGGTCCACGTAGGTGAACCCGAGGTCGAGGAGCCTCTTCGGCGGCAGGACCGCGAGCAGGTCGATGTCCTCCGGGTCTCTCCCGGAGAGGATATCCCTGACGCACCCTCCCACCAGGAAGACCTTGTCCAGGTCCGTCTTAAGGATCCCCGTGAGGGTTTGTATCTGTGCCGGCATTGATGCCGGTGGTATCGTGGACAATGAATCTGTCAAATATGACGGATCGCGCATGGCATCTTTCCTGGTTACCTGTCTTGTGGTTACTATTGTACAGTAGCAGCCTAGAGATAGGCAAGAATGGTTGAACACACCTGCCAGATGCTATTTCTTCAATATGACCATCTTTACTGCATGTTCAGTTGCATCGACCGCGTACCTCCGTGCACTTATAGAACAGGGCGAAGACGTGAACCAGTGGGATGAGATCCAAGGGGAAACGCCTCTCCATTGTGCCTCTCGTTTGAGAAAACCTGAGGCTGTCGGTTTGTTGCTCGATGCCGGGGCAGACATTAACGGGCTAAATGAAGATGAAGAAACTCCCCTCCATGTGGCGTGTACCCGGGGGTATACGGCCATCGTCCGCCTCCTCCTCGACCGCGGGGCGGACGTGAATATCAGGGATGCACTTGAGGAGACAGCTCTTGACAAGATATTGCGGTGGCCGATAGACCAACACTCCCGGGAAGAGATCCTCGATCTCTTCCGCCAGTACGCTCCGGAGGCCGTGATGGAGGCGTACTGCTCGCCGGAATTGAGGGTAGGCTAGGGTATGACAGAAGACAGCATCCTCAATATAGACATCATTACAGCCTCCAAAGAGGGTAACCCGGAGATCGTTCAAAGGCTCATAGAAGCTGGTTTGGACGTCAACGACCGTGACACAGGCGGTTACACCCCCCTCCATTGGGCATGCCAGTTTCGTTTTGTGGAAGTTGTCCGGCTCTTGCTGAAAGCCGGGGCGGACGTGAATGTGAAGAACACTGACAGAACGGGATATCAGACTCCCCTCCACCTGGCTTGTCTCTTCCAGAACGCGCAGATAGTCCGCCTCCTCCTCGATGCCGGGGCGGATCCGTGTGCGCGAAACGAGGGAGAGTGGACCGCATTGGATTACGTGAGAAAATTTACGCTGGCAACTAACCCCATGCGTGAAGAGATCCTCGATCTCTTCCGACAGTACGCCCCGGAGGTGGTGATGGAGGCGTACTGCTCACCGGGCCCGGGAGCATAATGAAGAAGAAGGGAACTGAATACCAGGAGAGGATGGCGGTGCATCTTTTCCCGGCCTTCATGTATGCCGTGAAGGATGGGGATGAAGCAAGTATCAGGTCGCTGGTGGCGGCGGGAGCGGATGTGAACCTGGGGGAGCGTTCAAGGTTCCCATTGCGCGCGGCCTGTGCCCATAACCGCCCCGCCATCGTCCGCCTGCTACTGGAGCTCGGCGCGGACGTGAACTCGACCTCACTTGAAGGCACCACCGCGCTTCATTGGGTCTGTCATACCGGGAATCTCCCGGTCGCCCACATCCTACTCGACCACGGCGCGGACGTGGAGGCGCGAAACCAGCAGGCGTCGACTCCCCTGCACTACCTCTGTACAAACACCGGCGTACAGGAACAGGTGAAGGAAGACAGAAGGGGGCTCGCCACGCTTTTGATCGGGAAAGGCGCCGATGTGAACGCCCGGGACAGAAATAGTGTGACGCCTCTCCATCTTGCAAGCAGCAACTTTACGGCAACAGACGCAGGTGACCTCGTCCGTCTGTTGTTGGAGACCGGGGCGGATGTGAACGCGAAGGATAATACCGGGCGGTTCCCGCTACATTGGGCCATGGGGAATTATCTGCCTTTGACATGCAAGATTCTCCTCGACGCCGGAGCTGACCCGAATGCCCCGGACGGAGGTGGCATAACCCCGCTTGATCAAGTGATCGCTCTTCCTGATTCCCACCCTGCCAGGGAGAAGATCCTCGATCTCTTCCGCCAGTACGCCCCGGAGCAGGTGATGGAGGTGTGGTGCCGGAGACCACAGCCATGAGGGAATCCAGGGCGAATAGGAATAGGAGGGCCAATGTGATGAAACGAAATCCGCGAAAACAGACATTGCTCTCTGCCGCAAGAAATAATGATATTGAGACCGTCCGGCTCCTCCTGGAGCACGGCGCGGATGCCAACGGCGAAGAGTTTTCAGAGGAGACGCCGATCCATGAGGCGGTCAAATGCGGCAATATCGACCTTGTCCGCCTTCTCCTCGACCACGGCGCCGATGTGAACGCGAGGAATGCATGTGATGAAACACCTTTGCATGCTGCAGCATGGTCGCGCAATCTCAAAATGGTCAAGCTATTGCTCCTC
>MVQP01000152.1 GCA_002067235.1 Syntrophorhabdus sp. PtaB.Bin047
CGAGGAAGGCCAGGAGGCTGTCGCTGCCTTCATGCTTCCCCTTAAGCCCGGCCGGATCGTCATTGAGGCGACGGGGGGGTACGAGATGGGAGTGGTGCGGGTCCTCGCAGACAACCTGCTCCCGATCGTAGCCGTCAACCCCCGGCAGGTGAGGGATTTTGCAAAGGCAACGGGCAGGCTCGCAAAGACCGACACCATTGACGCGGATGTCCTCGCGCAGTTCGCGAAGGCCATTCAGCCTGACATACGGCCCCTCCCCGAGAAAGAGGCCCAGGTGTTCCGTGCGCTCGTAGCCCGCAGGCGGCAGCTCGTCCAGATGCTGACGATGGAGAAGAGCCGCCTCGAGAAATCACCCCCTGCCGGAAGCAAGGACATCAGGAACCACATATACTATCTCACCGAGGCCCTGAAGAAGATCGACAGGGACATCTCGCGGACCATCAGGAAGAGCCCCCTCTGGAAGGAAAAGGAAACGATCCTGACAAGCACGCCCGGCATCGGCCCCGTCATCTCCTGTACCCTTATCGCAGCCCTTCCCGAACTGGGGATGCTGAACCGGAAAGAAATTGCGGCACTCGTCGGGGTTGCCCCCTTCAACCGGGACAGTGGAAAGCACAGGGGCAAAAGGACCATCTGGGGAGGCAGGTCGCATGTCAGGGCCGTACTGTACATGGGAACCCTCAGTGCGATCAGGTTCAATCCTGTCATCAGGGCTTTCTACAAAAGGCTCGTCGATGCCGGAAAGGTCAAGAAACTTGCCGTCACCGCCTGCATGAGGAAACTCCTGACCATCCTCAATACCATGATGAAGAACAAAGCAACATGGGCGGAGGCCCGTTCATGAAAAAGAAATCAATTGACATTCAACACAGTTGCTGGAACGGTCTCCAAGGTTTTTAACCTGAAACCTGAAACGTGAAACCTGAAACCGTCTCTCTCAGGCCTTCTTTTTGATCCCCGTGGCGAGGATGATGGCTATGGCTGTGGAGATCGCGCCGGCGCCGAAGGCCGTGAAGTAGGAACGGGTCACGTCGAAGGAGAAGCCGGCGATGAGAGGGCCGGCGGAGCCGCCAATGGTGGCGCCGAGCAGCGAGATGCCGAAGAGGGAGCCCATGGCCTTCACCCCGAAGAGCTCGGCGTGGGCAAGGGGGAAGATGGAGGCGAGGCCGCCGTATCCGAACCCGAAGATGACGACGAACGCCCAGAGCTGCCACTGGGAGCTGCCGAGGAAGGGAAGGAGCATGGTGAGACACTGGCAGCAGAGGATTATGATGAAGGAGCGTTTTATCCCCCACTTTTCGGTCAGGACCCCGAGGGAGAACCTGCCGATAACGCTCATGGCTCCAACGGATCCCATCATGGCTGCCGCCCTGTTCACGTTGGTTCCCTGGTCGGTGGCGTAGGGCACGAAATGGGCCATGATGATCCCGACCCCGACCATCCAGAGGCCGTGTATGGCGAAGATGAACCACATGTTCCTTGTCCTCAGCGCCTCGGCCACGGTCATGGAATGTTCCGGCATGTCGAGTTTCCGGGCGACGTCGGGGTCTGCTTCCACGCCGTCCTTCGGCGGGGCGGTCAGCGGTTCGAGGCCAATCTCAGCAGGTTTCCCACGAATGATCAGGGACTCGGAGATAAATACCGACAATGCGATCAGTCCCAGGATGAAGATAGCGATCCGCCAGCCGAAAGCCTGGATCAGCTTCTCAGACAGGGGTGAAAATACGAGCGTGCCCATGCCAAGGCCGCAGACGAGGATGCCCATGGCCATGCCCTTGCGGTGGATGAACCACTTGGAAACGGTGGCGGCCGTGGGGGCGTAACAGGTGCCGACCCCGATGCCGACAGCGAGGCCCCAGGTCAGGTAGAGGACGGCCGTGTGGTGGCAGAAGGCCGTGAGCATGCAGCCAACCGCCATGATGGTGCCGCCTGTGGCGATGACCTTCCGGGGGCCGTACCTGTCGGAGAACCAGCCCATTACCATGGAGGCGATGCCGTAAATGATGAATGCGACGGAGTAGATGCCCGAAAGGACAGCACGCGAGCTGCCGAACTCACCGATCCAGGTCTTGAAAAAGACGCTGAAGGAATAGATCGTGCCGAAACCGGTGCAGGTCCCTACAGCAGCGATGGCGACGATGATCCAGCCATAGAAGATACCGCTTCGACGTGAAATGCCGTTTCCCACGCTAGCTCCAACAGAATAATCAACGGTCCCACTGTCCCCGAAGCGACTGGCCCTTCCATCCCCACCTTTGCCAGTTCTGTTACCTTAACACAGACGCGGCACAGGGGGGAAGAAAAAGATGGGAGAAAACGAAAGCCCTACACCCTGATCGTCCTCCCTGTTCTCAGAGGTCCTGCAGGGAGAGGATAGGACCTATAGGACAAGATAGGACCTATAGGACATATCGGACCTATAGGACAGCATAGGGCCTATAGGACACAAGGAAACTAGTGCCGGATACAGCGCCATCGATCAGTCCTATAAGTCCTATGGCGTCCTATTTGTCCTATTGGTCTTATAGGTCCTATTTCCTATAGGTCCTATCTTGTCCTCCAGATCCTATCGTGATCTTGCCGTATTCGCCGTCGTAGCCGGGCTCGATGGTGACCTCGCCGGAGCGGACGCGGGCGATGGCGCCGGCTATGTCGGGGTGGCCGGTGCGTGTGATCTCGGCCAGCGGCACGTCCATGAGGATGGCGAGTTCGGGGCCCAGCTTCTCCAGGAGTTCGTAGTAAAGCCTGTCCACCTTCTTCGTTTGGACTCCCGCCTGCAATGTGTCGGCGATGATCTCTTTGAGAGGGATGAGGGAGGTGAAAGGCCTGGCAGCCTTCGGGCGGAAACCGGTTTGTCTGTCGGCGAGGGCCTCGACGCGGTTGAGGACGCCGAGGGTGAGCTTCTTGCCGCAGGCAGGGCAGCGGCAGCCGGCGTCGACTGCCTCGCGGGGTGTCATCCTCACCTTGCAGGGACGGTGGCCGTCGTAGTGATACTTGCCTCCCTCGGGATAGAACTCGATGGTCCCGTTGAAGCCTTGTCCGGTCCTGATGGCCTGAGCTACGGCGTCGAAGGACAGGTCGATGTCGAAGAGGTTCGCCTCGCGGCCGATTTTCTGGGGGGAATGGGCGTCGGAGTTGGAGACGAGGGTCAGGTCGTCGAGGGCCGAGACGCGCCAGTTCATCGAGGGGTCGGAAGAGAGGCCCGTTTCGACAGCGTGGACGTGGGGGGTGAGCTCCTCGAAGCATTCCTCGAGGGAGTCGAAACCCGACGCGGAGCCGAGCACCGAGAAATGGGGCGTCCAGAGGTGGGCCGGGATGAAGAGCGCCAGGGGGCAGTCGTTGATCACCATGGCAAGGAGCCTCTTCGCATCGAGACCGAGGATGGGCCTTCCGTCGGAGGAGATACTCCCCACCTTTGAAAGCCGTCCCTGGAGGCGAAGAGCACTTTCCATATCATCGAAGAGGACAACGCAATGGGCCTTCCGTGTCTTTCCGTTCCTGGTGAAGATACAGCTTATCTCGGTGCTCAGGAGGAAGAGGGGCTCCGCCGCGCAGGAACGGGGTACGGTATCGTCTTTCAAGTCCTCGCGCAGCGTGAAAAGGCCGTTGCCCAAAGGGTCGAGCTTGCGTGTAAGTTCCCTGAACCACCCCGGATGCACGGCGTCTCCCGTGCCGATGACGGCCACCCCCTTAAGCTGCGCCCACTTCCAGATGACCTCGGGCACCATGTCCCTGCTTGTCGCGATGGAGTAACGGGAATGGATGTGAAGATCGGCAACGAATCGCATCTATATGCTTACCGCCTTCCCCTTTTGAACCTTTGAAGCCTTGTACGCTCGAACCATACTTACGGTGCGATACGATACCATCGAACAGGGGTGTTTGCAAGGAGGGAGGAGGGGAGAGCTCGGGGGCTATTCCCTATTTTCTTCGGGAGGCTGATGTATGTCCGTGATCTTCAGGTTTCCAAGGTAATCGCGGTTCGAGTACTTCCTCAACCCCATCAGCTCTCTTGTTATCGTTCCCATCCGGTCGACCTGTTCTTTCATTACTGCAAGCGACGCCTGTATCCGGTCATCGGTACTGTCCAGGTGGAGGAGGTCTATGCGACCGCTGATCACCTGTAAAGGCTGGTTGAGTTCATGACAGACTGCGCCTGCCATCTCGAGAGCGGCGGTAAGTCTCGCGTTATGTCTCTTTTCCTCCTCCGCCCGTTTGCGTTCGGTGATGTCCGTGTGCGTGCCGATGACGCGGCGCGGGTTTCCCTCGGCGGTCCATTCGATGACCTTGCCGCGGTCGAGGATCCATTTGTAGGAACCATCCTTGCAGAGCAGGCGATGCTCGCTCTGGTAGAACTCGGTCTCCTTCCTGAAATGTCGTTCGAGGTCTTCATAGACGCGGATCTTGTCGTCGGGATGCACGCGCCGGTCCCATTCGTCCAGCGTGTCGCCGATCTCGTCCTCGGCATAGCCCAGCATGGCCTTCCACCGGGTGGAGAAGAACACTCGGTCGGTGACAGCGTCCCAATCCCAGACGCCATCCTGCGCCCCCTCCAGGGCGAATTGCCATCGTGCTTCCCACTCCCGCAGGGCGTTCTCCGTCTTCTTGCGCTCCGTTACGTCCAGATAGGTCCCTATTATCGCCGGTCGTCCCCCGTACACGGTCCGGGAGCTGTACACCTCGGTGTCCCTGATCTCTCCGTCCTTCCTGACCGTGCGGAACTCGTAATGGAGCGATCCCAGCTCCCCCGATATCCTTCTGTGCATGGCCTCTTCCACGAGGGGCCAATCTTCGGGGTGTATGACATCTCTCACCGGTTTCCCGTTGATCTCATCGGGCCCATATCCGAGTATGCGGGCAAGCATTGCATTGGCGTACCTGAATACTCCATCCTGCAGAATGTACATGCCGACAAGGGACCTCTCGGACATGTCCTTGAATCTTTGTTCCGGCTCGGACAGGGCCTCATCCGCACTTTCGTGCCCGGTCATGTCGTGGAGGAGCCCGAGGATGACATTTCCGTCGACGCCCTTGATGATATTGGTGGCCACTCGAACGGACACGGAGCGCCCCGCCTTGTTGGTTAGCTGAACACGAACTGATCTGGTGGATCTGCCTTCTACGTGCTCCTGCAGCAGTTCGATCGCATTGCTAGAGCCCTCTTCGGGAAGTATCTTCAGTTCCGCGAAGCTCCTGCCCAGCAGTTCATCCCTTTCATAGCCGGTGATGTCCTCGCATTTCGGGTTGACGTAAAGAAGGGTGCCCTTCGAGTCGCTCACGTAGACGCCGTCGAGGGCGTTTTCCAGGAAGGTTGTAAGCAGCGCCGGGTTCATGTCCGGCGTCTGCACGGAGGCGGGACGTTGAGAGGCCGGCCGCCCCAACTCTCCGACCCCTTGTTCCAGGGTGGATATCTCTTTGAGGGGCACCTCATCCGGTGTTGATGTATAATCCGTTATACCTTCCCCCAGTTGATGATCGCATGCTTATACATCAGGATATCTGGAATAGTACCGCAGACATGCAGGGGGTGTCAAACATGTATTGCGATGCGAACTCAAGAGGGCGAGTTGCGGCGCAGGAAATACGTCAGGCGACCAGGCAAAGGATCGCGCTCACGCCGGTCCTCGGGCGGTACTCAGCGGAGGTCTTCTTTGCCTGTAATGTGGTCGATGGCTATCCTGACAACGGCGGTGAGTGCAATCTTGTCTTCGGGGAACGGCCCGTAACCGCCTTCGGGCTGATACTTTTCCATGAGAGCCTTGAGGGCGCGCAATCTCGTCTCGCGGTCCTCAACGACAAGCGCCCTCCCTTTGGCGATGACGCTCCGGTAGCGATAACCGGCCTGACACGGACTTGCGTCGGTCCTGGCATATCCGACGGGAAGATCGATCTCGAAACAGACCCGCTCCTCCCTCCTTATGTCGTCCATCTTTTCCCCCTCGCGGGCGGAGTGAAAGTATATATCACCGTCGAGATAGACGAAGTTGAGAGGCTTGATCATGGGAGACCCGTCGGCGCCGATGGTACCGAGTCTTCCGACGCGGCATTGTTTGAGCAGGTCGGTCACGGTGGCCGGATCCCTGATCTCCTTCTTTGCTACGCGCATGCCTGTCGTCTCTCCTTCACGTTCCTCTCTTATAATATCCAGGCGGTCTCGTCGCTGTCCAGGATAATCCATTCGACCAGGTAGAGAGATAATGACCAATTTACCAATAACCAATCAAGCAAAGGTCCGAGAAGAACGGACCGCCCGTATCGTTTCCTGGTCATTGTCTTCTCCGGGGGATGGATGTTGTTGAACGCCCCGGCCATCACCGTGGGGGTAGTTCATCAAGGGGTACAGTGGGTGATGATGACCGGGGCCGGTAGGATCATCGACGTTGTCTGTGTCCGCGATCGAAGCAAGAAGCGTCTCAAGAATCATTCCATCCTTGAGACGCCCTTGTCTCACCCGCACCCCGATGTGTTGATGTGCCGATGAATCCTACGGACTGTACAAGTGGATGGAGAACCCCGCTGGTAACAAGGATGCCTGGGATCTTAGCGAGACCGTCTCTTACGTGCTATAATGAACATTGGTACACAACTGGAAGACAACATGGATCAGCAAAAGGAGGTTATCATGAGCAGACAGGAAAAGAAGGAAGAACAATCAACGGGTATAAGCAGGCGCAACTTTATCACCGGAACGGGCGCGGCCATGGCGGGAGCCCTGGCGGCGGGTGCCTTGTTGCCGGGCAAGGTGGAGGCGGTGCCGCCGCCGAAGAAGTGGGACAGGACAACAGACGTCCTCATTATCGGAACGGGCTACGCCGGTCTTGCCGCGGCCATCGAGGCCTATGATGCCGGCTGCAAGGTCGCCATCATCGAGAAGGCGGCCGTGATCGGAGGTAATTCGGCGATCGCGAGCGGGATCTACAATTGTGCAGAGCCC
>MVQP01000153.1 GCA_002067235.1 Syntrophorhabdus sp. PtaB.Bin047
GAAATGCGCGTCCTCGAGCGAGGAGAGGTCCTCCTCGCCGTCGTCCTGCCAGTAACCCGACGCAAAGAGGACTTTTACGCCGGGATCGATCTTCTTCATCTCGCTGTAGACTTGGCGGCCCGATCTTTTCGGCATGATGACATCGAGGAGCACCATGTCTATTTCACCCTTTCGCTCCCGGAAGACCTCCAGCGCCTCGTCGCCGTCCTGCGCGAGGAGGACTTTATAGCCCAGTTCCTTTAGGATGCTGCCCGCAACCTCCCGCATGGAGGCCTCGTCATCCACGATGAGAACAACCCCTTCTCCGCGCGGAGGGCCTTGCTCTCTGCCCGATCCTGCCTCAAGACCGGCGCCTTCAAGACAGGGAAGGAAACAATTGAAGATCGTGCCGACGCCGGGGGAAGAGATGACGTCTATGAAACCCGAATGCTGGCGCACGATGTTGTAGACAACGGCCAGACCGAGCCCCGTCCCCCTTCCCGCCCCTTTTGTCGTGAAGAAGGGGTCGAATATCTTGGGCAGCATGTCCTCCGGTATTCCCATGCCGTTATCCTCGACGGAAAGGAGCCAGTATGGCTCAGGGACGGCGCCCGGGTGCCGGGACAGAAATGGCCTGTCGGGGTTGATCCGGTTCACTGATATCGTGATCCTGCCGCCTTCCTGCCCGCCTTCCTCTCTCATTATCGTGAGGGCGTGGGAAGCGTTGATGCAGAGATTGAGCAAGATCTGCTCTATCTGCACCTGGTCTCCCCGTATCATCGCCTTCGTGTCGGCATACCCGGCTTCGAGAGCCACCACCTTGTCAAAGGTGTTCTCGCATATGTGAAGCACATTCTTCACAACGACATTGAGGTCGACGGACGAGAACGAGGCCTCCTTCCTGCTCGAAAGGGTCAGGAGCTGTTTGACCACATCCGCGGCACGGCTGCTTGCCTTGTCTATGGTTACCAGCATTTCCGACAGCTCTTCGGCGGGGATGACAGCGCCTGACCTCAGCTTGTACTGGAGGAGAGAGACGTTCCCGATGATGCTCCCCAAAATGTTGTTGAAATCATGGGCTATTCCACTCGCAAGCGTGCCGATGGTCTCCATCTTCTGCGCCTGCTGCAGGAGGCTCTCCTTTTTTTCGAGCTCCGTCACGTCGTCCATTCTGATGACAACGCCGCTGATGCCGTTGACCACGAGAGGATAGATGGAAACATCCTTGTAGCGCGTTTCCTCTCGATCGAACCGGAGGCTGTAGAGGTGCACCGCCTCATTCGTCTCAATCACCTTTTCGACCGTCTCCTTGAAACTGTCGAAGAAGTCCGTTGCCAGCCACAGGTTCTTTCCCAGCGCATGTTCGGATGGGATGCCCGTCGCCACCTCCGTCGCACGGTTCCACTGCGTGACCGTTCCCTCGCGGTCGATGGAAACAAGCATGGAAGGCATGGATTCGATGATATTGCCGAGGTAGCCCCTTGTCCTGCGCAGTTCTTCCTCGTTCCGCTCTATCTCGCGGAGCATGTCGGCTATGCTCTCATATAGTATGCCAATCTCGTCGTTCGAACTCTTCTTCAGTTTGGCCGAGTAATCCCTGTGCTTCGTGATATGCCGCGACACGTCCGCGAGGGTCAGGATGGGGGCTATGAGCATTTTCTTCACGACCACGAATATGACCACGATCGCGAAGAAACCGATGAGCGCGAAGGCCATGGTTAGATTGACGCGCCTGACAAGGATCTCGGCATTCACGTACCGCTCGGTATAGAAGATCTCGAAAAAACCAACGATGGACTCACGATGAAAGACAGCATAATAGACCTTCCGGATGTCTTCTGCGCCTTTGGGTATGATGAATATGGCCGGGGGAGTAACGTCGTCGCCGACCTCCATGGTATCGGGGTTCTTCCTCAAGCTGTCCACGAATCTCCCGGATTCATCGTAGATGTTGACGGCAACGATGTCCCTGTTCGTCAGCAGTGCCCGGTTGATATAGGCGATCTCCGTTCTCGCCATCTGCCACATGGGATTTGCGTAGGCAAGCCGGCCCATCTCACCCAGGTTCGACACCGTATCCTGCAGCTCTCTCTTCAGCGCCTCTCTGTTCCTTCTGTCGAAATAGAGGATGGACACTATGCTGATCACAGACACGGCAACGATCAGTATGACTATGAGCTTGGCGAGGATCCTTCTCCTGAATATGTCCACAGATGTTTCCTTTGCCTCAAGGGCCCTTGCATGGAAGTCGGTCAGGCTGGCCCTTTTCTATCATTCTCGGCGAATCGCAAGAAAAGTCAACTGCCGGAGACCTTCTCCTTCTGGCGGGTCGATTCGGAACGGGAAACCCCGTATTTTCGCAGTATGTCCCTGTATTCATCGGTGTCTTTGAAGTCTTTGAGGTTTCTGGAAAACTCCGCAGCCAGATGCTGGAGCCCGAGTCTCCTGGAGAAGCCCGCATAGAGCTTCCGGCTATGTATGGGGGGATTGAGAAAACGGATAGATCCCGCAACGCCGAGGCTGCCGGCGACCCCCCTGATGACCGCCTCGTTCTCGATGCCGAGATGCAATCTGCCACTGACGACCATGCTGACAAGCCGCCTGGCGTTCAGCACTTCTTCCTTCTTGAGGTAATCCGCACTGTCGAAGGCCGCCCCGTAGCTGAAGCCGGGGATGACACCGATGGTGTATCCCCTCAGGTCTTTCAAGGAACCCGCGTACCGTATCTGAGTGCCCGTTCTCGTGAAGAGGGAGGTCCGGGAGATGCTGAGGTGCTCTTCGGGGAATATCGTATATCGCCTGCGTTCCGGGGTCTTGAGGAACGATACGAGCACATGGGCATGGCCCTCCTCCAGCATCTTCAGACACCGCTTGAAGGGAAACTGAACAAACACGGGTTCGATGCCCATCCTCTTCATTACCGCCCTGAAAATGTCTATCTCAAACCCTTTGGCCCTGTTCTCTTCCCTGTAGGTGTACGGGTACCAGTCCGTGTAGACGACGGTCAGTTTCTCAGGATGGGGGCTCTCGGCGAAAACCGCGTTGCTGGAGAAAAGAACCAGGGAGAGGACAATGCATGCGTACAATAATGCCCTTGTCATGAAAACTTCTACCACATTACTACTCGGATTGTCACCCCGCACCCGTCATGCAGCCGTCCGGACCACCTCATAACAAAACCCTTCGCAAAGACCTTTCGCGAACCGCTTGCCATTTGCCTCACCTGATATTACAATCTGTGGTAACAAAAAGCGCGGGGGTGGCCCCGGAAGAGGTGACCCGGACGCGCCGACACAGGAGTGGAGCCAGCCATGAAGAAAGAACCTGATTCTCTCGTCTGGGGAATCCTCATCGTCCTCGTCCTGATCGCCTCAACCGCGATCGCCGGGGATAAGGATTCCTCAGAGGATGTTCTGAAACAATTCTTCAACAGTCAAAAAACGCCGATGGAGACCGTCGCCGACGATCCCGCGGCGATGAAGGATTACGTTTCTTCCGTCAAGGACGTCAATGCCCGCTACAAGAACGGAAACACCCTTCTCCATTATGCGGCCAACAGGGGATACCTGGATGTGACGGCGCTGCTTCTGAAGAAGGGGGCCGACATCAATGCCCGTGACAAGGACGGAAGGACGCCCCTTCATGAAGCGATGGCCTACCGCCGGTACGACGTCGCCCGGTTCCTTATCGAGAATGGCGCCGACATGACCCTCACGAACAAGGACGGCGAGACCCCGCTCATCAGTATCGTGTACATGGATAACAAGAAAGCGGCCGTTGACCTCGTCAATTTCTTCATAGCGAAGGGTTTCAACATCAGCCGATCCGCGGACGCGAAGCTTCTCAACGAATCCGTTTCAAGGGGTCATCATGGCGTCGCCGTCATCCTCCTGGAAAAAGGCGTCGCCTTCAATGACTCCTCCCTTCGCGACGCGGCGTCAATGGGATATGAGGACGTCTTTACCGCCCTTCTCTCACGGGGGGCAGACCCGGGGAGCAAGGATATCCTTCGCGCCGCCGCGGCCTCCGGCAACGTCGGCATCCTGAAGACTTTACTGGAAAAGGGGCAGAAACCGACCGCCGGGGATGTCGACCTCGCGCTCTATAAGGGAAATCGGGATGCTGCCGTCCTTCTCAACACGGTGCTTGCGAGATCGGGCGGCCAGGAGGTCGACCTCACGGCAAGGTGCCGAATGAAGCCGGACCCCGGCTCGTGCATGGCTCTTTTCCGCAGGGGGTACTACGACGGGCTAGCCGGGACGTGCAGGTCCTTTACGTACGGAGGCTGTGGCGGATCCGTGCCCTTCGAAACCGAGAGCGCGTGCAAAAGGGTATGCGAGGACGCAAGGTAGCGGGTGATTGGAAACAGATACCGATACAGACCGAATAGAAGGGGAGAATATGAAGATCGCTTTCACCAAGAAACAGTTTGAAACACTGCTGAAGGCCGTGTACCTGGGAACAAGAACGGTCAACGCCTACGAAGACGACCTCGAAGGAAATGAGTACGTTGAACTCCAGAATTATGTTTTCGGGTTCGCGAAGGATTTCGGGCTCGAGAAGTACGTCGACTACGACAAAGCACAGAAAGCGGTCTGGCCTTCGGCCGATCTGGAAGAAGATGAGGCCCTGAACGAGTTCATAGACCGCTACGACGATTTCACGTTCCTCGACAAGCTCATCTACAACCTTGCGGGGCGGGACATGCTCGACAAGCACGGGCCCAAGGCGCTGGAAAAGATGTCCGACGAGGAGTTCTTCAAGGAGGAAGAGTCCTTCGCGGAAAAGTACCGGAAAGAGTTCGCGAAGAACGGGATAAAGAACCTCACGGTATCCAAGGGGAAATAAGGGGCTCGCCTTACCTGTATCGGATCGTGAAGAAAACCGTGATGAGCGCTATGATCAGGGCGACACCGTTCGCCGCGATGACGGGAACCGATTTGATGAGGACACCGTAGACAGACCACAGCACGGAACCGATGACGATCATCAGGGGCAGAAAAAGTGAGACATCCCTGGCCTCCTTCAATCTCCGGATACGCAATATCTGCGGCAGAAGTGAAAAGGTCGTGAAACAGGCGGCTATGTAACCGATAAGGTCAGCCATTTCTATGTTCTTACCATTGAACGGCCAAAAAGACAAAGAAAGCCTTTCCCGTCACCCGTTACCTATCCCCTCCACAAACCGTTCGAACAAGGCTTCTATTTCCTGTTTCCGCACTATCGCGTCCCGCCACTGCCGCGGGACCGCTTCAAGGCCATAATGGGTGCCGGCGAGGCCGCCCGTTACGATGGCTGTCGTGTCTGTGTCCCAGCCGAGATTCACCGCTTTGAGCACTGCCGAGCCGTAAGAGTCTGTCGTTAGCAGGCACCACAGGGATGCCTCCAGCGTGTGGACCACATAGCCGTCGGACTCGATGGCGGCTTCCAAAAGAGCATCGATGTCACCGGAGAGAAGACGGGAGAAATGTGCCAGTTCTTCTGAGAAAGAGGGCCCGCTGTAAAGTCTTCCCGCTTTTTCCATGGTCAGCAGATATGCCTCGCGCGGCGTCATCCCGTCAAGGAGGGCCGCGACGATCAGGCAATACACTCCGCAGGCGATCATTGACCTGGGATGCCCGTGTGTTACGGCCGACGCGCGGTGGGCAAGGCGAAGCACTTCTTCGTCTCCCATCGTCGCAGAGTAAAAGGCCACGGGAAGGATGCGCATAAGGGAACCGTTGCCATTGTTGCTCTCCTCCCGCCCTCCGGCCGATTCGGCCGGCGTGCCGAGCTGCATCCTGCTGATCGCCTGCCACGTCCCCCTCCCCACGTCGAAGGCCTGTCCGTGGGGGGTCCAGAGGCCCGCGGTGAACCAGCTGACGAAGAGGTCTCCGATCCGTTCCGTATCGAACCCGTCAAGAAGACCCTGCGCCGTGCAGAGCATCAGGGACGAGTCGTCCGACCAGCTTCCCGCCGGCAAATTGAAGGTCCCATACCCCCGCATATCCGTGACGGGGTCCCTTTTGCGGGCATCCCTTCCCCTGAACTCGACGGGGACGCCAAGGGCGTCTCCCACCACGGCTCCCCAGAGCCCGCCGAGCATCCTGTCCCGCCTGGAAACATCCGTCATCTTCACTCTCCTATCTTCCACGAGCACACCATCTCCCGCTGTCGTTCCGTCTCGGGCGAATCATAGCCCCCACCGGGCACGTTGGCCCTCAGCTCCCGTATCATCTCGAGCACCCTCTCCCCGCTCGCGAAGGCATGGCGGGCCAGGTAGCAGCCGACAACAGTGCCCGTTCTTCCCTTCCCGCCCCAGCAATGGACATACACCGGTTTCTCGGCTGTTATGACGCCGTCGATCTCGTTGAGAATGCCGGTCATCTCCCCGCGGGACGGCACCGCCATGTCCCTGATGGGCCTCCGCGCCCAGCTAACGTCGATCTCCATCTCGCCGGCCCGTTGGAGGAGCTCCTCCCGATACCCGGCGAAAGGTTCTCCGTCCCAATTCGTTTCCGTCTCTTCCATGAGGTTCACGACGTGCCGTATACCGGCGTCGAGAAGCCCCTGCACCTTGCCGCGCGCCACGCCCGCATCGAGGTCTCCAGGGTAACACCCGGCCAGAAACCTCCCCGGTACCACCCAGTAAGACCTGTCAAAAGGAACTGCGGGATAAGACATATTTTTCCTCTCACGCATCGATCACCTCCACAGCCCCCATTATACCCCGAGCCGTGTGACAGCGTCATGACACAGGGAAGACGGTATCAGGTATCAGGGAAATATCGGAACCCTTACAGGAACCCTTACAGAGGCCTTTTCAACCGTTTTCCGTCCTTGTTTTTGACTTGAAACCTTGTATGTTACTCCCAATGGAATATCACAGGCAGTCCATGATAAGAAGAATGAAAGTAAGGTTACCGGCGT
>MVQP01000154.1 GCA_002067235.1 Syntrophorhabdus sp. PtaB.Bin047
TGCTGTGCATACCCTGTGAGGAATTCCTCACCACCCTTCACCCGGACCACGACCTGAAGGAGCTCTTTTTCTAGCGCAACCCCGGGACCGGGACTTCGGGGTTCTTAGCACTTTCACATTCTCCTGCTTCTTGAGGGTCGGTTGAGAAAGTTGTTTTCTTGTTAACGAACGTCCCGCTGGGGTCCCTCAGAGTTGCCCCTGTCCGCTATGATGGGGGGCAGAAGATCAACAGGGATGGGGTGAGGATATGGGTGGAGACGTACTATTGCAGCGTGTGCGGGAGGAGGGTGGATGTGAGGGAGGAGGTGCTGGACTAAAGGCGGCTTGAATTGCTTGAGTGGCTTGAGGGTGAGAACCGAAAGACGATGGAAAGGCTATCTGGCAGTCGCCGTACTTACAGCGTCCTGAGAATGTGAAAATGCGAAGGGCGTCCCCAAAGTTCCCTCTAACTCTGTCAGCTTGTGCGGGCTGGTACACATCACACGTTCAAGCGTATAATCTATAGATCTTAAGTGGCTCCATAAACCTGCATATGGCCCTGTGCTAGTCATAGCATTTGGTATCATGGCAAGCCTCCCTTCTAGTTTTTCTCCATTTTGCAGTAAACTGACTAGAATTTCAAGCCCAAAATCAGTCGAACAAGTGCGCTCTAGTGGCGTTCCCGATCTTGCGAACACCACAAATGAGATAGAAAGTCCTTCTAGACCGGAACAAAAAGATGGTAGATGATGAACGGACGGCTATCTAAGTCGTGACCAGTTTCGTCCACGGCGATCTGATCCAACAGGCTTGATGGCGCTAGCTGGTGAGGAGGCCTAAGCTTCAATTCCCCAGCATGCGCGGTCACATACCGATCAACATCCAGACGCGCCTGCTCACTATTGCCGTCGAAAACGTACCCGATCATGCCACCGGCCTCCATAAGCGGGGCGTACTGTCCAGACACGAACCTCATCATACCATTGTTGACGTACTGATCATTTCCTAAAACCAATCTGCCAGAGGACTGGAAACGTAATCTTTTCGCTTCAAACGCGAAATATACTTCATAGCCACGATCACAGCTGACAAGCAGATCAATTTCTCCACCAGATGTATCTGCATCAATGTCATCCCCTGGAATTTTGGGTTTGAAATGCACACTGAGAGGACCATCTCTAAAAGGATGGATTTTGACCAAACGGGAATGTAGACGCCGCGTGAGCGAATCCTCTCGATCCCCTCGGCTGGTCTTATTGAGGGTTCTTGCTGCTTGAAAAACACTGGCAATAACCACAGGTATTTGTGATTGGGGAAAAAGCTCTCGGAAGTTCTGCATTTCCTCTGTTGCCATTAGGCCTTCATGCGTCCCAGGGAGATCTCACCGTAAATCTTGGCTGCGTCATTGAGAGCCGCCGTGCGCGTCCAGTTCAGAAGAACATTGGGGCGAACGATAAGTATCTGATCGCGCTGAGCCAAAAAAAGGTCACGGCGGTAGTTTAGCGTTCCATCCTTCTTTGATGAATGCATGTAGGCATCCGCCAAGATGTCCACCAATTGTCTAGACAAATGAACTGCTACGGTCGAGTGATCGTCTTCAAAGCGAACCGCAACAACGGCCAAACCAGTTTGACTATCTGAGACGGCATCTGCCCTTACCAAGCGCAGCGACCCTTCACTTATAGCCCACCTGTTCAGCGTCGAAGATAGCGTTTGGGCGTACACGCGGAGACCGCCTTCGGAGTATGGCTTCACGTTCGTCTTATCCACGGGGTCAAGCGTTACAGTCTGCGGGGAACGCCACGTAGTTGGCGTAGAACTCGGTTCAAAGACCCGTGTAGTGTCCTCGATGAGGCTTATCTCTTGTTCAGTTAGACCAAGATACCGGTAGATTAAGCCATCAAACTTTTGCTGAAGTGCTTCTACACATGCTCTTCTTCGGAAGCTAGTTTCCACCACTCGAGGTGGGGTTGTATCAGTCAGCGGGAGTTGATTAGTACCCCCGTAGCTTAGCTCATTGCGTAACTCTTGGATTTGTTTGGCTACTTGCCCGACAATTGTTCTAGCATCTGGCGCGACAGAGTCTTCGCTTGGCAAAGGGAAGGGCACCCTGAGAAGCTCGGACAAGTGGACCTTTTCCCGTTCGCTTCCCCAGTTAGCTGAAGTGTGGAACAGAAAGTATCGGGCTACCCCCGAGCGCAAAAAAGCCGCAAGAAACATAAGAAGCTCGCGGTCTTCCCAAGGGCCAGTTATAGATTGGAGCGAGTCCTGAAAAAGAGCGTCAAACTCGCAATAGGCTACCTTGTCGAAACCCTAGCTCACCAAAACCATCGGGGCCGAAAACAGGTCTGGAGGCGGTTGGCTATACAAGACATCAGTCCGATAGCTTTTCTTTTTCAGCCTTTCTCCAAGCGTTATCGCATCAGACTTGGTCACCAATAGATTTGAATTCCACCTGGTTGCTTCGATGAATGGCGAATCAAGAGACCACGCAATTGGTTTAGCGTTGCGGTCTGACTTCGTCTTGGCTAAGGGCCAAGGTTTGATGCCTTGCCCTGCAATCCATCTCTTTGTTCGTCTAGACCGATGCCTTCTAAGTTCGCTAAGTACATCTACGTGCTCAGATAGGGCGGGGAAAGACTGGAGGAAATCCAGCAGCTTCTGATCACGCGGAGTTCCCCACAAATGACGCTTCCAGATAACTGGGGCAGCGCTCGATTTTGTGGCTGATAGAATATCAGCTACGGGTATGTGGACACGCGCAGATGGCTCGACAATGATTATGCCCTGGCGAAGACCCTCGCGGCTGAACTTCGGAGCTACAAATTCTACTTCATCGCGATATACGTTGGGTGGTGCATTCTTGAAGCGCGTGATCGCCGCTGGGCATAAGGCATTCTGAAAAAGAAGAAACCGATAATCGGCCAGCTGAAGAACCTTTTCTAACGTGACACGCACAAGCCACTTGCCTTGGAAAGCGTTGGTTTGGTTCTGAAACATCTTAGAGGGCAGTAAGAGGCAGCCTATCCCGTTTTGCCGAAGGAAGTCTGGCATAGCTTCCACGAATTTCTGGGCTAGCTGCTTGCTCTGTCGGCCTTCCCAAGGTGGGTTGCCAACAATGCAATCGAATGTCTTTCCTGTGAGCACGTCACCAGAGAGGAAATTCGCTTTGTGAATTACGGGAAGGTCAGCAGGCGGACGGTCAGGGGATTCCGGGCCATAATCCAAAAGTTTGGGCAATGGCTTCTTGGTTTTCTCAATATACTGTAAGATATCGGGGGGATCAAAAAAATCCAGATAAGCAAGGTACAGGCTGAAGCAAGCTATGCGGCATGCTGTCTCCTCAAAATCTACTCCACATATTTGATTTCCAAGGATTCTCTGAAGCTTATCCGCCTTCGTGACGTAATGGACGCGGGCTGGCTGAGCACGAAGCCAATGATTAACGAGACGGTTGAACAGGATGACCAAGAATATTCCTGAACCACAGGCAGGATCGAGAAATGACCATTCAAGGGAATCATAGTTCTTTTCTAAGGCCACCTCGATCACCATCTCTGCAAGAAATCTAGGCGTATAGAAGGCGCCGCTTTTCCTCTGGCTCTCCGCATCCTCGGCTGAAAGAAAGTCCTGATAGATGGCGCTGATCGTTTCAATCGGAATCATCTTGAAATCGTAGGGCCAGAATCCAAGGCTTCGCTGTCCGTTCGCGACACTATGGCCACCAAGAAACTGGATCAGTGTTTCAACGTGCGAACTGTTCACCCGATGTCTCTCTGCCTCTATGTCCTGATCAAACATGTTGCCGTTGAATCTACATTTGAGTTCAGCAAACAGAGTATACAGGAATTCCATCCTCGACCGGTCGTCTAGCGGCTCCAGTTTACGTACCAGGGCCATCGTACCCGTGCAGTGCCGATCCAGTGTCTCTGCCGAAACGATGCGTCGGTCAAGGAGGTAACAAAGAAAGAGTATTCGACCAATGAACGAGTGCGCATCCTTGGTGGTAAGGCCACCTTCACCTTTGATAAATGCGTCGCGCAACGCTCTCAGGTTGTTCAAAAGCCAAAAATCCACCGACTGTTCGGGTTGAAAGTACTCTTTGTGGACCTCATAGTAATGCCCGGTTGCCAAGGCATGGGAGAATTGCCTAATTTGCTGGGTATAATCAACCAGCGTCATCTTCTCAACCAGCCCGCGAATGGCAACGCCATCGTCACTCCCATCACTGAGCGGTTCTGTCAAGCCTGAATGGATGTAGACGGATTCAGGGTCAGCAAGCACAAGTACATTTGCCACACCCTGATTCCACACAAGCCTCTGGAGCCGAACCCGTTCAAACCAAGAGAAAGACCGGCCGTGCTCTTTTACATATAGAAGTGGCCGGCCGTTCAGGCAAAGCGCACCGTCAATTTTAATCTCCGACCACGCTCGCTCAAGTACCGACGTGTACCCCAAAGTAGCGGCATCACGTCGCACTGACTCCAGAGAACTATGGAACGTCAGTCCAGCGGGAGGTGACAAATGCGCCTGAATGAACGCTGTGGTGTCCAATTTCGTTGTCACGATCAACCCATCCGCCTGATCAAGGTCTTGACCACGCCTTGAATCAACATTTCGCCAATTGGAGTCAAATCAGAGTGACTTGGATTCTCCGCCCTCAGAAAGAAATGTCCGTTTCCCTTGGCAAGCGTTTTCAGAGTATTCCTGCCATCGATGAGGGCGACAACTACATCGCCCTCGCATGGAGAGACATCGGCATCGGCGACAATCCAATCACCGTCGTGGATTCCGCGTCCCTCCATAGAATCCCCCCTTACCTCCAAAGCAAAGAGACGATGGCCGACCGCACTTCCTAACGCTGCGCGGTCCACCGCGAGCATCCCGCCCCTGTGTTCAATTTGGCTCTCAGGGCAGCCCGCCGTGATGGCACCTACTACCGGCACTTCGATTGGCAACAAACCATGTGCGCTGTTGTCAGTGAGCAGTTCGATACCGCGGGAGCGGCCTATACGGCGCCGGATGTACCCTTTCCTTTCGAGCGCGCGTACATGATCGGCGGCAGCGGTGATACTTCGGAATGAGAACCGCTTGGCGATTTCTCTGTACGTCGGCGATCCTCCTTCCGAGAGACTATATTCTCGGATAAACGTCAGCACTTGGCTTTGCTTTGTGGTCAAATTCCGGATACTATACATTTGTACAGTATATTGCCGTATGGCCGCAATGGTGTCAAGACAAAACTCAGAAATTGAGTCTTTAGCAGGACTTTGGGGACGCCCTTCACATCTTCACATTCTCTTTTCTACCAGGTCTGAACGAGCAATGGTGATTGTCGATGTATTAGGAAGATGTTATCTTTCTCCCTTGAAAATGTCAATAACCGTCGTGCCTCTTTTCGGATTCTCAGATTTCATGTTTACACGATGTCTCTTTGGTGTAACTTTGGGGACGCCCTTCACATCTTCACATTCTCTCTTCTACCGGGTCTGAACGAGCAATGATGGTTGTCGATGTATTAGGAAGATGTTATCCCTCCCTCCCGAGAATGTCAATAACGGCCGCGCATCTCTTCGGATCTTCGGATTCAATGTCTACACGATGTTCCTGTGATCTTTCACGGAAGGTGAATGTGAAGATGTGAAGGGCGTTATATATTCTCCATGACCCTGGCCATACCCCAGAGGGTACCAGAGAAAAAGGTTTTTTATCAGACTACCAAAAAAGAAACCTCCTGTTAGTATCTAATCGATGTCACCAGCATCAAAGAATACTGAACGAGGAGGTTTCTATGGAACGATACGATGATAGCAGGCTTTCGGAGTTCCGTCAACTGAGGCAGGGGATCCGCCAGTCGAAGGAGCACATGGTTGTGGGTATCGATATAGCCAAGGACAGGCACCGCGCATTCTTCGGCACACCGACGGGAAGAACGCTTCTCAGGAAGGTCGTCTTCGAGAACACGAAGGAGGGCTTCGAAAAGCTCCTCTTCCACACGGACATCCTGATGCGCCAGCATGCGCTCAGGAAGGTCGTCTTCGGCATGGAACCCACCGCCGACTACCACAAGCCCCTCGGGGAATACCTCACAGGCATGGACCACATGGTCGTCCTCGTCGCCGGCGGTGCCGTCAGGAGGAACAGGGAGCTCATCGACGGCAGGTGGGACAAGAACGACACGAAGGACGCGGCGAACATCGCCGACCTCGTCTGCCAGGGGAAGTGCCTCTTCTACGACCATCCCTCACCAGAGATCCGGGAGCTGAGGATGCTCCTCTCCCTGAAGCGGAGGTTGAAGAAGGAGGAGCACTCCCTCACGGTGAGGATACGCAACCACCTCATCGCGCAGTACTTCCCCGAGCTCGACCCCTACTACACGTGCGGGGAGGGACCCGCCGTCGTCCGCTGGTGCATCGACCCAAAGGAGGTGAGCACACTCTCCCTCCAGGAGTTCAGCCGGATGGTCTCCTCCCGGAACGGGGGAGAGAAGCAGGGGAGGCGATTGAGAGAGATCCATGCGGTCGCCGCCTCCTCCATAGGGTGCCGTGTCACCCCTTCGGTCTCCTACGAGGCGGGCCTGCTCGTGGACGCGGTGCGGAAAACGAAGGAGATGGTCCGTCAGACGGATGCGAGGATAGCCTCCGTCTGCTCCTCCTTCCCCGGGTACCCCTGCCTCATGAGCATCCCCGGGTTCGGCCCCGACATATCGGCTAAGGTTCTGGGGGCGCTCGGTGACCCCCGCCGCTTCGACAATCACCGGCAGGTGCTCAAGCTCGCCGGCCTCGATCTCTCCGGTGACAGTGTTACCCCGCACACTATCCTCTCCAATACCCCTTCCTTTTTCTCACGATCGTTAGTATAAAGAGATCACTGTA
>MVQP01000155.1 GCA_002067235.1 Syntrophorhabdus sp. PtaB.Bin047
GAATATCGCGTCGGAGAAGCTCTCGACGAGGACCCGGTAACGGCCGAGGACCTCTTCCGTCTTCCTGGCCTTCGCGATGATGCGTGAGAGCTTGCTTACTTCCCTGAGATATTTCCTGCCTCTATCTTCGGCGATATCCCTGAAGTAGGCAACCATTCTTTCCTTCAAGAGATCTCGTTCCATGGACCCTAGGGTTTCCTCGCGAGGATCGTGAGGACCCCTGTCCAGTCAAGGCCTCTCGTTCTTCCCAGTAAAGGTGCCAGTTCCACTCCGGAGTAGAAGCCGATAAGGGGGATATTGCGCTCGCCGAGAACCTTCTGCACCTCCGCGGCCTCCTCCACGCTCGTGTTCGAGTAGCCTTGCGCCCGGCCCGCGCAATCGATGTACAGGGCGAGAAGCGGTATGCACCCGTCCTTTTCCATCATGTCCACGAGGAGGTGCGAATTGCTCCGCGCGGACTCCACCATCCGGCCGGCATCCCTTACCATAAACTGGATCTCGTCGCCCTCTTTGAGGTCGGATTCGAACATCATCACCCCCGACCTGTCGGGAATGACACCCAGTATCAATCTGTTCACGTACTGGTTCTCCCGGTACCCCTGATATTTCTCTCCGCAGTGGACCCCGATGGTGAGATAATCGAGGGGCCGCTCCTCCTGCCACTCTTCACTGTCGAAGAGGTCGTTTATCATCTCCACTATGGGCCTGCCGTCTATCTCGTGCAGCAGCGGGCCGGACACCTTCGTCACCCTGTGATAGACCCCGTCGAGAGGGGTGCATCCGTGTGTTATCCGATGATAGACAGAGAAATCGCCGCCCAGCATGACGCCCACGAGGCTTTGCGACGCCACCCAGGAACCGCAGAACTGTTGCGTCCTGTTGAATCCGTAATCACCTATGAGTCCGGCCCCTATGACAGGGACGTCATCGTTGAGGACCTCTCCGATTCCTGCCATGAGCGGAGTCGACGAATTCATGATGGGGGGGGATCCATTCTCGGGCGGGACTTTGATCGAGTCGTAGAAGACAAGGAGAAGCCTGTCTTCCGGCCTGCGGGCAATACCGGCGGCAACCTTCCTGCCGGCTTCTTTCTCGTTCTCGTCCACCTGTCCGGCCGAGGCCAGCCTGAAGGTGATGAGGTCCGACTCGAGCACCGCCACTGCGGCCACCGGGTCCCTGTAGGAGAGAAAATCGTTGGATATGACACCGATCGCGGAGCCTCCAACAACGGGGACATCTGGTCCTGCAGCCTGTCTTATGTCGTGGAAGAAAGCCTCGGGTCCGTTCCTGCCGGAACAGAAAGCGAGGATCAGGTCGGGCCTCGCTATGCCGCCCGACGCCATCGCGCGCCTGGCAAGGACATCTCCGGAAATGGCCCGGTTCCTGCCTCCGTCGCAGGCAATACCTATCCGCGTCATCGTCTCCGTTTCAACCCCTTTGTTTCCCGTACCGTCCCCCGGGGCACGCAACACTTCTCCCCCGGCACAGGGCCACTGCAATAACGGTCCGCAGCTGTCGAACAATGCAGATTGTCTGGGAATCGCTTTATTCTATTTACCAGTATTGGATTTAAAAAGGCAAGCAAAAAGCCTCTTGCGCCCGCGGCCTTATTGCCTTGACATTTTACCCCCATCTCCCCTAATCTGTAGCCATGCAAAAACTGGCCATCGGCATGTTCGACTCCGGAGTGGGCGGCATGACCGTCCTCAAGGAGGTCAGGGAACTCCTCCCCCATGAACACATCATCTATTTCGGAGATACCGCCAGGGTTCCCTACGGGAACAAGTCCCCCCGGATGGTGACGAAATATGCCCTGGAAAGCGCCCTTTTCCTTCTCACGAAGGGGATCAAACTCCTCATCATCGCCTGCAATACCTCGTCGGCATTCGCGCTCCCGATACTGCAAAGACGGATGCCCGTTCCCGTCATCGGGGTCATCGGCCCCGGCGCCAAGGAGGCGGTAAAGAACACGAGAAGCGGCAGGGTCGGGGTCATCGGAACGAGAACCACCGTCAGGAGCATGGCCTACGACCGGTCGATCAAGAAGCTCGATCCCGGCATAGAGGTCTTCTCCCAGGCATGCCCCCTCTTCGTTCCCATAGTGGAGGAAGGCCTTGAGCATGACGAGATAGCAGGCATCATGGCCCGAAAGTACCTCCAACCCCTCAAAGGCTCCGGCATCGACGTCCTCGTCATGGGATGCACACACTACCCCGTTCTTGAGGACGTCATAAGGAAGACCATGGGCAAGGGCGTGAAGATCGTGCACTCAGGAAAGGAGACCGCGAAGGAAGCCCGCACGATCCTTGAAGAAAGAGACCTCTTCAACAGGCGGGGACGCGGCAAGTGCGAGTACTTCGTGACGGACGCCCCCGAATCGTTCCACGAGATAGGGGGCAGGATCCTCGACGCACCGCTGACACACGTGAGGTCCTTGAAGGGCCTCGACTACCGTGATCTCCTTTTTTCTTCATGATCGTCGATGTAGCTCTTCCGATACCCGTCGGCAGATCCTTTTCCTATAGAGTCCCTGATGAACTCGCCCCTCATGTCTTTGAGCTCGCGCGGGTCCTCGTTCCTTTCCGGTACAGGGAAACGACCGGGGTCGTCGTCGCCCTCAGGGACGGAGAAGACGAGGGACTCAAACCCATCGCGGGTGTACTCGATTTCTTCCCCCTTCTCTCCGACGAACTCCCGGCACTCCTTCGATGGTCTTCGTCGTTCTACGTCACCCCCGGGGGGATCGCATTCAAACACGCCCTGCCCCCCGCGGGAGACCTCGAGCGCTTCCTGTCCGTCGAGCCCGGCGGCCGCGCCGACGTGGACGGCCTGCCCCTCAGGAAGGCGATCAGGAGGTCCGGAAGGACGCGACTCCTGCAGATGTTCAGGGACGGGCTCCTTGGTCTTCGCGAGACCCTGACGGGGGAGGCCTTCGCCCCACCCGTCCCGGCCCTCCCTGGGTCGGACGGAATCGAGAGCAGGAAAACCCTTCTCATCGATTCCGTGAAAGAACGGCTGGCCCACTACAGCAGAATCATACCGGACCACCTAGAGCGGGGCGGGAATGTCCTCATCCTCGTCCCCGATTACTACGCCGCCGGGGCGTGGTTCGCGAGGATGCTGAAGGAGACCTTCGGCTCCCGCGTCCTGTGGTTCTCCTCGGGCACGCCCGTGAAGCAAAGGATGGAGACCTGGTTCCGGAGCCGCCGCGAGGGCGGGCACATCGTCCTCGGAAACAAGAACTGCGTCTTTCTCCCCCTTCACGGCCTCTCTCTCATTATCGTTGAGAGATGCGACGATGATGAGTACAAGAACGAGGAGGGTTTTAAGTTCAATGCCGTGAGGGTCGCTGTCGAAAGGGCGCGGCTCGCGAAGGCCTCCATTATCCTCGGCTGTGCCGTCTGCTCCATCGACGCGATCCATCTCGCCCGGACAAACGGTTTCGGGATCAGCTGCAATGAATGGCCCGCCCGGGAAGGCTATGCGGAAAGGACCACGAGCGTCTCCTCGCCTTCGACGGGTGAGATCATCGACCACCTCAGTGCAGAAGCCGGGGAAGCGGGCCGGGAAGGCACACGCGTCGCCATCTATGCACCGCGGAAGGACCAGGGCTCGTATCTCAAATGCCATGCCTGCAGGGAAACCCTTTCCTGTCCCGGCTGCGGGGAAGCCCTCATCTACGACAGGGAGGCAGGCAGTCTCGTCTGTCCCGGCTGCGGGGCACGGCTCGCCTATCAGGGGACCTGTCCCCAGTGCGGCAGCAGTGCCATCGGCTTCTCCCGGATAGGAACGGACTTCATCGCGGAACATCTCCGGAAAGCCCATCCGTACCTCACCATCACTCGCATCACCGGAGACTCCCTCAGGAAGGAGATAGCGGCCATCCGCAGACCCCGTAACAAGGGTGCTCATGTCCTCGTCGGCACGCAGTCCCTCTCGAAGCTCTACGACTTCCCTGCCGACAGGCTTCTGTTCGCCGGCTGGGAGGACCTGCGAAAGATGGGCGGGTACAGATCCGAAGAAAAGATGCACCAGGTCCTTCTCAATCTCCTCGATGCCCTCACGCCCCGATCCATCATGTCCTATTCGGCCAGAAAGGAGTCCGTGGATCCCCGGGACTATCTCAATATTTCGTCTTTTGCCGAAGGCGAACTGAACAAGCGCAGGGAAGCTCAATTTCCACCCTTCGTCCGCGTCTTCCTCCTCGAAGCCCGCGGCAAGACTGCGGCACGGGCCGACACCACCCTTAAGAAGATCCTCACGGTCATTGTCGATCGAGGCCTCGAAGCGGCTCTCCTCGGAACCCTTCCCTTCGAAAGACCGCCCTACCATATACGCAGGGTAATACTCAAGGGGGACGAGAACCTCCTCCGCGACACCTTCGAACAACTACACGACATCCCCGGAGTAAACATCGAAGCCGACCCGATCAGCTTTTAAAGGACCGCTTGAGCCGTTTGATTCCTTTGAGTGGCTGTCGAGCGAAAAGAACAAAAAAAAAAGGAGGCTTTGCGCCTCCCCTTTTTTCTGTTCGCGATGCGGAACTACTTCTTGGCCGGAGCCGCGGGCTTCTCAGCGGGCTTCTCGTCCTTCTTCTCTTCCGCCTTCTTCTCTTTCTTCTCTTTGGCCTTTTCCTTCACTGCGCCGGCTTTCGTCACTGCCTTGGCAACGTTCTTGCCGTCTGCCTCGGTGTAAACTACGTTAACCTTGTCGCCAGCCGCGAACTTTGCCATCTTCTTCACCTTGGACACGTCGAAGGTCATCTCGGTCTCACCCTTGACGACTATTGTCTTCGCCGCCTCGTCCGCGGATACGAAGTCGCCTGCGAACTTCTTCACGCCGGCTTTCTTGGCTTTCTCGACCACTTTCTCCTTCACGGGCTTGTCTGTCGCTGCGGCCGGTTTGTCTGTGGCGGCTTTCTTATCCTGCGCCATAACGGTCGTAACAAAGGCAACGCTGATCAGGATCGCGAAAACGATCATCAATGCTTTCTTCATGCTATTTTCACCTCCTTCCTTTTTATTGGTCACATTAAGTTGCATGCAGGGTGTATATGCAGGTGTCGTGCCACAATCGTAACGGTTCGATATTAAAGAAGACGGGCTTGGAGGGTGTTTCGGAAGACCGGGCATAATCGGAAATATCCGACTCAGGGATGCCCTTCCAATCGGAAATATCCGACTATTCCTTCCTGGGGAACCGGCCCAGGGGGTGTTTGAGCTCGTTCACTCTCGCCTTGTAGTCGTAGAGCCCGAGCTCCTTGAGTTTCGACACACCGACGAAGAAGGTGTCCCGACTTATCCCCAGGCGCTCCGCTATCTCTTTCGGCTCGAGGAGATGGTCACCACCCCCATCCCGGGGATCCAGCTTGGTAAGGTAGAGGTAGAGGCGGTACTCGGCCGCCGTGAGCTTCGCATTGATGAGCTCGTCGAGCCTCGACGTGATCCCGTCGATGGACGCGCGGGGCTCAGTGTACTGCCTGACCTCGGCCGGGACGTTCTCCATCCCGATGGTCCCCGCCTCGCACATGATATAGGAACGCTCCAGCACTGATTCCAGCTGCCGGACGTTCCCCGGCCAGGAATACTGCATGAGGCACGCGAGGACCTCGTCGCTCACCGTCTTCCTGCCCCCGTGGGTCTCTTCAAGCTTCTTCAGGAAATGCTCCACGAGAAGAGGTATGTCCGTGCGCCTTTCCCTGAGCGGCGGCAGGGTAAAGGCGATGACATTGAGCCTGTAATAGAGGTCTTCCCTGAATCTTCC
Source organism: Syntrophorhabdus sp. PtaB.Bin047 (assembly GCA_002067235.1). Lineage (GTDB taxonomy): Bacteria > Desulfobacterota > Syntrophorhabdia > Syntrophorhabdales > Syntrophorhabdaceae > Delta-02. The sequence goes on from MVQP01000155.1 coordinate 5,764, forward strand.
CGCCCCGATCTCCTGCTCCAGTTTCTTGTTGGTGGCCGCGATGATGCGCACATCGAGCCTGATCGTCTCTTTTCCGCCGATCCTCCGTATCTCCTTCTCCTGGAGGGCGCGCAGGAGCTTCGCCTGGGTGCTCTGGGTGAGGTCTCCTATCTCATCGAGGAAAAGGCTGCTGCCGTTGGCCTGCTCGAAGAGCCCGATCTGACGCGAAAGAGCCCCGGTGAAGGCCCCCTTCTCGTATCCGAAGAGCTCGCTCTCCAGAAGCGTTTCCGGTATGGCCGCGCAGTTGATGGCGAAAAAGGGTTTTCCCTTCCTGGGGCTGTTGTAGTGGATGCTCTTGGCGAAAAGCTCCTTGCCCGTCCCGCTCTCGCCGTGGATGAGAACAGTGGAGTTCGTCGGGGCCACCCTCCTGACGATCTTGTAGAGCTCCTCCATGGCACCATGCGCACCGACGATGTTGTCGATGTGAAAGCGGTCCCGAAGCTGGTCCTTCAGCATGATGTTGTCTTTGAGGAGCTTCACCTGGTTCATGGCATTGGTGATGACGAGGAGGAGCTGGTCCTTCTCAAGGGGCTTCTCGAGGTAGTAGAAGGCGCCGAGCTTCGTCGCCTCCACCGCCGACGGTATGGAGCCGAAAGCGGTCATGATAATCACGTGGCAGGTCCTCCCCAGGGCACGCACCTCCCTCAGGACCTCCGTGCCATCGATGTCGGGGAGCTTGAGGTCTGTGAGGACGACATCGAAACTGCCGTTCTTGAGGATATCCACCGCTTTCTTTCCGCAGTCGGCGGCTTCGACGTAGAAACCCTCTTTCGAAAGGATGGTCTTTATGATCCCGCGCTGGTTCCTGTCGTCCTCGACGACAAGGATGGTGCCCTTCGTGTCA
>MVQP01000156.1 GCA_002067235.1 Syntrophorhabdus sp. PtaB.Bin047
GTTCATGGGATCAGGGCTCTATAATCTCAGGAGCCGCGCGACCCCCGTACCGACTTTACACTGAAACGGACAGAGTTCCCCTCTGCACCGTCCTTTCGCTTCCAACCCGCACCCCGCAAATCCCAACCGCCTTTCTCCTGAAACTTGAAACCTGCAACCGTCTTTAGTAGACTTGCAGCATGATGGATCCTGGGAATCAGGTCGTTCTCATCGACACCCATTGCCACCTCAACGACCCTTCCTTTGCGAACTCCCTCGATGATGTCCTCGACCGTGCCCGGCGCGCGGGTGTCGTGCAGTTCGTGGTCCCTGCCTATGACCGTGCTTCGCTCTCCGGGACGCTTGAGCTTGCGCGGCGTTATCCGGGGGTTGTGTTACCGGCCTTTGGTATCCATCCGTGGTATCTGGAGGGCGGGGTTTTGGACGAGCTGAGGGGTTATCTGGATTCGGAGGAGACGGTGGCGGTGGGGGAGGTGGGGCTTGATCTTGCGCCGGGGATGGCGCCGGTGGAGGTGCAGGTGCGGGCGTTTGTTGCGCAGCTCGATATGGCGGCGGAGAGGGGGCTGCCGGTGCTTGTTCACTGCAGGAAGGCGCATGGGAGGATGCTGGATATCCTGAGAGATTACAGGGGGAAGGTGACGGCGGTGCTGCATTCCTTTTCGGGGAGCGCGGAGGTGATGGAGAGGTTTTTGGACCTGGGGTGTTATGTCTCGTTTTCGGGTTCCGTGACGCGGGAGAGGGCGAAGAAGTATCATCGCTGTGCCCGTCTTGTGCCGGCGGAGCGGTTTCTTCTGGAGACCGACGCCCCGTCCATCGCCACGCAGACGACGGTGGCCTCTCGCGTCGAGCCTTCGCATACCCGTGAGGTAGCCGTGAAGGTCGCCGAGTTGCGGGGTGTGTCCCTGGAAGAGGTGTGCCGCCTCTCCACTCAGAATGCGTGCAGGCTCTTCGGGCTGGAAAGGATGGAAGGAGAAAGATGACATCACCGGATGAGTATTTTTCCCGGAGCATCATGCTCTACGGGCGGAAAGGTTTCGAGGTGCTCGGGAAGAGCACTGTTGCCATCGTGGGATTGGGGGGCGTCGGTTCCTGGGCCGCCGAGGCCTTGTGCCGGGCGGGCGTAGGGGGGATACGGCTCATCGATTGCGATACCGTCAAGGCGACCGACGTGAATCGCCAACTCATCGCCTTGAGGACGAACGCGGGTGTAAGGAAGGTGGACGCGGCGGAAGACCGCCTCCGGCAGGTGAACCCCGAAGCGCGCCTCGATCCCCGCCATGCCTTCTTCCATCACGACACCGCCGACGACCTCCTTGGCGGCGGCATCGACTTCGTGATAGATGCCATCGACAGCATGAACCCCAAGGCGGAGCTCATCAGCCAGTGTGTCCGACGCTCTTTGCCGATCGTCTCCGCGCTGGGGGCCGCGAGCAGGACGGACCCCATGAAGGTGCGCCTGGGGCTGCTCACCGAGACCGAGGTGTGCCCCCTTGCCCGGACGCTGAGGCGCTACCTGAGAAACCGGAACGTCACGACGGACATCCCCGTCGTCTATTCTACGGAAAGGCCCATTAGGCCCCACCCGGACGGCCCGCCCTCCTCCCGCGAAACGACGGGCGCCCATGTGCGGGGAAGGGCGCGCGAGTCCCTGCCCAGCCTCCCGACCCTCCCGGCCATCTTCGGCCTCATCGCCGCGAACCATGTCATTATGGAACTGACAAAAGAGGTCTCAGGTCACACGTCGCAGGTCACAGGTTAAAGACTGGCGCACCTTGGAAGGCTTTCTTGTGGCGGAAAGGGTGCGAGAGAAAGATGGAAGGGTTTGGACCAGAAGTAACAGGCCTTCCCTTGCAGCCAACATATTGCGGGCAATGTCTCCTGGATTCCGGCCTAAAGCCGGAATGACGAGCCTTGTAAACTTTTTTCGTGAACAGCGAACCTGTGTTGCAGCCGGACGGGGTGTTGGTGCCGGGAAGCTTCCTTTCGTCTTTTAGTCTTTGCCTGTGGCCTGTGACGTGAGACCTGCGACTGCTTTTTCTTCGTCCAGCTTTCTGCGGATCTCCGTGAGGAGCATGTCTGTTTCGATGGGTTTGAATATGCAGGGGGTGATGGCGTCGCCGAACCCCTGCCTGTCCAGGCTGTCCGCCGAGTATCCCGTCATGAAGATCGTCTTTACCTTCGGATCAATTTCGACTATGGTGTCATAGACGTCTTTACCGCTCTTCTTCGGCATCATCACGTCGAGGAGGACGAGGGCCACCTTGTCCCTGTAACGACGGAAGGTGTCTATCCCCTCTTCGCCGTCCTTTGCCTCGATAACGGTATATCCATTGGATTCGAGGGTCTCCCTGATGAAGTTCCTGATGTCCGTCTCGTCCTCGCAGACGAGGATGGTTTCCGTGCCCTTAAGGTGCGCCGCCAGTCGTATCGCCTCCCTGGTCTCGACAGGGGTATCGACGAGAGGCAGATAGACATTGAAGGTCGTGCCGGAGCCGATGTTCGTCTGGACGGAGATGAATCCCTTCTGCTGTTTCACGATTCCGTATATGGTGGCAAGACCGAGTCCGCTCGCCTTCCCCGCCTCCTTCGTCGTAAAGAAGGGATCGAAGATCTTGTCGATCATCGACTCGTCCATACCTTCCCCGGTATCCTCGAAGGAAAGCAGGGCATAGCGGCCGTCCTTTCTTTCGCCGTTCTCCCCGGCAGCGGAGGCGTCGGGGTTTTCCACCGTCTCCGTCCGTATCGTCACCTTACCCCCCCTGGGCATGGCATCGCGGGCGTTCGTAGCGAGATTGATGAGCACCTGGATTATCTGATTGGTGTCGGCAAGGACCACGGGGGTTGTCTTCGAAAGGATGACGGAGAACTCGATATGCTCTCCTATTATCCGGCGAAGCATCTTTTCCGCGCCTTTTATGACATCGTGCAGGTCCGTCGGACGGGGGTCGTTCACCTGCTTCCTGCTGAATGCGAGAAGCCCCTTCACGAGATTGGCGGCGCGGTTTGAGCAGGCGAGAATGTTCCGGGCATACCTGTTCAAGGCCGGGTCGTTGTCGGTCTTGATCCTGAGCAGGTTTCCGTACCCGCTGATCGCGGTGAGGATATTGTTGAAGTCGTGGGCGATCCCTCCTGCGAGCTGCCCGATGGCCTCCATCTTCTGGGCCTGGAGGAATTGCTGCTCCATCTTCTTGTTCTCCGTTATGTCCGAGAAGATGCAGAGGACGCCGGGGGTACCTTTCCACGTGATGCCGACCCAGCAGTTGTGTATCCATTTCGTTTCGCCGTTCTTGCAGGTTATCCTGATGGGGAGCCTGAGGCTTCTGGCCTCGGACCTCATGATCCTGCGATGGGCTTCTTTAACGGTATTACCGTCGTGGGAACGCGTGATCTCGGAAAGGGCGCGAGGGGTGATCTCATGAGGAGAGAACCCGGTGATCTGCGAGGCTCTCCCGTTCATGAAGGTGACCTTTCCCGCAACGATGACCATGATGCCCTCGGACGTATTTTCGACGAGGAGACGGTAGCGCTCGTTCAACGTCCTCAATTGTCTTCTGCGCCCCCTCGCGTACCTGATGAGTGCCCAGGCCCACAGGAGGAGAAAGAGGACGAGGCCGGCGGCGATGCGCAGGGCCAGGACGACGTGCCGGACGTCTCCTTCGTCGGGCATACGGCCTCCGAGGATCGCGCCCCATTTCTCACAGAATTCGAAAAATGTTCCCGGAGGCGTAAGGAGAAGTTGTCCCGCGGAAGAGCTTCCCGGTGCCAGGAAGCCTCTCCATTCCTCTGTGAACAACGACGCCCTGCCCCGGACGGGAGACAGGACGGTAAGAACGGCCGCTATCATGATCGCAGCGGCAAAACGTCTATATAGAGTACGACAGCGCATTTTCTGGTCAGTTATGAAAACCGTTCGATGATGAAAACCTCTCAACTGCCTGGTGACTGCTTGCGCTAAAAAAGTAAAAGTGCATGTTATTGTTTGTTTTATTTCCTCTATTTTATACCACGACGGACCTTCATGGCAACAACAAAAACACAGGTCGCCGGGCCCTGTGTATCCGGCCACGGCCGAGGTGTATTGCAATGTTGTCGCGCGAATGCTATATTCCGTACTTAACGCTTGGATAAGATATCCTCTCAAGGAGGCGCCATGAAGATGATGACCGGCATTGCCTGTGTTGTCTGCGGTTCTCTCGCAGTCTGTATGCTTCTCACCCAGCCCGGCTGCACCGGAGAGGGGGAGAAAGGATCAGGGTCTCAGGCGGCGAAGACCGAGCCGCAGGCCCGCCAGGCGAAAGCGGGAAGCTTCACTGTTCCCGAGGAAGGAACACCGGGCCAGAGGGTGAGGAATCTCTGGGAATCTACCGGCCCCGTCATGAAGGCGGATGCGCAGGCGAACCTTGCCGACAGGGAATACCAGGACAAAAGGACGCCCCTCTTCTCCGTCTGGGTGACGCTGCAGGGGAAGCTATCCCTGGCCGTCGAGAAAGACGAGAAGGCGCAACGGATCATTCCCGAGGTCCTCAAGTTCATCGACAACCTCTACGGCTTCCCGGGCTTCACTCAGGAACGCCGCGAAAAGGACCGCGAAACAGCAAAGAAATTCTTCGACAAGCGGTACGGCAAGCTGGAGGAAGAGATAAAGGCGCTGAAATGATCGTCGCAGGTCACAGGTCGCAAGTCGCAGGTCACCAGAGAGAGACTGCGGAAGGCGATAGTTCTTGTTGTTTCAAACCTGTGGCGTGGGACTTGTGACATGCGACAGTCTTCACCGTACCGTTACGGTGAAGACTGTGGTTTTTGCCGGTTCGGTGTTCTTTTCCCAGGGGCGGAGGTAGTGAAAGGTCAGCTTTTCCGTTCCCGGTGCCATGGCCTTGAAGGTCATGCGTTCCCTGCCGCCGGCACCAACGAGGTCCGTTCGGGGTGCGACGTAGGCACTGCCCGCGAAGGACAGGATGCCATCTTCGGTCTGTTTCCCTCTTTGCCAGGTATAACCCGTCGTCGGATTGGAATCGAGGACGATGGAGAACGTCTCGCCCGCGTTCACCTGTATCGTCTGCGAGGGATCGGTGAATTCCCGGTCCCTTTCCGGAAACACGTTCGCCATTCTCTGATTCTCCGCGCATGCGGATATGCACAGACCGATGAGAACGGCAAGGATCAGTGAGAACGTCTTGACCACAGGTCTTCCTCCCGCGAATGTCTTATGGTGACGTTATCAGATGGCGTTTCTCAATGCAAGCCATAATGACGAGGATGCAGACGGGGGACAAAAAAAGAGCCGGACAGGGTCCGGCTCGGAAGATCTCTGATGGTGCGTTGTCCGCGTATCAGGACGTTTTCCCGCTTCCTGCTCCACTCTTTTCGGCGGACCCCGGGGAATCGGGGCCGTTGACGGAGTGTTTGAAGCTCTTTATCCCTTTCCCTATGGCGCCGCCTATCTCCGAGAGCCTGCCTGCCCCGAAGATCATAATGGCGATCACCATGATGATAATGAGTTCCGGCATACCGAGTCCAAACATATCACATCTCCTCACTGTGCTTTCTGGCCCGCGGCCCCTTTCGCTCCTGCTCCGTTCCCGCCGAAGGGTATCTTCATGTTGAAATTCTTGTGGCAGTCGAGGCAGTAGGTCTTTGATGCCGCGTGGGCCTTGTGGCACACGGTGCAGTTGATGGTCCCGAGATGGGACTTGTGGGGGTTCCTGTCGGGGAAATCCTTGGGTTCCGTCTTTTTGGCAAGCTTCTCCATGTCGCCATGACAGACGAGACACCGGTCATTCTCGACGGAGTCTCCGGTCTCGGGCAGCTTCTCGTGGCACCCGGCACAGGTCACGTTCTTCCTGCCGTGATGGGCGTCAAGGTACTTCGACGAGGCCCAGGACGCAAAGGCCTTCTTTGTCTGGTCCATGTTCTCCTGCGTGAGCACACCGAAGGGCTTTTTCACTCCCTTTACGCCAAAGGCCTTCCCCGGCTGCCAGGTGTGGCACACAAGGCAATCAAGTTCATTGCCCGGCTGCATGTGGCCGAGATGAAGCTTCGCCGAATAAGCCTTCGGTTTTGCCTCGTTCCGGGCGTCGGGGGCATGACAGGACGTGCAGGCCTTGAGGTCCTTGCCGGCGACACGGGGGTGCTTCGCGGACAGGAGCGAGGAGAAGTCGCTATGGCAGCCCGCGCAGGTCTGCTGTTTGGCAGCGGCGGGCTTGGTGGGCCCCGCGTCCGAGAAAGAATGGAAAGACAGGAGAAACATGAAAACGATCGCCATACCGAAAAATGTTCTGCTCATTTCTTGATCCTCTCATTCATTAAGGAACAGGGTGAAAGCCCCGCCCCGGATGAACCGTATATGCCGCGTCGATCCTCTGCTGCTGCAAAGCCGCCATAACAATCCCGGCATCGATCGCCTCTTCCGCACCTCAAATGTCTGCTTTGTATATCTATAACCCCGGTCACACCCGTTATTCAAGAACAAATTCCTGACATCCCCGGGGCAAAGCAACCCTCCCCATCCGCCGGACGGGGAGGGCCTTCTTGTTTTTCCCTGAAACCTGAAACCTTGTATGTTACTCCCAATGGAATATCACAGGCAGTCCATGATAAGAAGAATGAAAGTAAGGTTACCGGCGT
>MVQP01000157.1 GCA_002067235.1 Syntrophorhabdus sp. PtaB.Bin047
GGTGATCAACGATACAGACTCTGCCAAGAGGTGATTCTTGGTATCGGAGGAGTAAGAATGCTGGAGGCCCTTGGCTATCGCGGTATTCGGCGTTTCCACATGAACGAAGGACACGCCGCTCTCCTCGCGCTTGAACTGCTTGAACAACGGGCAAGGAAATCCGGCAACCGCTCGGTCACCGCCGAAGACATCGAGGCAGTCAGAAGAAAGTGTATATTTACCACCCACACGCCAGTCCTCGCAGGACACGATCAGTTTCCTGTCGAGATGATGTCGCGTACTATCGGCGAGGCAGAGAGACGATGGGATATTGACGATGTTCGGGTTATGGGAGTCCTTGATCGTATTCTCGGTGTTCCCCATAAAACATCTGACCTCAAAGAACTGTCCCACACCGATAGTCCGGTGAATATGACCCTATTGGCCCTCAATCTCAGTCACTATGTCAATGGTGTGGCGAAACGCCATGGGGAGATTACACGTCTCATGTTTGCGGAGTATACAATCCACTCAATCACGAATGGCGTCCATGGTGTTACCTGGACTTCCGATCCTTTCTGCCGACTCTACGATCAGTATATTCCGGGATGGCGACAGGACAACCTTGCGTTGCGTTATGCGCTTTCCATTCCGGCCGATGAGATCTGGAATGCTCATATGGAGGCAAAAAAGGTGCTCATCGACTATGTAAATCGAGAGACCAATGCGGGGATGAGCTCAGATGTCTTCACCATCGGTTTCGCACGCCGGGCAACGGCCTACAAAAGGGGCGACCTATTTGTTTCTGACCTAGAACGGCTCTGGAAAATAGTCGATAGGACCGGTCAGATTCAGCTCGTTTGTGCCGGCAAGGCTCATCCTAAGGATCAGGAAGGAAAGGACGTAATCGCCCGTATATGGCATGCGAAACAGGTTCTTGAGGGGGCTATAAAAATCTCTTATCTTCCAAACTACGATATGGCGATGGGGAAGCTGATTACGTCCGGGGTCGACCTCTGGCTCAACACTCCGGTACCACCCCTTGAGGCATCCGGAACGAGCGGCATGAAGGCCGCCCTCAATGGAGTTCCAAGCCTCAGCATTCTCGACGGATGGTGGATCGAAGGGTGGATCGAAGGCATTACCGGATGGTCCGTCGGCGAAGATATGCGTGATAAGCAAGGGGTATGCGATTCATCAAAGGATGCGGCGTTGCTCTATGAAAAGCTTGAACAGACAATCATGCCCCTTTTCTACAGAGATCGGCGTGCGTTCGTCAATGTTATGCTCCACTGCATCGCACTGAACGGATCCTTTTTTAATACTCATCGCATGATGCAACAGTACGTGATGCATGCATATTTCTTATAGCGTGACCTGGCAGTGGGCCGGTTCCTCTGCCAATTGGTGATTTTCACGGAGGAGTGACCAAGGTGCTTCAAGGTTCCGTAGCCAGAAACCTCTTAAAAAAAGATGCGGCGTCTACGTTTCATGGCCCGCATCGTTTAACTCTAGCTTGAAAGGAGTCGGTATAATGAGCCCACGATCTAATTCTTACAATGTTATTGTTGATGCAGCCGAGGATGTCGCCATAGAGTCCGGTGCGTCCCATATGACGCTCGACGCCGTGGCCGCGAAAGCGGGGGTCAGCAAGGGCGGCCTCCTTCATCACTTTCCCTCGAAAATTGCCCTCCTCGAGGCGATGATCAAACATCGGATACAAATCCATCAGGAGGCGCAAAACAAGATAATCGAAGTGATGCCTAAAGGTCCTTCACGGGAGCTGAAGGGCTATATACTCGCGGCAGTGAATCGTAACCGGGATCATGACCGGCTGTGTGCCTCGCTTTCAGCTGCCATGGCGCATAATCCAAAACTCAACGAGCCCGTGCGCAAGGTCGTTAGAGAAACTTATACGGGGGTTTGCATCCTCGAAGATGCCGTTCGAAAAGGCGGCTGTCATCGCCCTTGCCGCGGACGGTCTCTGGCTGCAGGAAATGTTCAACATATCACCCTTCACCGAGGAACAGCGGGAGGTAATCGTCGACGAACTGCTAAGGCTCGCAGATGAAAAGGCTACATAGACACGAAAAGGTAAGAGTACTACAAAGATTCAAGAGCCTGTGTACTCCGAAAGTATGTCAAGTGAATACCAGAATTTCAAACATAGAGGGGTGTTGTATGCGGGATTTCAGGAAAACGGGACTCATTGTTGTCTTGGTTGCTCTTGTTGTCGTCATGATGACAACTGGGTGCGGCAAAAGAAAGGAGGGGGCGCAGAACCGTCCGGAAGTGGCCGTTCTGGTCATGCGGGCCGAGAGTGTGCCCCTCGCCACGGAATTGCCCGCAAGAATATCCGCTCTCCTCGTGGCGGAGGTGCGGCCCCAGGTAACGGGGATCATCAAGAAACGTCTCTTTACCGAGGGCGACGACGTCAAGGCCGGAGAAACCCTGTACCAGATAGATGCAGCGCCCTATCAGGCCGCTTTCGACAACGCAAGCGCCTCACTCACGAGGGCCGAGGCCAACCTACCGCCCCTTCGCTCAAAAGCGCGGCGATATAAGGAACTCGTCGCGATCAGGGCTGTCAGCCAGCAGGATTTTGAAGATGTAACTGCCGCGTACACGCAGGCAGAGGCCGATGTCAAGTACTGGAAAGCGGCGGTCGAGACCGCAAGGATCAACCTAGGATATACCAGCGTAAGCGCGCCCATCTCGGGTCGTATCGGGAAGTCAGCCGTCACTGTCGGAGCGCTGGCCACCGCGAACCAGGCTTCAGCCTTCGCAACCATCCAGAAACTTGACCCGGTGTACGTGGACGCGACACAGTCAAGCGCAAATCTGCTCAAGCTCCAGCGGAGCATGACGGCAGGAAGGATCAAGGGCAGCGCGCCTAATCAGGCAAAGGTAAGGCTGCTTCTTGAAGACGGCACCCTGTATCCCCTAGAAGGAACTTTGAAGTTCTCCGACGTCACCGTCGATCCCAGCACCGGATCCTTCATCCTGCGGATGGTTTTTCCGAACCCCAAAAAGACTCTCCTTCCCGGCATGTATGTCCGCACAGTCGTTCAGGAAGGTATCGCCGAACGGGCGATCCTTGCACCACAGCAGGGAGTTGCCCGAGACCCCAAAGGGAACCCGTACGTCCTTCTCTTGAACGCCAATGATAAGGTTGAGCAACGAATGATCACGGTCGACCGAGCAATCGCCGACAGGTGGCTCGTTTCCGAGGGACTCAAGGAGGGTGATCGTGTAATCGTCGAGGGTCTTCAGAAGATACGTCCCGGTGCCTCGGTAAAGGCCATCCCTTTCAGGCCCGGTCAGAAAAGTAATAATCAGCCGGGAAACACAGAAGATCAAAAACTGACCCAGCCGACTAAAAAAGCGGATTGAACGGAGGCACCTGATGTTATCCAAATTCTTTCTCGAGCGCCCTGTCTTCGCCTGGGTTATAGCTATCATCATCATGCTCGTGGGCGGTCTTGCTATCTATAGTCTGCCCATATCGCAGTATCCACCCATCGCTCCCCCATCGATCTACATCCAGAGTTTCTATCCGGGAGCCTCGGCGGAGACTGTGGAAAACAGTGTCACACAGGTCATCGAACAGAAGATGACGGGCCTCGACAAGATGATCTACATGTCTGCTATCAGCGACTCGGCCGGAGGTTCCCGCATCGAGCTGACCTTTGCGCCGGGAACCGACCCGGACCTTGCCTGGTCCAAGGTACAGAACAAGCTTCAACTTGCAACGGCCAGCCTTCCCGAGACCGTCCAGAAACAGGGAGTCACCGTCGGCAAGGCCACCAGGAACTACCTGATGGTTGTAGGCCTTATCTCCGAGGACAGCAGTATGGACGGGAACGATCTGAGGGACTACGCCCAGTCCAACTTGGAAAAAGTATTGGCCAGAGTCCCGGGTGTTGGCGAGGTGGAGAACTTCGGGTCCCAGTATGCCATGCGCATCTGGTTCAACCCAGACAGCCTTACTGCATATAACCTGAGCGTCGGCGATGTGACAGCGGCCCTCAGGGCTTATAACGTGGAAGTATCGGCGGGCCAGTTCGGTGGCGCCCCAGCAGTTAAAGGCCAGCGTCTCAACACTTCTATCATCGTGCAGAGTATGCTCAAGAACCCCGACGAGTTTGCCTCTATCCCTGTCCGTATCAATCCCGACGGTTCCATTGTGCGCATAAGCGATGTGGGCAGGGTCGAACTGGGAACCGACGCGTATGATGTCGAGAGTTTCTACAACGGCAAACCGTCCGCAGGCATGGCTATACGGCAGGCCGCTGGCGCCAATGCCCTCGATACCGCGAATGCGGTAAAGGCAAAACTGAAAGAAATGAGCCAGTACTTCCCGGCCGGAATGAAGGTCGTCTATCCCTATGACACCACTCCTTTTGTCAAGGTAGCCATTTATGAGGTAATCAAAACCCTCTTCGAGGCGATCCTCCTCGTCTTTCTGATAATGTGGCTTTTCATGGGGAACATCCGGGCCACGCTAATCCCGACCATCGCGGTACCTGTGGTCCTACTGGGCACCTTCGCCGTACTGGGATTGTTCGGTTTTTCCATCAACATGCTGACAATGTTTGCCATGGTCTTGTCCATCGGGCTTCTAGTAGATGATGCGATTGTTGTGGTGGAGAACGTAGAACGTATCATGAGCGAGGAAGGCCTTCCACCAAAGGAAGCTACGGCTAAGTCCATGGAGCAAATCACCAGCGCCCTCATCGGCATCGGTCTTGTACTCTCGGCCGTCTTTGGCCCCATGGCTTTTTTCGGAGGTTCCACGGGAGTCATATACCGCCAGTTCTCGGTGACCATCATTGCTTCCATGCTCCTGTCGGTGGTCGTTGCCCTCATATTGACACCGGTTCTTTGCGCAACTCTGCTTAAACCTGTTCCCAAGGGTCATGAACCGGCCGAGGCCGCCCTGCCCGTTCTGCGACCCTTTTTTAAGTGGTTCGACCGTTACTTCTTCAAGACCCGAGACCTGTACGTTACCCAGGTTGAGCGTTCCTTTTCTCGAAAAAAGCACTATTTTATTGCCTATCTTGTGATCGTCGGCATCGCTGGACTTATCTTTCTTCGCATGCCCACATCATATGTGCCCGATGAGGATCAGGGGACCATGCTCGCTCAGATAATGCTACCGCCGAGTTCCACCCTTGAGCAGACCAAAGAGGTCGTCAGCAAACTTCAGCGTCATTTCGAAGAGAATGAAAAAGAGGCTGTGGAATCATCTATGACAGTCGCTGGGATAGGGTTTTCCGGGAGGTCTCAGGTCAACGGTTTGGTATTCGTCAAGCTCAAGGACTGGGAGCTACGAAGCCGGTCAGACCTTAAGGTGACGGCAATAGCAGAAAGGACCACGAGGGTCTTTTCGCAGTACCGCGACGCCCTCATATTTACCTTCCCGCCACCCGCTGTGGTCGAACTGGGTACCGCCACCGGATTTGACTTTCAACTTCTTGACCGGGGCGGGCTCGGTCATGCGAAGCTCATGGATGCCCGCAACAAGCTGTTTGACATCGTTTCAAAGGACAAGCGTCTCACAAAGGTTAGACCCAACGGTCTAGAAGACCTGTCCGAATATCGGGTTGATGTGGATTGGCAAAAAGCCGGTGCCCTCGGGGTATCCATAAGCTCGATCCATGATACCATTTCGACCGCATTCGGCAGCTCCTACGTGAACGACTTCATCCAGGCAGGCCGGGTCAAACGCGTCTACGTCCAGGCCGATGCCCCTTTCCGTATGTTGCCCAAGGATATCGACAACCTCTATGTGCGCAATGGGAAGGGCAAGATGGTTCCCTTTTCCGCCTTTGCCTCAGGTCACTGGACGACAGGGTCCCCCAGACTCGAGCGTTTCAACGGCTTTCCGTCCATAAACATTCAAGGCGAGCCGGCTCCGGGGAGAAGCTCCGGGGAGGCTATGCGGGCCATGGAAGAGGCCGTAGAGAAACTACCCCATGGGATAGGTTTTGAGTGGACAGGACTCTCCTACCAGGAGAAGATGTCCAGCTCCCAAGCGCCGCTTCTGTACGCGTTCTCCGTTACCATCATTTTTCTTTGCGTGGCTGCGCTCTATGAGAGCTGGCCCATCCCGATCGCCAACATGCTCATGCTGCCGCTGGGCGTCTTCGGGGCAGCGCTCTTTACCTGGGCGAGGGGGCTGCACAACGACGTCTATTTTCAGATCGGGTTTCTCACAACCCTCGGCCTGACGACGAAGAACGCCATCCTCATCATCCAGTTCGCCCGCGAGAGGATGGCCCGCGGAGAGGGACTAATACAGGCCACCCTCGGGGCGGCGCGCGTGAGGTTGAGGCCCGTCATCATGACGTCCCTTGCCTTCTTTTTTGGTGTCCTGCCCCTCGCCATCGCGTCAGGCGCAGGGGCAGGCGCGATGAAGGCGATCGGAACAGCCGTCACCGGCGGCATGCTCTCCGCCACCTTTATCGACCTGTTCTACATCCCGCTTCTTTTTGTGGTTGTCTCACAGTTCTTCAAAAGAAAGAAACCGGACAAGGAAACTCCGCAGAACACTGCTGTCCCCGCAGCCCCGGCCGCGAACCCCATGACTCCTTCGGAGG
>MVQP01000158.1 GCA_002067235.1 Syntrophorhabdus sp. PtaB.Bin047
CTACATCGTCTACGGCCCGATGTGCAATGGCGCGACCTCGATCGTTTTCGAGTCCGTCCCGACATTCCCGAACCCCGACAGGTTCTGGCAGATCGTCGAGAAATTCAAGGTCAGCATCTTCTACACCGCCCCGACAGCCATCAGGGCCCTCATGAAAGAAGGCGAGAAGTGGCCGCAGGGCAGGAACCTCTCCTCTCTGAGACTGCTCGGTTCCGTGGGCGAGCCGATCAACCCGGAAGCATGGCTCTGGTACCACAAGTACATCGGCGGAGAGAAATGCCCCATCGCCGACACCTGGTGGCAGACGGAGACGGGCGGCATCCTCATCACATCCCTCCCTGGCGCATGGCCGGGAAAGCCGGGCTACGCGACGCTTCCGTTCTTCGGCGTTGACGCCCGCGCGCTCCAGTCACGTTCCGACGCGAGCAAACCCGCGGTAGACGCGCCCGTCAACGAGCAGGGCGAGCTCTGCATCGGCAGGTCATGGCCTGGCATGATGAGAGGTGTTTTCGGCGAACCGGAAAGGTTCTTCAACACCTATTTCGTCCAGCAGCCGGGATTCTACTTCTCCGGCGACGGTGCGTTGAGGGACGAGAACGGCTACTTCAGACTGATGGGCCGTATCGACGACGTCGTCAACGTGTCCGGTCACAGGATGGGGACCGCAGAGGTTGAGGCAGCCCTCAACTCCTACAATACAGCGGTTGCGGAATCCGCCGTTGTCGGCTTCCCGCACGAAGTCAAGGGTGAGGACCTCTACGCATACATCATCCTGAAAACAGGCGTTGAGGGAACGGATGCTCTCAAGAAAGAGCTCGTTGCCCACGTCAGGAAAGAGATCGGCCCCATCGCATCACCGGGCAAGATCCAGTTCGTACCCGGTCTGCCGAAGACTCGCTCCGGCAAGATCATGAGAAGGATCCTGAGAAAGGTCGCCTCCGGCGAGATCGATCAGCTCGGCGATACCACCACGCTGGCAGATCCGTCAGTTGTCGACGAGATCGTAAAGGGCAGGCAGTAAGACCGGCCCGTCTTTTCGAAAGGCAATGCGAGGCCCCCGGGATCACACCCGGGGGCTTCTTTTTGTGAGGGCAGTTCATGGATGAGAGAGATTCATCAACGTTCGGCGGCACCTGCCGGCTCAGCACGACGGAAGCCTATCACAGGCAGGAGATCGAGGGCCTTGGATGGGAGCTGACCGTCTGCAACTCCCTCTATCCCCCCGGTACGCCGATCCGCGGGGTCCTCGCGAAGGACACCTCTTACGGACATCTGCTCTACGAACACCTCGGCCGTTTCATGCCCCTCGATAACATGACATCCATTCTCGAGATCGGGGCCGGTTACGGTTACCTCATGAAGGACTTCCTGGAGAGCAACCCCGGATTGCATCCCTGCCTCATGGACATCTCACCGGCGCTCCTCGGGAAACA
Source organism: Syntrophorhabdus sp. PtaB.Bin047 (assembly GCA_002067235.1). Classification (GTDB taxonomy): domain Bacteria; phylum Desulfobacterota; class Syntrophorhabdia; order Syntrophorhabdales; family Syntrophorhabdaceae; genus Delta-02. The sequence continues at coordinate 1,434 of MVQP01000158.1, forward strand.
GCGGGAGACGCTGGCCGGTCACGATGTCTCCTACGTGCTGCAGGACGCCCTGGAGGCGGAGGCCGAAACCCTCCAAAACTTTGAGCTGGTGATCCTCAACGAGAACCTTGGCGATTTTCCGACGGCGGTGGATGTGGACGGACGGGCCCTGGAGGAACGGGGCGGATCCGGCGACGTGCCGGCGAGGATATACCGTTTCTTCGACACTTACAGCATCGAGATACCGCAGGTCCTCTTCAACGTCAACCTCGGGGCCCTGGAGATGGTCGAGAAACTCTGTTCATCAGGGGTGCCCCGCATCTTCATAGGGGAACACAGCTGTGAAGCGACCCTTCCTCCGGCCCTTAAGCATTACATACCCCTCGTATCGGACGGCAACCCCCGGCGCATCCGCTTAAAGGGCCATGACGAATACACCATAAAGTTCTCCCACCTGCGCCGCATAGCCGAATACCACGGCTACAGGACCGTCCGCGGACCCTTTGCCGATTACGTTATCCCCGACATCACGGAGGAACTGAAGGCCATTCTCGCCACGAGGGGCCTCTACAGCGACTCGGAAGAGATGATCTATCACTTCGTCGGCGACCTGTATGAGTACGAGTACCTGGTGATGATGAAGGAAGGGGACAGAGGATGGTAGGGGACAGGGAGGAGTTGAGGGTGAGAGAGGGTATAGGACCTATAGGAGATATAGGACCTATGGGACTTATAGGACCAATAGGACAGCTAGGACCTATTAGGACTTTTGGAGGCTCTGGGATTCATGGGGCTTACAGGGCCTGTGAGGTGCGAAAGGCGGATCACCGAAGGTCTCAGTTTTCCCAGAGTGTCCTATACGTCCTAAGCGTCCTATAAGTCTTATATGTCCTATAGGTCCTATCCTCTCCTATCCGTCCTATTTCCCCCGCACCAAAAAAAAGAGGCATGTTGCCATGCCCCTTGTTTTCTGTCAGCTTTGCTGGCCTACCTTGCCTTCGGCGGCTTGAGAAGGAAGAATGCGACGAAGATACCCACGATGGCGAGTATCAGGGTGGGCCAGAAGGCGGCCGTGTAGCTTCCGAAGGTATCCTTGGCCATACCGGAGATAATGCCGCCGACGATGGCGCCAAGGCCGTAGGCGCTGAAGACGATGCCATATTTCTGAGCATACCCGTCGAGACCGAAGAAGGATGCCGTGCTTGCCGGACCGATGGCGAGCCAGCCGCCAAGGGTGAGCCAGAAACCGCAGAAGGCGACGGCAAAAACGACCACCGAACCCTTGCCCGCACCGAGCATCATGAGGGAGGCTACGCCTATGATGACAAAGGTGACGATGGCAGCGTACCTGGGCGTGATCTTGTCCGCGAGGGAGCCGAAGATGGGCCTGCCTATACCATTGAATATGGCGAAGATGGAAACGAGGAAGGCCGCGGTGCCCACGTCGAGGCCGATGACCTCACCTCCTACCGTCGCGGAGACGCCTATTGCCATGAGGCCGGCGGTCGTGCCAAAGAGATAGCAGATCCACAGGCCGTAGAAGCTCGAGGTTGCGAGCATGCCGCCTGCGGTGACGCCTTTTGACGCTCCACCCGCGGTCTGGGGCGGATTCCATCCTGCCGGTTTCCATCCTGTCGGCGGGAACTTCATGAACATCGAAAGAATGACGGTGACGACAAGAAATCCGGCACCCATGTAAAGAAAGGTGTTGAGCGGTCCCGAAGACGCGATGAGGGACTTCGCCAGCGGTGCCGTGATAAAGGCGGAGCCGCCAAAACCGAGCAGGGCGAGACCGACGGCGAGACCCTTCCTGTCAGGGAACCATTTCGTGCAGACAGAGACCGGCCCGCCGTACACGAGGCCGACACCCGCGCCGCCGATGATGCCGTAGGTGATCGAGACCATGGTGATGCTGCCGGAGAATTTCGCCAGCATCCATCCTAGGCCGACGACAACGCCGCCGACGATCATGACGATCCGGGGGCCGAGCTTATCGATGAACCGGCCCGCCAGGAATGTGAAGAGTGCGAAGATGGCTATGAAGACCATGAAAGGCATGTTGCCCTGTTTTGCCGTGGCGCTGAAGAGCTTTTCAAGCGGGCTCTTGAACACGCTGTACGCGTAGACAGCTCCAAGGCACAGGTTAATGATCATGCCGAGGACCACGAACACCCACCTCCCCGCGTTCGCGGACATACCAAACAGCTTCGCGTTATCCGACATATACCTACCTCCCCTGATTTGAATAAATGCGCTAATCCCCTATTTTAAACGAATATGCTGAAAACTAGTATACCGGGTGGGTGATGTCAAGGATTTTCTGTGACGCAGTTCACAAGGTTTACGGGCCTGTCGTCGCCGATCTTACCCTTCCCCCGGGGACCAGCAAAAAAATATTTTGACTTTTTCTTCCGTTGTTTCGCCAAGTTACAGAATTATGGAGAAATCGGTCCCCCATATTGCCCGTTTTTGGGGATTTTTTTGACCCGCCCCCTTCCGCGAGTGCCGGGTCTTTTGTTGAAGAGAACCTAAAAAAGTCTTGACAATAAAAGAGGTAATCGTTTAATATAGCACTGCTTTTTACGCCAGTTATGACCTATATCCCGTCATGATGAGGGATTATTTTTTTGGAGGTATTGATGCCTACTATTAACCAATTAGTGAGGCTTGGGAGAGAAGCCGTCAAAAAGAAGAGCTCGTCTCCCGCCCTGACAAACTGCCCGCAAAAAAGGGGAGTTTGCGTTAGGGTCTATACGACGACACCGAAGAAACCCAACTCGGCATTGAGGAAGGTCGCCCGTGTAAGGCTTACGAACAGCATCGAAGTGACGACATACATCCCCGGCATCGGGCACAACCTGCAGGAACACTCCGTGGTCCTCATCAGGGGTGGCAGGGTCAAAGACCTGCCCGGTGTCCGCTACCACATCATCAGGGGATCGCTCGATGCCAGCGGTGTCGCGAACAGGAAGAAGAGCAGGTCCAAGTATGGGGCAAAGAAGCCGAAACAATAAGGGAGCATAAGAAATGCCACGCAAAGGACACATATCCAAACGGGAGAAGACACCCGATCCCAAGTACAACGACATGATGGTGCAGAGGCTTATCAACTGCGTTATGCTCGACGGCAAGAAGAGCACGGCGTCCGGGATCGTTTACGGTGCGATAAACCTCATCGAAGAGAGGCTCAAAGAGGAAGGTCTCAAGGTTTTCCACAAGGCTCTCGACAACATCAAGCCCGAGATCGAGGTCAAGGCGAGACGTGTCGGCGGCGCTACCTACCAGGTACCTGTAGAAGTGAGGCTCAACAGAAAACTCTCCCTCGGCATAAGATGGCTCATCCGCTATTCTCGTGCGCGTTCAGAGAAGACGATGATGGAGAGGCTTGCGGGCGAACTGATCGACGCTTACAACAACAAAGGCAGCGCGGTCAAGAAGAGAGAGGACACCCACAAGATGGCCGAGGCCAACAAGGCATTCGCCCACTACAGGTGGTAACAGGTTTACAATGAACAATCGGGTCAGAAACGTGGGGATCATGGCGCACATCGACGCGGGCAAGACGACCGCGACGGAGCGGATCCTCTTTTATACCGGCGTCAACAACAGGATAGGTGAAGTTGACGATGGCGCGGCAACGATGGACTGGATGGAAGAAGAGAAGGAACGGGGCATCACCATCACCGCCGCCGCGACCACCTGCTTCTGGCGCGACCATCGCATCAATATCATAGACACCCCGGGGCATATCGATTTTACCATAGAGGTCGGCAGGTCGCTGCGCGTCCTCGACGGAGCGGTCGCCCTTTTTTCCGGCGTCGAAGGTGTCGAACCGCAGTCCGAAACCGTCTGGAGACAGGCGGACCGCTACGGTGTCCCCCGCATCGGTTTCATCAACAAGATGGACAGGCCCGGAGCAGACTTCGACAAGTGCACGGCCATGATGCGTGACATCCTCCGGGCAAACCCGCTTGCCCTCCAGATACCTCTCAAGAACGGTGACGAGTTCATAGGCGTCATTGATATCATCGAAGAGAAGATGATGAGGTACGACAAGGACCGTCTGGGCCTTGACTGTGCCGGCGAGGAGGTCCCTGGTGAGTACATGGACAGGGTCCATTCCCTGAGGGAGGCAATGCTTGAAAGCCTCGCGGAGATCGACGACCACATTATGACCCGGTACCTCGAGGGCGGAGAAATCGGTGTCGATATGATAAGAAGCGCCATCAGGAAGGGGACCCTCGAAGGCAGGATACTCCCTGTTCTGTGCGGCAGTGCTTTCAAGAACAAAGGCATTCAGCCCCTCCTTGACGCCATCGTCGACTACCTGCCGTCCCCGGACGATGTATCGCCCTACCAGTGCTGGACGAGTGGCGGCGAGGAACTGAGTCTCAGGGGAACCACCGAAGAGCGCATGAGCGCGCTCGTCTTCAAGATCATGACGGATCCTTTTGTCGGCCACTTGAGCTACATCAGAGTCTATTCCGGCGAGATCAAGGCGGGCGATACTATTATAAACACATCTCGCGACAAATCGGAGCGGGTGGGGAGGATACTGAGGCTCCACGCGAACAAGCGCGAAGAGGTGAAGAAGGTCAGTGCCGGTGATATCTGCGCCATCGTGGGGCTGAAGAACGCCGTGACGGGCGATACCCTTGCGTCCACAGGTCACGATGTTGTCTTCGAGACCATCGAGATCCCTTCACCTGTCCTGTCCTGCGCGATCGCGCCGAAGAAGAAGGATGACCTGAAGAAGATGTGGCTCGTGTTCAACAAGTACACCGTTGAGGACCCGTCGCTGACGGTGAGGCTCGACGGGGAGACGGGCGAGGTGATCCTCTCGGGGATGGGCGAGCTCCATCTCGAGATCATCATGGACAGGGCGAGGAGGGAGCACAACCTCGAGATGGTAACCTCAGCGCCCCAGGTCGCCTATCGAGAGACCATCACGAGACCGGCCTCGGCGGTGGGAAAATACATCAAACAGTCCGGCGGCCGCGGCCAGTACGGCCATGTCGTCATCAACATCGCGCCCCACGACGGTACGGATCTCATCTTCGAGAACAAGATCATCGGCGGCGCCATACCGAGGGAATTCATAGGCAGCGTCGAGACGGGCATCAGGGAAGCGCTTGAA
>MVQP01000159.1 GCA_002067235.1 Syntrophorhabdus sp. PtaB.Bin047
CCTGTACGCCGTCTTCTTGTCGGGGTAGATGAAAGGCAGTTCGATGATGCCGACCTCGGGAACGAAGTTCGCGAGCACCCCTGACGTCACCGCCGTCATGTGGAGGGTCCCGGCCTGGACCTGCTCCGTCATCGAACGCTCGCCGCCGAGCTGCCCCAGAGGGAATACCTGGACCTCGATTTCCCCTTTCGTCTTTTCCGTCACGTACTTGGCAAACGCGAGGGCCCCGTGGTGCTGCGGGTGGATGGGAGGACCGACATGTCCGTATTTCACGATGATCTTGGCGGACGCGCTAGCCTGAAGAAACAGGAAGAACGCTGCAACGACCAATGAAAAGATAAGAAGTTTCTTTGCCATGGCAAGCTCCTTGGAAGTCTTTTTATAAATGACTCTCACACAAGCTTTTCCATGTCAAATGAAAAGTGGAATAATTTGTCGATCAATGCCGGGGGCCGGGGCCGTGACCTCCGTGATTGCCATGACCCCTCCCCGGCTCGCCTCTCTGATAGTTGGCCGTGTACCCTGCAGGCCTTCCAACCCCCCCGCCCCAGTGACGGTCCCTCTCCCAGGTCTTCCAGTTCTTCTTCATCTGCCCGTAGGGTATCCTTTGGTGGCCCGGCGGCATGTTCCTGTAATCAGGTGGGAGTTTGACGAGGACCACCGGAACCGAACCGGGATGGATGTGCGCCCAGGGTCCCCTGTACGATCTGGCCCTGAACCAGTGGCCCTCATGGGGGCGATACCAGTGCCCGGAGTAAAAGAAGAGCCCGACGGGCACTTCTGGTGCGTAGTAGACGTACGGTGTACCGACCACCACCGCCATCGCCGGAGGACTCTCGATCACGAGCGGCGGGGGTGGCGCGAAGAGCCCTATGTTCACATTCACCTCGGCGATGCCCGCGCCTGATGATATCACAAAGAAAACAAAAAAAGCCGAGAGAAGAAGGGGCCTCTTCGCGCCGTATCTCATGACGGTCCTCCCCTACTTGTTCTTTTGCACGTCGTCGTAGACAAGCCCGCCCACGGTTCCCACCCCTGCCCCGATGGCGGTGCCGAGCAGAACGCTTCCGCCCGTCAGGATGGTCAGGGCCGCTCCGGAACCGGCCCCGATGGCTCCTCCGCTCAGGGCCCGCTGCTGTGTGGTGGACATGTGGGAACACCCGGCCACCATTGAGATCAACAATGCCATCGCTACCACTATCCTCAGTTTCCGCATTGACTGCCTCCTTAAGTCACTGTTATCGACGGACTGAACAAGATCCCCCAGTTCCTATGCGCGATCATCTACGAACGAATCCCGTCATTCCGGCGAAGGCCGGAATCCAGGACAGCTGACGGATCCAATGGGCCTTGCGGGCCAATATCAAACCGTGGTTTCCGCACCGTATGCCGTCGGACAACACAAATGGTTTCCTGCTGAAACCGAGTTTCTTCTGGATTCCGGCCTTCGCCGGAATGACGGGGAGACAGCTTTGTAGACAGCCGCTTGAACATAAAAGCTTGTAATACAATAACCGTGCCAAACTGTAAGTAGCTGAAATAAAAGGATTACCTTGCAGGAGACAGACCGTGCGCTGTATTGATATCCATGCACCGACCGTGGGGACAGCGCGGCCCTGATGCGTGTATCCTATCTAGATCAAAGAGGAATCATGGGTGTATGAAAAACTGTACACTAGGTCTTCTTGAAGTCTTCCGGTTTCAGGTCGTATTTCCTGAGGAGGGAGTAGAAATCGGCCCGGTATTTTCCGGCCATTCCCGCGGCCTTGCTCACGTTGCCTTCCGCTATCTGGAGCACCCAGTTAAGGTACTCCTTCTCGAAATCCTCCTTCGCCTCCTTGAAAGGCTTGGGCGATGTCGAGAGGGTCTCCCTGAAGGGGAGGATGGCCTCGTCCGCTATGACCTCGCCGCGGCTCGTGACCACGGCATACTCGATGGCGTTCTCCAGCTCCCGGACGTTGCCCGGCCAGTCATGGAGCATCAGTTTTTGTATGGCCATGGGTGTGAGGCCCCTGACCTCTTTCTTCATCTTTTCCGACGTTTTCCTCAGGAAGTGCTCCGCCAACGGGATGATATCCTCCCTTCTTTCCCGCAAGGGAGGGATGCGGACGGGGATGACGTGGACCCTGTAGAACAGGTCCTCCCGGAAGGACCCCTTCCTGACCTCGGCCTCCAGGTCCTTGTTCGTGGCGACGATGAGACGCACGTCGACCTCCAGGGGTTTTTCGCTTCCCAGCGGGTAGAATTGCCTTTCCTGCAGCACCCGCAGGAGTTTCGCCTGAAGCGTGAGGGGCATGTCCCCTATCTCGTCGAGAAAGAGCGTCCCTCCGTCCGCCTGTACGAAGAGACCCTTCGAATTCCTTACGGCGCCGGTGAAGGCGCCCTTCTCGTAACCGAAGAGCTCGCTTTCCAGGAGTGTCTCGGGAATGGCGGCACAGTTTATTGCGGTGAAGGCCTTGTCCTTCCTGGGACTGGCGAAATGAACGGCCTTCGCGATGATCTCTTTTCCGGTACCGCTCTCACCGTAGATGATCACCGTCGAATCCGTCGGTGCTATCCGCGCTACGAGGCTGAGGACCGACTGCATCCCGGGGCTGCCGGCAACGATGTTCGAGAAGGTGTATCGCTCCTCAAGGATCCCCTCGAGCCTCTTGACCTCGGAATGGAGCCTGCGGTTCTCGAGCGCCCTTTCTATCTGCAGTAGCAGTTCGTCCAGGTCGAAAGGCTTCGCCAGATAGTTGAAGGCGCCCATCCTTATGGCCTCGACAGCGCTCTTCACACTGCTGTGCGCCGTGAGGATGATAACGGGCATCTCCGGGTTAATCTGGTGAAGCTCGCGCATGAAACTGATCCCATCCATTCCCGGGAGCTTGAGATCGACGACGGCGAGATCGAAGGCCTGCGCCTTCACCACGGACAGCGCCCCCTCACCGTCATGGGCCGTCGTCACTTCGTAATCAGCGGACTTGAGCATCATGCCCATCAGTTCGAGAAGATTTCGATCGTCGTCAACGATCAGTATGTTTCCGGGAGTCATTCCCTTACCTCGCCAGCTTCTTCTTCGCCCGCTCCATCTCCATATCGACCTCCTTCGACTTCTCGATCACACCGAGCACCCCTATCCAGGTCTTCGCCTGCGGCGCGAGCGGGCTTTGAGGATACTCCCTGACCACTCTCTGAAACATGGCCATGGACTTCCGGTAGTCCCTCTTCGCGCTGTTGTTGCTGGCATAGATGAGACCCATGTTGAACAGGGCCTGGTCACAGGGTGGTCTCTTCTCGCAAAGGGGCATTATGGCCTGATTCACCTTCAAAGCGCCGTCAAGGTCACCGTGCCCGTAAAGCTCCGCTGCCTTCTGCAGCCTTTCGGCGAGCCTGTTCTCCCTGGCATTCTCTTCCCTGATAGTGTCTTCCGGTATGTTGTTCTGTATGGGAACATAGCTGCACGCGGAAAGGAAAAGCACCATCAATCCGGCAAAAAAACCGTAAAGGTGCTTCCTCTTCCCAATTGGCTTTCTACACAAATCCTGCCTCCATGGGCATCCACAACATGCCTGGCAATGGCCAGTCCAAGGCCGGTCCCCGCGGTTCCCGAGCGTGCCTGTGTTGTCGACTGCCGGTACTTGTCGAAGATCACGGCGCGGTCCTCTTCCGGGATGCCTGGCCCCGAATCGGCAACGGAGATCTCCACTCCCCCGGCAACAGTCTTCAGGGAGACTGCTACGCGGCCCCCATCGGGCGTGAACTTCACCGCGTTCCCGAGCAGGTTCCGTATGACCTGGAGGACCCTTTCGCTGTCCATCATGATGGGAGGCGTCTTCCCGGCCTCATGGAACTCAAAGGTGATTGACCTGGCAGCGTAGAGCGGCTCGATCTCCGAAGCGGCCTTCTGTACTATAGGTTTAACATCTCCGGGAGCAAAGTTGAAGTCAATAATGCCGGCTTCCATCTTTGACAGGTCGAGAAGAGAATTCACGTGTTGTATCAGGCGGTTGCACTCCTCGGACATGATGGCAAGGACCTTGTCGCGTGCCTCGCTGCGAGATGCGTCCGCATCCCTCTTGAGAAGCGCGATGCCCCCTTTCATGGAAGCAAGGGGCGTGCGCAGCTCATGGGCCATAAGGGAAAAGAAATCGGATTTCATCCTCTCCATCTCCTTCAGCCTGTCGCACATGAGATTGAGGGCCCTTGCAAGATGGCCGACCTCCGGCGGAGAAGAAAGGTTGAGGGGGTCCTCGAAGTTGCCGCTGGAGATCTTTCGCGTCTTTCTCTTTATGATGGAAAGGGGCCGCGTGATGCTGAGCGTGATACCCGTGGCTATGAGAATGCCGATAAGAAGCGATGAGGCGGCCATGATGAGTCCGATCCTGAGCGCCCTCGTCCCCGCCTTCGCCAGCCCGTCTATCCTGTGCTTCGTGTCGTCCTCAACATAAAGCTGAAGGTTTTTGATCTCTTCTATCATGGCTTCAACGGCCTTTTCCTTCTCCTGCCTGTACCAGCCGGGACGACGCGCTCCGCCGGGCCCGCCGCTGCTCTTCTCCTCCTCGATGAGAGAATTGTAGCGGGAATGCTGCTTTGTGATGTTGTCGAGTATCTCCTTGCTGCCGAGGGTATCGGCGATCGCCGAGGCCTCGGCGAGATGCTTCGTGACGTCCTTCCCGGCCTTGACGAAGCCATCGCGGAACGCGGGGTCCTTCGAGATGGCGTATTTCTTCTCATAGGACAGTTCCGAAAGAAGGGCGTCGCTCAACCGCTCCTTGTGCTCGATAAGACGGTCCCCCAATTCGAGCATGTACGTGCTCGCCTTGTTAAACTCGTTCAGTTTTATCATTGAGTAGACGCTCACTGACGTCGTGACGGCAAAAAGGGCGGCAAACCCGATAACGAGCCGCCAAACCACGTTCAATCTGGAGAAACCGGTCACTGGACCATTTACCTCTTTGCGGACGGGACACTGCAGGGCTCTTCGCCCGGGAAGATCGGACCCCCGTACCGACCTTCTCAGCAAACCTCCGTTTGCCTCAGTTTACACTCTTGGCGGAGGGAAAGAAAGAAAAGAGCAAAGGCCCTCGAAATGAGGGCCTTTGCTTCCGGGTGGATCGAACGTTACGGAACGACAAAATTGAACTTATGGCACTGGTTGCAGTAGTTCTCCGATTTCGCGTGCTGGCGATGACAGAGAGTGCAATCCAGCGAAGTCCCATAGTGGGGAGACGTGTGCGGGTTTTCGGGCTTGACCTTTGACGTCTTCTCCGCGAGCTTGTCGGCATTGTGGCACTTCAGGCACTGATTCACGTCGACCGCCTCGGGTTTCGCGACCTTTCCATGACATTTTTCGCAGGTCACGCCCCTCAACTGATGGAGGTGGCTGCCGGGAAGTTTCCCCTGCAGCATCTGGGGACCCCCCTTTGCGTGGCAGCCGAGGCAATCCTTGTAGGCCATCGCCTTCGTGTCCGCATGGGAGGGCGAGAACACCTTTTCCTGACCGTGGCAGGCCGCGCAATCGCCCGCCTTTGCCGAGGCCGTCTGCTTAGGCGCCGCATAGGGGGTACCGATGCAGACCATGAACACCCCGAAAGCCAGCGCGACGGCAAGAAGCCAACCGGGAGAGAACCTGATGGTTCCATGTTTGTGTGTCATCTCTTCCTCCCTTGCCGGTCCGTATCAGCCCCACGCTGTCTCTTTGGCAGCGTTCTTTCCGGCGATCCGGCCAAAGACTATGCAATCGGCCATGGCGACACCGCCGAGTCGGACGGCGCCATGTATCCCGCCCGTGACCTCACCGGCGGCATAGAGCCCCTTCAAGGGCTTGAGGTTGAAACCGAAGACCTGCGCGTTCTTGTCGATCACCAAACCGCCCATGGTGTGGTGGACCTTCGGCCAGAGCCTCGCCGCGTAAAAGGGAGGCGCGACCGTCGGTTTCGCGTCGGGAAAGATCATGCAGCTGAAATCATCGTCCTTCTTCTTCTCCACAAAGGAATTCCACCGGGCGATCTCCTTCTGAAAGGCCTCCAGGGGGATTTTGTAGTTCTTCGCCAGGGCGTCCAGGCTGTCGAACTTCTTTACCGCACCGTTCTGCAGGCCCTTCTCCAGGGCGTTAGGGAACACCTGTTTGGGCACGGAATAGGAATCGCCCATGATGATCACAGGATGGCCGATAAGGATGATGGCATCCGCCCTTTCCTTGCGGTTTCCCGTTTCCTTGAAGAAACGTTTTCCCGTTGCAGGGTCGATCATCGGCCCATAACCGACGAGACGTTCACAGAAGAGCGGAACGTGGCCGAACCCTTTCTCATCGGGGCTCGTCCAGGGTCCGAGCTGGATCCAATCCATCTGGACATCCATGGCCCCTGCCATGCAGGCGGCCAGGAGGGCCTCTCCCGTCGCGCCCGGCTGGTTCGTGGACCCGAA
>MVQP01000160.1 GCA_002067235.1 Syntrophorhabdus sp. PtaB.Bin047
AGGGCATCCTTCCCCTCAGCGCTCTGGCGTCGGCCTTCCTGAACTCATCGGCGTCAAAGAGGAACTTGATGCCGATGAGTTTTCGGTCCAGCTTCAAGGCAAGATTCATTTTTCCAACGGCTTCATTGATCTCTATCTTCTCCATATTCACCCGCTGTTTCAAACGACGTCAGTCGATCAAAGTATACTTGCCCTTGTACAGCTCATTGAACCTGGCCCTGTTCTTCTCGGACCTCAGGATCTTCATAGACTCCTTCGCCCATGCCGAGTTCACATCCTCATGGCGCACCACCAGCCCCAGGGGAAAATCCTTGTTCTGCGGGTCTTCAAAAAGGAAGACCTTAGGATCGGCTTTCGCGGTTTCCGCCATGAAATAAGCGGTAGCGATTATTGCATCCACGTCCTGTATGCTTCGGGCAGTCTGCGTAATCTCGGCTTCTACGAGCTTGATCTTCTTGGGATTGTCCTTTATGTCGAGAAGAGTGTAGAAAGGCCCCGTCTTCTCCTTGAGCGTGATCAGTCCCGCCTCCTTTAGGATGATGAGGCTCCTGCTCAGATTGGTGGGATCCCCGGGAATAGTGAACGTGGCATTCTGCGGGATCTCTTCGAGCTTCTTGTACTTCGCCGAGTAGATCGCGAAGAATGAATAGAAATAGTAGGGTTCGACCATCTCCAGGTTCGCCTTGTTCTCCTTGTTGAAGGTAATGATCCAGGGTTTGTGGTTCTGTATGATCCCGTCGATGCTTCCGTCTTTCAGCGCCACGGCCGGGAGCTGATTCGCATCAAACATGATCACCTCCACGTTGTAGCCGAGGGGAGTGAGCCCTTCTTTGATCCATTGCAGCATCGGCTCCGACCAGGGCATGCATCCAAGCTTGAGGTTCTTCTTCTCCGGGGCAGGCGATTGCCCGCAACCCGCCATGGTAAGGACAAAGGCGAACAGCAGGAACACAACGATAATACCAGCACATCTCTTGCTCATATAAGACCTCCATTCCTCCAGGATTTTTTGTCACAGTATTTTTTTGTAAAGCCAGTCTCCGGCCCATTGTATTACCAGGACCATGATGAACAGAAGCAAGACCGACGTATAAAGCACTGTATTATTGAAGCTCTGATACCCGTAGTTGAGCGCAACGGCGCCTATCCCCCCCGCTCCGACCGCCCCCGCGAGCGTGGTTGCAGAGAGGAATGTTATTGTAGAAAGGGTGGCCCCTGCCACTATCATCGGCACCGACTCTTTTACCATCACCTTCGTTATTATCTGGAAATCCGACGCGCCGAAGGAGCGTGCCGCTTCTATGAGTTGCTTGTCCACCTCTTTCAGACTGTTCTCTATTATCCTTGCCATGAAGGGTGTTGCCGCGAGGGTGAGAGGGAATATGGCCGCCTTCTCCCCTATGGACGTTCCCACTATCATCCTGGTTATGGGCGATATGGCCACGATCAGGATTATGACGGGGAAGGACCTGATGCTGTTCACTATGAAGTCGAGGAGCTTGTACCTCGTGCTGTTCGGCCGCAATCCCTGCGGCCCGTAGAGGATAAGGAAGTAGGCCAGTATGAACCCCAGAATAAAGGAGAGCACCATGGAGAGGGAAAGCATCCTGAGCGTGGCCCAGATGGAAGGGACGATTATCCCTTCGAAGTACCGCCACCAGTAAGCCATGTATCCATTTGAGATCATCCTGTCCTCACGTATTTCACCGCATATCCTCTCAGACCATGTCGGCGTTGACGGCGTGTATCTGTTCTTTGTAACCGTCTCCGTAAGGACTCCGCTGCTTCTTCCCGGCGAGGCTTCTCCAGCGCACCTTGTGCGTGGAAAGATAGCCCTCGACACCGCGGCAGGCATCCTCCGGAACGGTGACCCCAAAACCCGGGGCGCCCGGATCGCTTCCCCGTATCGTCACATCTATTCCCAGTTCCTCCGCCATTCGGGAGATGAAGTAACCCGTGACCGTGTCGGGCAGAAGCAGCGTCACCGTCTTCTCGACGGTCGGGGAGGTGCCCCCGAATTCCTCTCCCATCAGGTTCTTCAAGGCCCGCGGCTGTTCGCGGAAGATATTCTCAACAAGGCCCGAGGCGGCGATCCTGCCGTTCTCAAGAATGGCCATCTCCTTGCAGAGGCCGCGGATGACGGACATCTGGTGGGTAACGACAACGATGGTGATGCCCATGGAACTGTTTATCTCTTTCAGGAGGCTCATGATGGCCTGGGACGTATTAGGGTCGAGGGCGGATGTGGCCTCGTCACACAGCAGTATGCGAGGGTCCATGGTAAGCGCCCTGGCTATGGCGACCCTCTGTTTCTGTCCGCCCGAAAGCTCTCTCGGCCTTTGCTTGATCTTTTCCGGTATCCCGACGATCTCCAGAAGCTCTCTCACCTTCGTGTCGATGGTACGGGAACTGTACTTCCAGCACTTGAGTGGAAGTGCAACGTTGTCGTAAACACTGAGACGCTCAAGGAGAGAGAACTGCTGGAAGATCATGCCGATGTTCTTCCTGAACGCCATCATCGCCCTGCCGCCGAGGGTCTTCACGTCCGTCCCGTCGACGATGAGAGAACCGCTGTCGTACCCTTCCAGGCCATTGATACACCTCAAGAGGGTCGATTTGCCGGCTCCGCTCCTGCCCGCCAGCCCATAAATGCTGCCCTTTCCTATCGCGAGGTCCAGCCCGCGAAGAACATGGGTCGAGCCGAAGGATTTAACGATATTACGCGCGGTTATCATGGACCGCCTGCCTTGAAACGGGCGAGGGACCACCGACGGCCTTCGCGATGCGCCCCGTAGGGAATGAAACCACTGCAGTACTCGACACCATACCTCCCTGAAACGAAAATCCGGCTGCCGATTCCGGCACCAGACCACAAGGAGGCACTCTGGTTGGGAGGTCAGGACGGGGAAGCGGCTGCTGCCGTACACAAGGGAAACCGCCCGGGTTCCCGGCACATTTCTTAGCCCAATGGAATAAAGATATCCAACCTGATCTGCAACACTCCACACGTCCAATAATTATTTGAGAAATATCTTATACGAATGGTACGAGATAAGTCAAGGCTCTTTTCCGGGAAGAAGCGGGCTCTTGGGAACCGTCAACGGCCCTCTTTGAACTCACTGGCGACTATGATGACGCACAGGGGAGCGACGCGCACGGCCATCGTACATCCCGTGCCCATCACCGCATATTCGCCATCCATGAAATACGGCCGTGACTGCCCCTTTTGAAAGAGGCTCCCGCTCAGCAATTCCTTGACGACGGTGTCCTCGGGGTATCCGTGGCTCCTCACCTCGGCGACACTTCCCGTCAAGGTGCCGAACCGGCGAACGCGCTCGAAAAGACGGTTGCGTTCCTCCTCCGACGTCAGGACTCCCGCGTCCGAACGGGCAATCTCCTCCGCACGATCCTTCGCTGCCTGTGAAAGCCCCCGCGAGGCCTTGAGCGGCTCGAGCGGAACCGCCGCAGATGCTCTTGCCTTGTTGATGTCACGGAGTATCCACACTTCGCCTTCCGACAGGAAGTCGAGATTCCCCGCGCCCTCGTTGAGGGGAAGTCTTACCGCTGCATCCCCGGCGGGAAAGTTCGGAGAGACACATCCCGTCGCGACTACGATCCCGAGCAAAAGAACTATGATGACTATCGATCCGCGCATATTTCCGCCCTTCTCCCTCGCAGTGCCCTCTCATCCAGAAGAGCATACTGCATTGATTTGTACTCCCCATGTATTATAGCATGAATGATGCTTCGTCCCCCGATCACCTTGCACGGCATCAGAGGAACGACGAAGCGGGAGGACAGGCGATCATGGACCACGAAACGGACATAGTCATCGCAGGAGGGGGCTTGAGCGGCCTGTCGGCTGCGCTGACAGCGGCAGAGTATGGCTTGAGGGCCATCCTCCTGGAGAAGATGCCCTTTCCCGGCGGCGCCGGCCTTTTCCCGGAAGGTTCTCTCGGCATCGGAACACGGTATCAGAACCAAAAGGGGATCACGACAACGACGGACCAGGTCTTCGCCAGGGTAATGGAATTCCATCACTGGCGGTGCAACGCGTCGGTCATCAGGGCCCTTCTCAACGAGTCCGGCGAGACCATCGATTGGCTCGTGGACCACGGGGTGAGGATAGAGGGGATCAGGACGATGTTCCCGCCCGAGAAAAGCCTTCAGGTATGGCATATCTTCGAAGGCCGGGGCGCCCGGCTGGTGAAGATACTCTCCGGCCACATAAAGGAGAGAGGCGTGCCCCTTCTGACGAAAACGCCCGCGAAGAAACTCCTTGTCGACGGCAGGGGCGCCGTCACGGGCGTCGATGCCGTCGATGCCGATGGGCACACCATAAGAATAACGGGGCGCGCCGTCATCATCGCCACGGGCGGTTTCGCAAGCAATAAGGAAATGTTGAAGAAATACGTGCCCGATGTCAGCACGCCGGGAATGGCCAAGCTCATGTACCGGGGACCGGCTGTCGACGGCAGGATGGGCGACGGGATCAATCTTGCCTTGAGCGCCGGGGCCGCACTCGCAGGCATGGGCACCCTCGCGGGAAACAGCCCCTACCTCGACAACGAACCGGCCATCAGGCAGTTCAGCGGACCGAACCATATGAAGCAGATGCGCTGTGCCCTGAGTCAGCCCTTCCTGTGGGTGAACAAGCACGGCGATCGTTTTTACAACGAATCCTTCGGCTCCGTCTTCAGCGACGTCTACAACGCGATGACCGCGAACGGCGGCCTCATGTGGTCCATCTTTGACGATGCCATGCGAAGGTCGATGGTGGATAACGGCCCTCTCACGCCCTTCAACGCCATCGTCGTTCCGGGACAGAAGATGACGGCCCTCGATGAAGGTATCGAGAAAGGCATAGCGTCAGGTTTCGCCTTCAAGGCAGACACGATCGAAGAGCTTGCCGGAAAGATAGGGATCAGGCCACAAAAACTGCGTGAGACGATCGAAACGGTCAACCGCTATGCCGACGGAAAACACGACCCGGACTTCAGCCGGAGGCCGGAACATCTGGTGAAGTTCGATACCATGCAGGGTCCCTATTATGCGCTCAAAGGTCTCCGTGCGTTCTTCCTGACCCTCGGCGGCGTTCAGGTGAACACGCGCATGCAGGCCCTCGATGAGAAAGGGGAGGCGATCCCGGGTTTGTACGTCACGGGACAGGACATGGGCGGTCTCTACGACAGCACCTACGACCTGCTGGCCGAGGGTTCGGCAAGCAGCTTCGCGCTGAGCTCCGGCCGCATAGCCGTGAAAAGCATCAAGGAAGCTACCCGGTAGCACCCGCCTCCCTGAGAAGCCGGGCTATGTCTTCGCGGCCCCTGCCTGACGCGTCCATGAGTGCGGTGTAGCCCCCGTCTCCCCTCGCGTTCACGTCCGCTCCGGCACGTATGAGTGCGCGGACCACGTCGGTGCGACCCATCATCACCGCAAGCATGAGCGCCGTAAGACCGTTCTTGTCCTGTGCGTTCACATCAGCCTTTGCCGTTATGAGAAGCTCAGCCACCTCCACGTGCCCCTTACCCGACGCGTCCATGAGTGCGGTGTAGCCGCTCACGCCCCTTGCATTGACTTCCGCTCCCCGCTCAATGAGGATCCGTACGATCTCGACATGGCCTTCCGTGGACGCCCACATGAGAGGGGTAGTTCCGTTGTCATCCGCATCGTTCACAGCCGCCCCGGCCTCGATGAGCATCTCCGAGAGGTCTGCAGAACCTCCCGACGACGACGCCATGAGGGGCGTCACCCGGAACCTGTCCCTGGCGTTCACATCGGCCCCTGCCGCGATGAGGATACGCGCCATTTCGAGATGTCCAGCCTGCGCCGCCGCCATGAGGGGCGTCCAGCCGCCGGTGTCCCTTGCCTCCACATCAGCCCCTGCCGCGATGAGCACGCTCGCCCCGGCAACGTCACCCTTTTCCGCCGCGTCGATAAGTTCCCGCCCTTTGTCGATCGAGCCTTTCACCATAGACCTCTCCCTCTGTTCTCCCTGCGCTTCCGATGCTCGTCATCCGCAGCTTGGTTTTAACACTGAGTTCGACGGGGTTGCAAGCACAAACCGCGAGACCGCAGCGTCCTTCTCAGCACTGGCACGGGATCTGTGGGTGGACCCAGCCGGGCGGCGGGGACAACGTTTGATAGTATGGCTTACCGGAAACGATGCTTCCTTCCGTGGCAGGTTGTTACGTCTTGATGTATCCCTTATTTTTTGCCCTGTCTATTATGTGCTGAATGATCCTGTCCTTGTGCTGACGGGTATCATCGACGATCTCCCGCATAAGGGTCTGGTATTCGACATCGTCGGTCTTTACGATCTCGCCACAGTAGTGTCCGGTAAAACTTATTAAAAGTATGGCCTGTTCTTTATACCTGTAGGATAATGAATTTGCGCAAACC
>MVQP01000161.1 GCA_002067235.1 Syntrophorhabdus sp. PtaB.Bin047
ACGCCGGTAACCTTACTTTCATTCTTCTTATCATGGACTGCCTGTGATATTCCATTGGGAGTAACATACAAGGTTTCAAGTTTCAGGGAAAAAAGACGGTTGCGGGTTGCGAGTCTCGAGCACACGGTTCGGGTTGTTTCCGGTTCTCGTCTTTAACCTGGAACCGTCTTTATCTGGTTTGTCTCCAGACATGCACGATCCTCTGGATGACCGTTACGTGGGTGAGGACTGCAAGAATAGCAATGATGTAATTGAGGAGAAAAGGAACGAAGAGGCCGATGATGAGCAGGACGAGCCTCTCGGGCCTCTCGAGGAGACCCGTTTTGCCGGAAAGGCCGGCAGCCTCCGCGCGCGCGCGGGCGTAAGGTATGAGCGCGGTGCCGATCACCGCTATGAAGGCGGCAATGGCGTATCCGGCGCTTCCCTCGCGGACGTAAACGGAGAGGATGGCGCCCATGACGGCCATGTCGGTGTACCTGTCGAGGACGGAGTCGAAGAAGCCTCCGAACCGCGTTACCCTGCCGGCGCCCCGCGCAACGGCGCCGTCGAGGATATCGAAGAAGCCGGCCACAATGAGGGACACCGCACCGGCCGCAGGCGATCCCACGAAGACGAGCGCTGCCGCCAGGAAGCCGAAAAAAGTGCCCGTGCAGCTTATGACGTTGGGAGATATCGTCCTCTGCCCGAGGACGGACCGGTACAGGGAAAGGATAACAGGGTCAAGGCGATGGCCGATCTTCGAGCTTATCACGCATGGGCCCCCTAACGGAACCTTTCACCCCTGATAAACTCTTCCACCATCTCCCGTGCCGTCTCGTCGGGATACTGCCGGATGGGGTGCTTCATGGTGTAGGCGGAGATGGACTCCAACGCTCCGCTGATACCTCTGTCCCGCGCCACCTTGCAGCACCGGACCGCGTCTATGATGCATCCGCCGCTGTTCGGAGAATCTTCGACGGAAAGCCTCAGTTCGCAGTTGATGGGTATGTCGCCGAATATCCTTCCCTCGAGCCTCATGAAGCAGATCTTGTTGTCCTTCTGCCAGGGAACGTAGTCCGAAGGACCTATGTGGATGTTCTCCGCCGGGATGGGAACATCGAGGGTGGACTGCACGGCCTCCGTCTTCGATATCTTCTTCGACGTCAGCCTTTCCCTGTTGAGCATGTTGAGAAAGTCGGTGTTGCCGCCGGTGTTGAGCTGATAGGTGTTGTCGAGCTTGACCCCGCGGTCGTTGAAGAGCTTGGCCAGGGTCCTGTGGATGATCGTCGCCCCGATCTGTGACTTGACGTCGTCACCGATCAGCGGTATTCCCTTCTCTTCGAAACGTCTTGCCCAGTCATCATCGGAGGCGATGAACACGGGTATGCAGTTTATGAGGCTCACGCCGCTTTCGAGACAGCATTCGGCGTAATAACGCACCGCCTGTTCGGAACCGACGGGCAGGTAGTTGAGAAGAATGTCGACGTTCCGTTCCTTCAGGACCTTCACCACATCGACGGGCTCTTCATCTGCGACAACGAAGGAGCGTTCCGGCGGGTACTGTTTCATGTGAGCCGCCACACCGTCGAAGACGTGCCCCATGAGAACGGTGACGCCCGTGGGCGGGATATCAGCGTCTATTGTCTTCGTGCAGTTGGGGGGCGCGAAGATGGCCTTTTCCAGAGGGACCCCCACCTTTCGCCGGTCGATGTCAAAGGCCGCCACGATCCGGATGTCTCCGGGCTTGTACCCGCAGATATCGGCGTGCATAAGTCCGATGACATCTTCACTCTTACGGGAATAGTAGACGATACCCTGCACCAACGAGCTCGCGCAGTTCCCCACGCCGGCAATGGCGACACGAATCTCTGGCATTGCATCTCCTTCTTTTTTTCTTTCTTTTAGAATATTTGCCTTAAAAAGTCAAAACAAGGATGTCACTTCCTGTAACTCTTCATCCCTTCCTCATACAGATCGTTGCCATGCACATCGTTGATGACAAAAAGCGGCATGTCCCTCACCTCGAGTCTCACCACTGCTTCAGGCCCAAGGTCTTCGTAGGCGATGACCTTTGCCGCAACAACGGTGCGGGCGAGCAACGCGCCGGCGCCGCCTGTCGCCCCGAAATAAACCCCCCTGAACTCTTTCAGAGCTCCCTTGACCCCTTCGGAACGCTTGCCCTTCCCTATCATGCCCTTCAGGCCCAAGGAGACAAGTCTCGGCGCATAGACGTCCATGCGGGAACTCGTCGTGGGCCCGCAGGACCCGATCACTTTTCCCGGAGGTGCCGGCGCAGGACCACAATAATAGATGACCTGCCCCTTGATATCAAAAGGCATCTCTCCGCCCGCATCGAGGGTCTCGATGAACCGCTTGTGCGCTGCGTCCCGGGCGGTGTAGATGAAACCGGACAGAAGCACCTTTTCCCCCGCCTTCAATGACCCTGCTACATCATCCGCAAGAGGTGTCGTTATCCGTCTAAGGTCCGTTTTCATAGCAAGGCCTCCCTGATACGGTGCGCGTGGCACTGGATGTTGACCGCCACGGGCAGCGACGCGAGATGGCAGGGCGCCATCCTGATGTGAACGTCGAGGGCCGTCACCGTGCCCCCGTATCCCTGAGGGCCTATGCCGGTCGCGTTGATCTCCTCGAGCAGTTCCCTCTCCATGGCAGCCAGTTCCTCGTCATCGCTGCGTTTGCCCACGGGAACCATGAGGGCCTCCTTGGACAGCAGCGCCGAGGTCTCGAAATTGCCCCCGATGCCCACGCCGACGGTGATGGGAGGACAGGGGTTGGGACCTCCCTTGCGCACCATCTCGAGTACGAATGCCTTGACACCCTCTTTCCCCTGCGCAGGCATGAGCATACGCACCTCTCCGTAGTTCTCGCTTCCGCCGCCTTTCGGCAGAACGGTGATCCGCAAACCCTCCCCGGGCACGATCTTCGTGTGGACTATGGGAGGTGTATTGTCCCCGGTGTTCTTCCGGGTGAAGGGATGGCAGCAGGACTTCCTGAGGTAGCCTTTGCGGTACGCCCGGCGGACTCCCTCCGTCACGGCCTCCGTGAGGTCTCCTCCCACGATATGTGCGTCCTGACCGATCTCGAGAAAAGTCACCGCAAGACCCGTGTCCTGGCATATGGGCATGCGCTCTTCCCTGGCCGTATCGGCGTTCCTCAGAAGTTCCCTCAACACCTCCTTGCCGACGGGCGAGCTCTCCCTCTCTATCGCGTCCCGGATGGCGCCGTACATCGCATCGGGAAGATCGATATTGGCGTCGATGAACAGGCGTTCGACAACGGAAACGATATCGTCAACGTGGATCTCGCGCATTGGGGGCTCCTTAACCGGCGTAGGGCGCTATGATGCCCTTCTCCATGAGCAGGCCCACTTCTTCCTGGGCCCTGCGGATCTTCGTGGCCGCCATGTTGTAGAGTTCTTTTTCGTCGATGGTCAGGCGCGCGACACCCTGTTTCATCGCCATCTTCGCGACCGCCACGGCCTCCCGGGGGAAGACCTCCCACTCATTCATCGTCGGAAGCAGGTGATCTTCGCTGAGCCCCCTGTCCTCGGCGCACCGGGCCAGCTCGTACGCGGCGGCTATGCACATCTCGTCGGTGATGGTCCGGGCCCTAACGTCGAGGGTGCCCCGGAATATCGCCGGGAACCCGACGGAATTGTTCACCTGGTTGGGAAAGTCGCTCCTGCCCGTGGCAACTATGCGGGCCCCCGCCTCTTTCGCGTCCCAGGGCCACATCTCGGGTATGGGGTTGGCGCAGACGAAAACGATCGCGTTGTCGGCCATCGACGCCACCCAATCCTTCTGTATGACGTCCGGTCCCGACTTCGACAGGGCAATGAGGACATCCTGCCCCTTCAGAGCCGCCGCGGTGTCGCCTTCGCGGTTCTCCCCGTTCGTTGTCGCGGCCAGTTCCAGCTTCTCCTTGTAATTGGGCTTGATATCGTCCCGTTTCCGGTTGAGTATTCCCTTGCTGTCCACGACGATGATCTTCTTCGGATCTGCCCCCGCCTTGATGAGCATGCGCACAATGCAAACGTTCGCGGCGCCTATGCCGATCATGGTGATCTTCGCGTCCTCGATCTTCTTTCCCACTATCTTGAGGGCGTTCACGAGACCGGCGAGCGTGACCGCCGCGGTGCCCTGCTGGTCATCATGCCAGACGGGAATCGGCGACTCCGCCCTTAGCTTTTCCAGGACGTAGAAGCATTTCGGGTTCTCGATGTCCTCGAGGTTGATGCCCCCGAAAACAGGCGCGATGAGCTTTACCGTCCGCACGATCTCATCGGGGTCCTTCGTATCGAGACAAATGGGGAAGGCGTCGACTCCGCCCAGGTACTTGAAGAGGAGCGCCTTGCCCTCCATGACGGGCAATCCCGCCATGGGACCGATATCGCCGAGACCGAGCACCCGCGTTCCGTCGGTCACTATGCCCACCATGTTCCCCTTGTTGGTGTGCTCGAACACCTTATCGGGGTCCCTGTTTATCTCCTTGCACGGCTCCGCCACTCCCGGCGTGTACCATATGGCGAAATCGTTGATGTCCCTGATGACACACTTGGGGACCACCTCTATCTTCCCCTTGTAGAAAGGATGCATCTCCATCGCATCCAGGGCCGGCTTGCTTGCCTTCTCCAGAAGTTCTTCCTTGGTGACCTTACCGTCGCTCACAACACGCCTCCCCATCCTCTCATTTCGTTGCTGTGTCGACATTGTAGTATAGATTCGCGGAAAAATGGAATGGAAAAGTGAGGAATGAGGGAGGAGGAAAGAGGAGAGCGACCGGGGGGAAAATAGGACGAATAGGAGAATAGGACCTATGGGACATATTGGACCTATAGGACAGGATAGGACTTATAGGACTATCGAAGTGCAATGGCCAACCACAACGGACGATCGATCCGTCCTATTGGTCCTAGGCGTCCTATAGGTCCTATTGGCCTTATTGGTCCTATTCTCCTATTCGTCCTATCAAACACTCCGTTTCCCCTTCTCTCCCCGCCCTCTTCCTCTCCTCTTCCCTTTTCCATCATTGACAAACCCCCAAGAAATCGTTTAGTTTATTACAGAAGTTGGGCCCATAGCTCAGCTGGAAGAGCCACCGGCTCATAACCGGTAGGTCCTTGGTTCGAACCCAAGTGGGCCCACATATGAAGACATGGTGAAGAAATTTCTCATAGAACGGAATAGTCGACTCACGTAAGAAGGGGTGTACCATCGGGTACACCCCTTCTCCTTTATGGAGGCATCAGGGTGGAGCGGGAACTAGAGACTCTTTTCGAGGCACAAAAGATTGAATCGATGATCATGGAGGGGGAGCAGAAACTTCTTCAGGCCCCCAAGAAACTCAAGCAGATGGAAGACCGGCTCGCAGAGGTCCGCGGCAAGATAGAAAAAGAACAGGAGATCGTCGAGGAACTCGAGAAAGAAAGACGCAAGAAAGAGAAGGAACTGGAAGGCGAAAAAGAGAAGATAAAGAAACTCGAGGTCAAGCTCTACGACGTGAAGACGAACAAGGAATACCAGGCCCTCCTCAAGGAGATCGAATCGGCGAAGGAGGCCAACGACCGAACCGAAGAGGACGTCCTCGTCCTCATGGACAAGGTGGAGGATCTCAAGAAGGACTACGAGGCCTCCCAGACAGAGCTCGAGAAACTGGAAAAAGAATCTGAGATTGAAAAGAAGGCGATGGAGAAAGAGACACGGTCGATGGACGAAGTCATAGCAAAACTCACGACAGAGAGAGACAATCTTCTCTCCATCGTGAGCGACAACCTAAGGAACACATACAATATCCTCCGCGAGAGACGGGGCGGCATCGCCGTCACCAACGTGCGGAACGGGGTATGCCTCGGCTGCAACATGAACATCCCCCCTCAGCTTTTCATCGAGGTGACGAAGAACAAGCAGCTTATCCAATGTCCGAGCTGCAACCGGATCCTCTTTTTCAGAGAAAACGACTGATGCGCTGGCACGTCCATGTTGACGGGGCTTCTTCCGGCAATCCCGGAAAGTCCGGCGCAGGGATCGTCGTCAGGGACGACGGGGGAGAGATCGTCTTCGCCCGGGGCGTATACCTTGGCGAAATGACGAACAACATGGCCGAGTACGAGGCGCTTCTTCGCGCCCTGGCAACCGCGACTGAGCATTCCGTCACGGACATAACGGTATACACCGATTCGCAGCTAGTGGCAAACCAGGTCACGGGGGTTTACAAGATCAAGAACAAGACTCTCTTCGCCTACGTGCGGCGGGTCAAAGAAATCGTGAGCAATTTCGAACATTTTACGATACAATATATACCGCGGGAACAAAACCGGGAAGCG
>MVQP01000162.1 GCA_002067235.1 Syntrophorhabdus sp. PtaB.Bin047
CTTACCTTCATCGACGGGGACCCGGACAGGCCGATCATCGCAGCAGCGGTGCCGAACCCGGAGACGCCGAGCCCGGTGAACGTGAACAACCAGACCATGTCCGCCATCACCACGGCGGGAGGGAACAAGATACACATGGAGGACAAGGCGGGCACGGAGCGCATCCTCATGCATTCCCCCAACCAAAACAGCTTCGTGAGGATAGGGGCGGTGAATGACCCGGCGGTGGCGGAAGAGTATGAGGGCCACAGCTTCATCAAGGGCGGGACGGGAATCAAGGAGGCAACGGACGGGTGGCTTGATGTCTTCTGCGGCGGGAAGAACGAGATCATCCTCGGCAACGTGAACAGCTGGGTGACGGGGCTTCGCGTCTGGTTCACCGTCGGGGGGCTGGTGGACTCGGTGTTCGGAGGAAAGTTCGAGACCCAGATCCCGGAGATCCTGAATTTCAGGAACTTCCACACGAACGTGACCCCGGGCAACTGGAAGACCTATGCCAGCATTCTCGTTGCCCGGGCCAGTAAACAGCGCTTTGCCGGAGAGGCAACGAGAATAAAGGGTCAGGTGAACAACGTCGTCGGGCAGCGCATGCGGAACACGGCTACGAGGGTGGCGACTCTCGCACAGTTGACAAAGACCATAGCGAGCAGCGTCAAGACGACGGCGCAGAAAACGGAGACGAACGCCCAGAAGATCGACACGGTGGCGACAAAAATGGCGAATACCCTCGGGCACCTGCGGGAGGTCGGCAGCGAGACCAAGATAGCGGGGACGAAGATAACGGACGCGGGCATCGGGGTCAACAACGCCGGGGAGACGTTGAGAACCGCGGGCGCACAGATCAAGGACGCTGGAATCGCCACCGAGACTGCCCTGGAGAACATACAGGTTTAATATGAAAGTCATCAAGGAATCGGAACATTCTCTTCTTCTCAACTATTTCGGCCTCGGCAACAGATATTACCTTGCCGTGACGGTGATGACCTTTTTCCCCTTCACGGACCCATCAAACCCCCTGAAGGAGCAGGAGATGTGGCCCTTCGTCCAGGGGGAGCTCGGCAAGGACGCCATCCTCGACATGGCCATGCCGAAACCGAAGGGGGAGATGCTTGTCTGGGGCAGGTGCTTCGCACCCGACGGCAAACCCCGGGGTGCGTCCCGGGTGAGCGTCAGGATCGGTCCCATGGAGAAGACCCTCTACGTGTTCGGCAACCGCTACTGGAAAAAGGCGGCCGGGGTGGGCTTCGCCATAAGTGACCCCGAGCCTTTCACCGAGATGCCCGTGACGTACGACAGGGCCTTCGGCGGCGAAGGGTTTGACAGAAACCCCGCGGGCAGGGGTGTTACGCCTGTCCTTGCGGCGTCGGGGGCCGAGGTGCATCCGCTCCCCAACATCGAAGACCCGGGCCGCCTCGTGGGTTCCATCTCGGACCGTCCGGACCCGGCGGGCCTCGGACCCCTCGACTACACCTGGCCCCAGAGGGCAAAGAAGCTCGGCACCTATGACAACAAGTGGTTTCAGGAGCGCTGGCCCTTCTACCCCGACGACATGGACTGGACCTATTTCAACGCCGCTCCCGAAGACCAGCAGATGGATGAATTCTTCCGGGGGACCGAGACGTTTGCCATAACCGGCATGCACCCGAAAAGGCCCGTCATCGAGTCTCGCCTCCCGGCATTGCGCCACCGCCTCTTCGTCAACCAGCTTTCTGACGTGAACAAGCCCGATGGCGAGACGGTCTTCAAGGAGGTGCTTGCCCATATCGACACCGTCTGGCTTTTCCCTCACGCCGAGAGGGGCATCGCGATCTGGCGGGGTACCGCCGAGGTCAAGGACGATGAGGCCCTCGACATCCCGCATCTTTACATCGCCACAGAGGCGATGGAACAGCAGCCCGGCGCCATCGCGGACTACTACGAGCAGTTCAAGAGGCGCATCGACCGGGCCGTTCCCGTCGACATGGCGGCCCCGATGGAGGAGGCGAAGAAGAAGCTGACGGGCGTCGCAGATATGCTCAAGGACCTGCCCCTCAAGGTAAACGATGCCATCGCGCAGGGCCTCGGCAAGGCCCCGAAATCGGTCAAGACACCCGCCGAGATCGCGGTCCAGTCGATGGCCCTCATCGACAGCCAGAAGAAGCTCCTTGCCGAAGGCGAAAAGCAGGTGCGCGACGTGAAGGCCCTGTACGGCCATATGATGAAGATCGACACGGAAGGCTTCACGACGGCGGTGAAGAATCTCGATGAGGCGAAGGCAAAGCTTGCGAAGATACCGGGTACGGTGGAACAGATCAAGAAGACGAACGCCGGGAACCTGGCGAAGATGAAGGACCAGCTCAAGAAGACCCTCGACAGCTTAAGACTCTCGGGGCTGCGGAAGGAGGACATCGATGTCGATGCCATGTTCGCGGCCTGCGAGGAAAGACCGGGTGATCCCTGGCACGAATCGGGGATGCGCTTTGTCGAGGAATGCCGGGACAGGCTCGAAGGGGATCCCGAGATGATGGCCGCGCTACGCGGCCTGGGCTTACGGCCCTATACCGTCAGGAGGTCCTGGGCAGGCATCAACAGGGAGGAGGTCCGCTTTGAAAGGGGCGTGTGGGGCCTCAAACCGGCGGACAAAGACGGCGATCCCGGCACCCTTGTCATCCCGCCGGGGCTTATTATCCCCCGTTTCAACGGCGCCGCCCTGGAGACGATCGCCGTCCGGCCGGTCTTCGATACCGCGGGCACCCCCTCTTCGCCTCAGCGCGTGGCCGCGGCCTCAACGGACGGCGCCCGCGACGCACTTGTCGAAGGCTCGAAAGGGGTCGCCATGGCGCTCGGGTCCGGCGAGGGGAAACCTTTCGTATGTGTCCCCGACGAGTTGGAGGCAATCCTCCTGCACCAGGAACTTGGCGATTTCTGCGCTGTCATCGCCATGAAGGACCCTTCCGTCGACGTGGACAAGGAAACGGCCGGCGCTGCTCAGAAGGCACCGCAGTTCCTCGTGGTCGAGTATTCCGACGAAAAGGCGGGCAGGGGCACCCTCGACCTTGCACCATGGAAGAAGCTTTGCCCCGAGGCGGAAGCTCTTCCCCTGGCGGAAGGCAGAAACCTCTTCGAGGCGAAACGGAACGGCGCCGACCTCTGGCAGTGGGTTGCCGATGCCCTTAAGCCCGGCGTCGCCCCGGCGCCGGAGACAAAACCGAAGGACGTGGATGTATCCGAGCCGGGTGCTGTGACCGCGCTTATCCCTACCATTGACGTCAAGGCGATCGTCAAGAAGTTCGAGGATGAGCTGAAAAAGCAGATGAAACCGAAGCTCGACCTTCTCGATGCGAAGAAGGCGGCAGGGCTCGGTGTTATCCGAAAGGAGCTCGGCAAGGCAGGGATGAACCTCGATGAGATCATGAAACAGACGGCGCAGCCCCTGGCGGAAGGAGCGAACCCGTACCTTGCGGCCAAGGAGAAGTACGCCGGGCAGTTCGCGGCGCTTCGCAGGCAACTCGTTGCTAAGGGGGCCATGACGGCCGATGTCGACAAGAAGCTGACCGAGGCCGAGAAGGCGGCTGAGGGACTGCTCGCCGACTCCGCGAAGCGCTATGACGAAGGCAAGGCCCAGCTCGCCGCGGGCAAGGAAAAGATCGAGGCCGGGCTGCCCGACTGGGCGAAGAAGATGCTCGGCAAAGCGGGCTTCGACCCCGACGGTCCCTCACCCCTCACGCCGCTGACCCGCGAAGACGTGGTCGAACGGCACGGCAAGGGCCTTCCCCTCTCGGGCAGGAACATGGCAGGCCTCGACCTGTCCGGCGTCGACCTGACGGGAGCCGACCTCCGGACGGCCAACCTTCAGAAAGCGAACTTGAGCGGCAGCATCCTTGACAACGCGGACTTCGCGCAGGCGATCTGCAACGAGGCGGACCTCTCAAAGGCCTCCCTGAAAGGCGCGAAGATCGCCCGGGGCATCTTCCAGAAGGCGAAGTTCTCCGGCGCTGATCTGACCGGCGCTGACCTCACGCAGGCCGTCATGTCGGAGGCGGACCTGACGGGGGCCACCCTCACGGGCGCGGTCATGACGAAGACCCTCCTGGAAAAGGCCATACTGAAGAGCGTCCGTGCTCCGGGCGCCTCGGCCTCCAAGGTGTACCTGCTCTCCGCGGACCTGACTGGTGCGGATTTCTCCGGGGCAAACCTTGAGAAGGCGGTCTTCCTCAAGGCGAAACTGGATGGGGTCAGCTTCTCGAAGAGCACGTTGAGCCAGGCCGCCTTTATCGAGGTAAAGGGAGAGAAACTGAATCTTTCCGGGTCGGATATGCACAATACGAGGATACTCCAGGGGTCGGTCATGACGGATAGCGATTTCACCAACACGAAGGCCGACAGGACAAGTTTCATGAAATCCGACCTTTCAGGTAGTGATTTCCGGGGATCCACCATTGAGGGAGCCCTCCTGCAGGAATGTGACCTCAGGGGAACGAACCTTTCCGGGGTCAAGGCGAAGGGGGCCCGGCTCACCAAGTCGAATGTGAGTGATTCTGACCTTACCGAGATAAACCTCTTTCTGGGGTCCCTGCGCAAGTCGAAGCTCGTGAGGACCGATCTTCGCCACGCGAACCTCTACGGGGCGGAATTCTACCGCACCGGCGTGGGCGAAACGAAGCTTGACGGCGCGAACCTGAAGATGACAAAGCTCCACAAGCGGGCGGACCTCCTGCCGGAGCCGCCGAAGGAGAAGAAGAAATAGACCTGTGGACGACATACGATGACGAGAGATGAACTTTTTCAGGCCATTGCCCGCGACGACACCATTGAGAACGTCGATCTTTCCGGTATGGACCTCTCCGGCCAGGACCTTTCGGGGGCCCGGTTCGAGGGCGTCGTCTTCAGGAACACCGACTTCAGGGGAGCGAAGATAGTCCGGACCGGTTTCAAGGGGTGCGATTTCACCGGCGCCATCATGGAAGGGGCGAGCCTTGCGCAGGTCCTCTGGATGGGGATGAGCCTCTCGGGCGCAATACTCTCCCGGGCAAACCTCCAGAAGGCCGTCCTCACGGGGGCGGACCTGACGGGGGCCAGGCTCGCGGGGGCGGACCTGTCCCTGGCCGTCCTCGACAACGCGAAGCTCGACACGGCGGACCTGACGGGGGCGGACCTGTCCCGGGCGCTTTTCTACAAGGCATCCCTCAAGGGGACGAACCTGACAGGGGCGGAGCTCTTCAAGTCCGTCTTCTATGAGGCGGACCTGTCGGGGGCAACGCTTAAGGGCGCGAAGATCCACAAGACCTTCCTCCGTGACTGCAGCCTCGCCGGCCAAGACTTCAGTGGCGCCACCTTCACCATGACCCAGGCAGGCGGAGCCGACCTCAAGGGGTGCAATTTCACCGGGGCCGATATCACGATGTCGAACTTCATGAACGCCGACATGACAGAGGCGATCCTCGACGGTGCCAACGGCGAACGGAGCGTCTTCATGGGCACGAACCTCTCCGGCGCGAGCCTCAAAAAATGTTATCTGGTGCAATCCTGTTTCGAGGGGGCGAACCTGAACGTCGCGGACCTGACGGGCTGCGACCTGGAACAGGCCATCTTCACGAAGGCCATCTGCCGGGGAGCAAAGCTTTCCGGGGTCAACGCGACGTACGTGGATTTTTCCCACGCCGACCTCACGGCAGCCGACTTCACCTCGGCAACTATGAGCCGGGCAAAGATGCACCGGACGATAGAGGAACACACCATCTGGAACCGGTCGAACAGAAGCGCGGCGCTGGGGACGGACCCGGATCTGGCGGAGGCGGAGGGGTGACAACAAAGAGGTGATGGATGGGCAGGGGGGATAGGACCAATAGGAAAATAGGACCTATGGGACATATAAGACTTATAGGACGCTATAGGACGTATAGGACAGGTAGAAGTCGTGAAAGGTATTAGATAGTGTAAATGTGGGCTAGGGAAATAGTGCAGGCCTTATTTCCTATAGGTCCTAAGCGTCCTATAGGTCCTATTGGTCCTATTGGTCCTATTCTCCTATGAGTCCTATTCTGAACCGCGAAAACACGGAGGTCTAGCATGGAACTGACAGCAACGAGAACAGAGCTTCTTCAGCCGGTACTGGAGTACGGCATGGTAGCTGCCCCCTGCAGGGGGGGATTCATTGTCACGTCGGACCGGGGCATGATCGAGGCCTCGGCCGCGGTGAGCTGCCTCGTTACTCCTCACGTGGGGGATGTTGTTCTCTTTTCCCTCGATGGATCGGGCGCATCCTATATCCTG
>MVQP01000163.1 GCA_002067235.1 Syntrophorhabdus sp. PtaB.Bin047
CGGGGAGAGAAGATGGGGTTTTTCACCGGTGTTGCCATACATGACCATCCCGGGCTCCATCTCCTGGTACCGGGTTTCGCTTTCGCTGCCCGCTTGATTGAGGCCTCTCTCCGTGAAGGTCGAGAGGTTGCGCCCTATATTGAGGGGATCGTTGCCGGGCTGGAGCTCGATGAAGAGTGATATGGCGGATGCAACGATATTGGAGACGAGCTCCGTGTCGAGGTAGTCGTTCAGGTCCCTGAAGAATTTCATGGAGGGGGCCAGCAGCGGGATCCCGCGTACCTGCTCCGGCTCCCTGGTGACGAAACGGTGTATCACGTTGAGCCGGTGGCCGACGGACGCCGGGATCCTCCGGAAGTTCTCGGAGGTGTCGGGAAGCGTCGCGGCGCTCGAGCTCTGCGAGCTGAGCTTGATCCAGTAGGCCACCGGTTCACCGTACTCGCCTATCTCGATGCCGTCCCGGATGCGCGGATCATTGATCTTGTCGACGGGCGTCTTGAGGCGTTGGGGATTGATGACGTGACAGGCCAGGCTGTACGGCCGCGCCGGGTTGTCGATCATGTAGAGCAGCACGAGGTATTCGCCATGCTCGACAAGACTGCGGATGCAGAGATACTGAATACCTCCGAAGCTCATCCGACCGGTCGCGTCGGCCAGGCGGTACCAACGGCGATAAATGGAGCGCTGCTGCCCCTGGAGCTTACGGACCTGATCCTTCTCGAGGCCGAGCATGCCGGCGTCACTGGACGGTATAGGCTGAAGGCCGGATCCGGCAACGGTGGCCGCGAACATGTCCACCACGCCCGCAGCGTGGGGATCGTTGTTCGTAAGGTCGATGCTCCTGGCGACGATCGCCTCGCGATCGCGCGCTTCCTGCTGGGTGGAGTAGAGTCTCTGGGGAACCCAGTTCTTCAGGGACCCCTTCCGCTGGGCGGCCTGGCGCCGGAAGGAATAGTACGAATCGTGGGAGAGGGCCTTGCCGTTCGGACCATACAGAAGAACGGGCTTGGACTGAGAGGATCCGGCTGCAGCCGCGATCTGCATCGCCAGAGAATCCCTGGCTGCGGCGAAGATATCGACCTTGCGGGCGGAGACGTCGGCCGACATCATCCCCTCCCCTTCAGGCCGCGGTTGAAGACCGGACCGCCCTGGCCGCTCTCAGCCCGATGCCGGGCCAGGAGCTTCTCTTCACGTCTCTCCAGATCCGCCAGGTTTGCCCGGGTGATCTGTTTCCCGTCGATGGAAACGGACTGCCCGCTCATCACCTTCGAAATGGCCGCCTGGACCTCTTCGAGTTGTTCTAGAGTTGTCTTGATTGCCATGGGGGTAGTCTAACCCCCACTTTTTGGCAAAAACGCAGAATGACCAACTTTGAACACCTACGATATATACTTTGGTATAACTTTGAACTTGACAGGTTTTCGTCGGAAGAAGAGCGAGCCCCGTCCTGAATGAACGGGGCTCGCTTCACATCTATCTAATGTTCCTTGTCTCTTGGCGGAAAGGGATCATTGCCGGGTGGGATCGTGTCTTTGCTCCGTATCCTGCCGTCGGCACCCTTTACAGTGAGCTCTCCGCCCCCTTGATTACGCAACATCCCTCTTGCTGCGTCTATCGCATCTCTTTGCGTACCATGCAAGGTTGATGGTCTGGTGGCGTCGGTCCGCTTATTCGCCCAGGAACCATCATCACGTTTGTACACAAACCGATCTTGTGGCTTACTCATATTGAACCCTCCTTTGCCGATCCTGCTGGCCGACACTCATTCTCGTTGGGGAGAGGTTGCCCTCTCCCCGGAAGATAGCCTAAACCCAAATCGCAAAAGCCCTGTGTCCGTAGTCTCGGGCGTAATAACGGATACCGTCGATGGTAATCCACGCCCGAAAGATCAAATGCTTACCCTTTGTCTTCAATGTTACTTCACCTCCTGTGGAACTGATTTTTGACCTTGACAAAGGGATAGGTGCGTGCTAGGTTTGATAAACAATAAGTTTACCCTTCATCAAGATCCCCCAGTTGTTACCATGCTGGGGATCCCCGAATAGCCGTTGGCGCGACTATTCGGGGTTTTTAATTCTTTACGTCGTTTCCTACCCCCTCAGCTAATAGCCTAGTTCTTGTAGGCATTCCTCGCCTCCTTATCTCTGAACATAGGTGGCAGCTGACCCCAACCATCGGTCAAAGACGTCGGGATGATCAAATGCCGGATCTTTTCTAGCATCTGCCGGAAAGACGACCATGGGATTTCATCTCTATGCTGTAGCTGACCAACAATAATCCCTGGGTGAACACCAATACTGTCCGCGAAACTGGCAACTCTTTGCTTCCCGTAGTGGCCGTGCACCCGAGAAATGAAGTCATTGAGATTCTTGTGGCCTACTAGAAACTCAGTAGCAAAATGATTTGCGAACTCCTCCGCCTCCATCTGACTTTCAATAGACTGGTGTTCCTCTCTGACGAGGTCCGTGTCTATTATAAGCTCGTGCTTCAGGCCATCTTTCCGCTTCACATGGCCGAGCTCGTGCGCCAACGTATACCAAAAAGCATCAATTCTGTCGAATCTCAACGACAAGGCTATGACGGGAGATTTCGGATTAAGCCATAACGTAACACCGTCAATTCTAGTTTGAGGCAGGTGTTCCAAGATGAGAAACCTGATACCGGAATCCGCGAGTATCCTGGCCACTTGTCGTACGTCCTGGGTGTTATGGAGCAAACTCCTCAGATTCAGCAATCCGTCTCTGAAGATTTGTTCTGAAAATGGTTGCGCATCGATCGTGCGGGCAAGTTGCCTTACCCGATGAACCCATGCCCAGTGCGATGAAGAAATACTCTGCGTGCCTCTCCTTGCTGCGTGGCGTATTCGGATGGGACTGTCAAGACTCTCGATCTCAAAGAAATCCATTACCCGCCTCTCAAGCACCTCCACATTCTCTGATGGTTCAATCCAGTGGCGCCTTATCAACTCTTTAATAGGGGCGAGTTGATACAATCTGGCGCGTCTTGCAATAGCATTGTCGACATCTTTCTCCTTGGTTTTCCACAACTGATAAGCACTCTCGAGATTCATCCAGAACTGTGCAGTAGTGCCAAAAGCCTCTCCCAAAGCCTTGGCTGTTTCAGGAGTTATAGATCTTTTCCCCATGACGATCTCGTTGACCACATTAGGCTGCCTCCCTATGATTTCAGCCAAATCAACCTGACTCCAACCGCGCGCCTCCAATTCCTCCTTGATAAACTCACCAGGAGGGAAAACTTCGGCAATCTTTCTATCTGCCATACGATCCTCCTTTAGTGATAATCTTCAATATCAACGACTACGACCATTTTGTTTCTACCTTTTCCTTCAAACTCTAGTATCAACCTCCATTGGTCATTTAACCTCATCGAGTATTGATGTTGCCTCTTGCCCTTCAATCTTTCAAAATTCAGCGACTTTAACGAATAGAACTCCCTTTCATCTACTACCGCCCTAATTAGTTGCATGCGCTTCCGGTAGGCTCTCACGACATCTGCCGAGTAACCGCTCTCGAAGCCTGCGTCGGTTTCAAGCCTATCGAGATGCTTATTGTGAAAGATCACGTCCATCGACAAAGATAGTGTAATGGACATTTGTCATATTGTCAAGGGTGAAATTATCGAGACACGATATATTGTAGTTTAATGCAATTATCCAATCACGACAATTCGACACTAACTATTGTGTAGCAGCCGGGCCGAGGAACGATTTGATGGCTTCGTCCTCTTCCTTTTCGTCCGGGATCTCCTGAACCGGTGAGAGTGTGATAACCTTGAAGAACTCGTCCAAATTGTCAGTATGCGCGTACCAAACCTTGTCGATTACCGTTGCCGGCAGGCGAATTCTTCGCCCGTCGGGAAGGGACAGTCCCTCCCTGACGAACTTGTAGAAAGTGTTCTTTGATATAGTGAGGTACGCGGAAATGGCCTTTGCTCCGATCAGTAGCTTTTTGCTCGAGCTATCGTTCATCTTCCTAGCCTGTCTGACAACCTCTCGCGGATCCGGCTCAGGTCCGGTCGACGAGGATGGTTGATTTCTTCTCTCATCTGTGGGTGTGGGGACACGTCATGTTGTATCGCCCTGGTCTCAGCAAGCGCCCGCCTCTTCTCTTTTTCCTGCTTAATGAATGTAGTCATAAGCTTCAGGGACGGCTGCCAAGACCGGTCCGCACACGCGTGGGCGTACACCGTGGCATCGAGATAGTGGTTCGCCGACCGAACCTTGACCCATTCTATTTTCCCGTTACGGCGCCGCCTGGCTTCCTCTGCGAGCAGTTCCCGGACGTACGGGTCATCTCTATCCATGGTATCGGCGTCGAAGTAGAAGCGCTGGTTCTCGCCTTCCTGTCTCGACAGCCGCCAGTGGATAAGGGCCTTGAACTCGGCGGTATCGAGGATGTGGACCTCGAGGCCCCCCGGGATTGCCTTGTTTGAGTGAGGAAACTTGTCGATGATCGTCACCTTCGCCCGTGTCTCCTGACGGTGCGACGCACCCTTCACACCGTAGACCACGCCCGGAGGTAGCATGCTCAGCCATTGATAGATCTCCTCGGTCATCGTGGACTCGTCATCATCGAGCTTGCCGCCGCCCGTATCGATCGCGGCGCGCCAGATCGCCATAGTCTCGCTCGATTTCTCGACCTGGAATCTCGTGTTGAATATCAGGTCCTCGACGCTCTTCAGGGTTCCCAGGCGACCATGAAGGATCTTGTAATTGGTGAGGTCCTCCATCCAGGCAACAACGGTGAAGACAAACCCCCACTTATGGGAGTCGACGCCGCATGTCAGGGCGATCGCGCCGGCGGGAACCATCCCGGACGGCACGGAACATCTGTTCTTCAGGACCTCCGATTCTTTCTTCTTTTCGACGGCGTCCTTGAACTCCTCGGCCCTGTGCTGGGTAACAAAGATCATCCTCTTCTTGGGATCCTCATCACCACGGATAGCCGCGGCCGCCACGTCCGAGAGAGACATGAACTGTGAGTACCAGGACGGAAGATGAAATCCCACGGCCGTTGGCCGCACGACGGCCTCACTGCGGTGCCACTCTCCATCCGAGTTGAACGTCCCGGACACCCAGGAACCCTTCAGGACCGCCTGGTTGCGCATGTAATCATCCCAGAAGATCGCGCACCGATCGCACGAGTATCTCCCCAGTTTCTTTCGGACAATCACGCGGGGATCCCTTTCGCCATCCAGGGCCACGATGTGGTCCGCGTCCATGATCTGCCGATGTCCGCATATCGGGCACGCAACCTCGAAGCGCCGGACCTCGTCTGCTTCGTACCTCAGGAGCTCGGTGATCAGACACGGCGCAGCTCCCGGAGAGGAAAGGCCCAGGACTTTCTTCGTATGAGGGTAGGTATTGGTGCGTACCTTTCCCAGGTACCAGGGATGCGCCTCCTTCTTCTCGCCGGTGCCGGAGAAGCCCGGCCACTTTGCGATCTCGTCACCAATGAAATACCTCACGTCCTCCGAGGAGATCTCCGCGACCGAGGTCGCCCAGGCCATCATCAAGTCCATCCCGTTCACGAACCTGATCGAGAGCGTGGTGGTATTATCCGATCTGGGAGAGAGGAGCGAGGCAAGCCGTGGCGTGGACCGGATCATCGGAAGGATACGCCGGCGGGCGATCCTCTTCGTCACCTTCTCGTCGGGCATGACATACATGGCAGAGCCCGGGTCCTGGTCGATGGCGTAGCCCAGGCAATTGAAGGCGATCTGCGTTTTTACGACCTGGGGAGCAAAGCACAGGTAGATCTCCCGGATATGAGGCGTCGACCAGCAGTCCATGGGCTCGACGGCAAAGGGAGTGACGCTGTTGCACCAGCGGCCCGGCATGGCGCCGCCGACGACAATGCGGTAACGCTCGGCCCACTGGGAGACCGTCAGGGGCCTGCCTGTCCGCGGATCCCGCTCGCGGGCCCTGAACGCCCGCCTCTCCCCGTCCGTGAAACGGATGGATGAGGGAAGAGATGCAATGTCAGAATAATAGCCCCGGGCTGAGCTCGTCATCGTGGAGGACATCATCAATCGTCACTCTCCGGAAGATCGTCGTCTTCGTCTTTCCCGGCCTGCTCGAAGATGCGTTCGTAGGCATCGGTATCGACCTTGAATTCATCCCTTTGCAGATACCGGGAGAGCCACTCCTCGAGGGCGTCAAGACAGAAGGCCACAAGGTCCGGAACCTTCGTCTCATCG
>MVQP01000164.1 GCA_002067235.1 Syntrophorhabdus sp. PtaB.Bin047
CCGTCCTTCTTCTTTGTTCAATTGGTTATTGGTGAATTGGTTATTATCATTTTCATTGGTCATTGGAATTTGGTCGATTGGTTATTCTCCTTTCCACCGGATGTGCTGGCAATGTTGACAACATTTCTGTGAATCGGTAGATTGGGGAAATGAGGAAAGGTTTTGCCCGGCGACTCAGATTGCTTCGGGAGAGCTTCGGTATTTCGCAGGTTCGCCTGGCCCATGCCCTGGGTATACCGCAGTCGTACGTCGCAAAATGGGAGGCCGAGGCCTATGATCCCTCGGATACGCTGAAGACAAGGGCAGCAAGCTTCTTCCAAGTCTCGCCGGTATGGCTGATGGACGGCACCGAGCCAGTCTTTAAGGGCATCGTCTTCATCCCCACGTTCATTCATATCCCGCACGGGAGGTTCGACGCGGAGAGATGGTTGGCCACGGCGATGCTCGCCGTCGGTGACGGGGCGGTGGTTGACCGCGTGGCGGTCAACACCAACAACACCGGCGAAGCGGTCTTCCTGTTCGGAAGGGGAAATGACCTGCGGCTTTTCATGCATTTTGGTGCCCTTCCGGGGGGTTCCCGGGGTCTTTCCGGGATCGATATCGAAGGAGCCCTGGAGAGGATCACGCGCGGGCCGGTCACGAGTGGATGTGAGTGGGACTCGTCCAGGATGTATCGCCTCCCGGAGAGCACCTTTCGTCTTATTTCCCCCCTTTCGACACTGGAAGGGATCGAGAAGCTTCTGTCAACAACGATACCCCGGGACCTGAAGAAAGCCCGCTGCGACGACGGGCCGGCCCGCGAGACCCGCCTCGGCGAACTCGTTGGATCGCTGAGGGACGAGGCCCGGCAGGAGATCGCGAAGAGGGACATCGACAATTCGGCATGCAGGTTCCTCCTTTCGATAGGTGATGAAGATACCCTGAGGGGCATATTGTTCCTTGTCCCGGACCTCATGAAGGACCTGGGGCTTGGCAGGGACGAAGTGGCAGGGCTGTCCGCCGCGGACCTGATGGAAAAGATCCGCGATTACTGCAAGGGCTCCTGTGGATGGTGATGATGCCGGATGGGATAATCCTTGTTAAGAGGATGTCTTCTGCGATAAAATTGTAAGCTGACCGATATGCACGACCTCTATCTCTCCGTACTCGATTCCATTATGTATGGGATACTCGCGCTTGACCAGAACGGGCGGGTGCTGGCGCTCAACCAGAAGACGCTCGACCTCCTGGGATACGAGAGGGCAGGCGATATCCCGGATGAACTGCTCGAAAGGTTCGTGACCCTCAAACCGGCCGATTCATCCGAAGAGGACCAGCTCGAGATCATACCCCTCGGGAAGGGCAGGAAGGTCCTCGCGCAGACCTTTCGTTTCAGCAACAGCCAGGAAGGGAACACGAACAAGGTCTTCATGCTCTTCGAGTTCGACAAGTTTCCCCGGCTGTTCAAGAAATCTCCCTACGATTTCGAGGCGATACTGGAGAACACCTATGACGGGCTGTACATAACGGACGGGCAGTCGAACACGATAATGGTGAACAAGGCATACGAGCGCATCGCAGGTATACGGCGTGAAGAGGTGTTGGGGAAGAACACGAAGGATTCCGTGCGCAATGGAATCATTGACCGTTCCGTAAGCCTCGAGGTCATTGAGAAGAAGGTGCCCGTGACGATCGTGCAGGAATCGAGGGGAGGCAAGAAGTTCCTGGTGACGGGCAATCCGGTGCTGGATCCCGTAACGAAAGAGGTCATCCTGGTCGTGAACAACGTCCGCGATATCACGGAGCTGGTGGAATTGAGGAACGAACTTCACGAGCGCACCCTTGAGGCTAACAGGTACTTGGCCGAGCTCGACAAACTGAAGGCCTTCCACGAGCACCGCTCCAAATTCCTGACCTTTAACAAGAAGATGCTCGATATACTGGACATGGTGTCGAAGGTGGCCCAGTTCGACTCCAACGTCCTCATTACGGGGGAATCAGGCGTGGGCAAAGGCTTGATAGCACGCCTCATCCACGAGGGCAGCAGCAGGAGGGACGGTCCCTTCGTGAAGATAAACTGTGCCGGTATCCCTGAAGACCTTTTCGAAAGCGAGCTCTTCGGTTATGACCCGGGGGCCTTCTCAGGCGCGAACGTGAAGGGCAAGAAGGGGCTCCTGGAGGTCGCCGACAAGGGGACGGTCTTTCTCGACGAGATCGGCGACATGAGCCTGAGGCTCCAGGCCAAGCTCCTGACCGTCATCGAGGACAAGGAGGTCGCCCGCCTGGGTTCGACGAAAAGGGTGCGCCTCCAGGTTCGGATAATGGCAGCCACCAACCAGGACATGGCCGATCTTATCGAGAAGAAGAAGTTCAGACACGACCTCTTCTTCCGGCTGAGCACGGTGTCTCTCGTCATCCCCCCTTGAAAGGAACGGCCCGAGGACATCATACCCCTGATGCAGCATTTTCTGAGCAGGCTCAACAACCGGTACCAGTCCGCCAAGACCTTCGAGCCCAAGATCTTCCAGGCATTGTCCTCCTATTCATTCCCGGGCAATGTACGGGAGCTATCGAATATCATCGAGCAGGCATACATGGTGGGCAAAGGGGATATGATAACCGTCGACGACCTGCCCCTGAGTATAAACGGCAGCCAGAGGGAGGTGGCGGGGAACTCCCTCACCGGGACCCTGGAGAAGATGGAGTACGAGATGCTGAGGTCCGCCATGGAAAATTTCGGCAGCACGTACAAAGCTGCCAGGAGCCTGAATATGAATCAGAGCACCTTCGTGCGCAAGATGAAGCGGCTCAACAAGAAGATGTCCGATGCAATGTAGTATCATATGATTCACTTCTGTCCGTAGATGTCCGTCATCGTTTCAGAGTCCGTACAATGGAAAAGGAGGAAAACCGGGTGCCGGCGCAGCGCCGGATCCCGGGATACCGCATGGCACAGTGATTGCAATTCCCTGTTCCATATCACCGACGCAGGAAGCATGGGAAATACCCGGCAGGCATCTGTCGGATAGGACGGAAAGTATGGATGTGCAGAACTAATGAAACTCCCAAGGAGGGGACAATGAAAAGATTTTTCGTTTTGTTCGTTGGTGTTGCCGTCTTATGTGGGTTTGCCTTGATTCCGGCTTCCTATGCGGAAGAGCCCATCAAGATAGGCATACTCGGTGTCTTCACGGGCCCGGCGTCGGACATCGGCGAGCCCATGCTTCAGGGGGCGAAGCTTGCCATTGACGAGATCAACGCGAAGGGCGGGGTCCAGTGCGGGTCGGTGAAGAGAAAACTGGAGCCCGTCATCGTCGATGACGAGAACAGCCCGTCGAAATCAGTGAGCGGTATCCAGAGACTGATAAACAAGGACAAGGTCACCGTTGTCCTGGGGCCCGCGGGCTCCGGCTGCGCGCTGGCCACCCGCCAGGTCGCCAACAAGGCGAAGACCGTCATGGTCACGCCGGCCATCAATGACACGATCTTCAGCGACGACATGCCTTTCATCTTTGGTTCCGCCTGCAAATGGAGCGACCAGGTGCAGGGCATCGTGGACCTCGTCGCCGGCAAATACAAGAAGTTTGCCCTGCTCCACGACACGTCGGGCCTCGGTGAGGGCGGTGCCACGGAGTTCAAGAAAGCCTTCGCCAAGAGAGGGATAAAGGTCGTCATCGAGGAGAAGTTCGAGGTCAACACGCTTAACCTCATGCCGCAGATCACCAGGATCAAGAACGCCGGAGCTGATTTCATCTGTGCCAGCGTTGTCGGCGCCGATGCCATCACCATCGGCAAGCTCATGAAGCAGATCAATTACGACGTGCCCGTGGCCGGCAACAACGGCCTTGGAATGCGGATCACCCTGAAGGCCGCCGACAAGCTGGAGGGATGGATCTTCGCGGACACGGTGGACGGCAACAAGAAAGAGTTCAAGGAATTCATAAAGAAGTACCGGGCAAAGTACAACACCATCCCCACCTACCATCCTGCGAGCCAGGCATATGATGCCATCAATGGCCTCGCGAAGGCTCTGGAGAAGAGTAAGGGCCAGGGCGGCCAGGCCCTGGTTGACGCGATGCGTTCAGGCATTACGGTGAACGGGGCAACCTGCAAGGTGGGGACCTCTTTCGCCTGGAGCGCCAAGCGGAAGAATGCCATCGATGCGTCCCAGCTTGCCCTGTGGAAGATCCACAACAACGATTACGAAATGCTGAAATAGTTCCACACATTTCAGACCCGGGACGGGGGTTGTTCTGCCCGCCCCGGGTCTGACCCGCCCCGGAGGAAACAGTGATTCTACAGATCATCGTATCGGGAATAACCATGGGCTGCATCTACGCCATGGTAGGATTCGGGTTTGCACTGGTCTTCAACTCCAGCCAGATCATGAACTTCGCGCAGGGCGAGTTCCTCATGCTGGGTGCCATGATGCACTACACGGGAACGGTCGTGCTCAAGCTTCCCTTTGTCGTGAGCCTTCTGCTCTCGCTTCTGACCATCTCCCTCGTTGCCATCCTGATAGAGGCGCTGGCCATCAACCCGTTGCGCAGGAAAGGCGCGAGCATAGTGATGATGGTCTGCTCCTTCATCTCCTTTTCCATCATCTTCAAGAACCTCGCGGAGATCGTATGGGGGAAGTACCCCCTTGTCATTCAGGGTTTCTTTTCCCAG
Source organism: Syntrophorhabdus sp. PtaB.Bin047 (assembly GCA_002067235.1). GTDB lineage: Bacteria > Desulfobacterota > Syntrophorhabdia > Syntrophorhabdales > Syntrophorhabdaceae > Delta-02. The sequence goes on from MVQP01000164.1 coordinate 4,651, forward strand.
GAGATCTTCAATATCGGCAATTCGAGCATACAATCTCAGAGCGTGGCCGTCATTGGAGCGGCCGTCGTTTCCATGGTCCTCCTGTGGTATTTCTTCTCCCGGACCATGTATGGAATGGCCCTTGTCGCCTCGGCCTTCAATCCCAGGATGGCCCATCTTTGCGGGGTGAACGTGCGTGGCATGATCATCACCTCGTTCATACTGTCCGGGGCCTCATCGGCGCTGGCGGGCGTGGTTGTCGGCCCCATCTCCTTCGTTTCCAGCTTCATCGGTTTCGATCTCGGCATCAAGGGTTTTTGCGCGGCCGCCATCGGAGGCATGGGGTCTCCCGTGGGTGCAGTCCTCGGAGGACTGCTCCTCGGCATTCTCGAGGCGGTCCTTGGTGTCTACATTTCGACCGCCTATTCGACGATCATGGCGTTCATCATCCTCCTCGTAGTGCTGTATGTGCGACCGCAGGGGATCCTGGGCGTTTCGAGCCGCTAAGTAAAGGGAGCAGGTCATGCTGAAAAAACTTTCGATCGCAGCTTTAGTGGTCTTTCTGGCAATCTGGCCGGTCTTCACCAGCAATCCCTATTATGTCCACACAGCCGTCATGATAGGGATCATGGTCCTTCTGGCCGTGGGCCTCAACCTTCTCTTCGGCTACACGGGCCAGATATCGCTCGCTCATGCCACCTTCTACGCGATAGGTGCCTATACGACATCCCTCCTCGAGGTGCACGCGGGGCTTTCCTTCTGGGTGACGACGCCCATAGCTTTGTGTTTTGCCGTGGTAGTGGCAATTGTGATAGGCATTCCCACCCTGAAGCTCAAGGACCACTACCTCGCCCTGGCGACACTGGCCCTGTGTCTCGTGACCACTCTCTTTCTTCTCAATGCCAAGTGGCTCACGAACGGAGCCGAAGGCGTCATGGGCATCGAGGCCCCCAGGTTCTTCGGGTATCCGCTCCAGGGGGTCACCCTCTATTATTTCGTGGCCTTCCTCACCTTCGTCGTCTTCGTCATGATACGGAACCTGGTGAATTCCCGCGTGGGCATCGCCCTGGAAACGATACGCGAGAACGAGGATGCCGCCGAATCGCTCGGGGTCAATGTCCTCTACTACAAGGTGATGGTCTTTGCCATCTCCGGCGCCCTGGCAGCGCTGGCGGGTGCCATCTATGCGCATCTGACGCTTTTTGCAAGCCCTGAGAGTTTTGCACTCCCCCTGTCGATCGAGGTGCTCGTCATCATCGTCGTCGGTGGTCTTGCAAGCATGATGGGAAGCGTGGTCGGAGCGATAGTCATTACACTTCTCCCCGAATTCCTCTACGACTTTGAAGAGTACAGGCTTCTTGTATACGGGGTCATCCTCCTTTTGGTGGTGATCTTCGCACCGAAGGGGATAGTCGGTCTC
>MVQP01000165.1 GCA_002067235.1 Syntrophorhabdus sp. PtaB.Bin047
TCCGTTGCCACCGTGCCGGAGATGGCAATGATCTTGCCCTTTTTCACCCCGTCGCTCCAGGTGAACTGCTTCCGTCCATACATCTCTTCATAGAGGTTGTGGCATTCTTTCTCCATAGTTGTCGCTCCTTTATTGATACTTGCCTGCCCCCTGGCTCGCCATCAGTTCTCTCGCGCGGCGGTATGCCACCAGGTCCGCTACGGTCACGACGGGGATGGATTGCGTCCCGGCGAATCTCACGATGTCCGGCAGGCGGGCCATGGTCCCGTCGGGGTTCGTAAGCTCGCAGAGCACACCGCAGGGCTTGAGCCCCGCCATCCGCGCGAGGTCGACCGTCGCCTCGGTGTGTCCCTGCCGCTCCAGCACACCACCCGGTCGCGCCTTGAGGGGGAAGATGTGTCCCGGGCGGCTGAGGTCCTCGGGCCGAGCATCGTCGGCAATGGCCGCTTTCACCGTTGTGACCCGATCGGCGGCGGAGACGCCCGTCGTTACACTCCGGGCGGCCTCTACGGACACGGTGAAAGCCGTCTGGAACCGGCTGGAGTTGCGCTCGACCATCATGGGGAGACTGAGGGCACGCACCTTCTCCGGGGTCAGGCACAGGCAGACGATGCCGCTGCACTCCCGGATCAACATGGCCATCTGGGCCCTGGTGAGCGTCTCGGCGGCGAAGATCAGGTCGCCTTCGTTCTCCCGGTCCTCATCATCGGTGACGAGCACCCCGCGCCCTGCTCTCAGGGAAGCCAGGGCGTTCTCCACACGCTCGGCCGGGTTACCGAACCTTGCTAACAAACTTTGATTCATGGCAATACCTCCTCGGGTAAGATGGGCTTACCAGAATCAGGGCACAGAGATGACAGCTATGGCGTCCGTACGGACAGACTCTCGCCGGGTTACGAACCCGGGGCGGTCTGGGGGCTAATGCTGTCTTATCCTCTTCCATCCGGACTGTAACCGTCGGCCCTGGCCTCTCACCAGGTCTACTGACCTCCTCCCCGATGGAAAGGAGCGTTCGCGGGCTCCCCGGGTCAACCCCGGGATACCGCCGGTAGGGACTTTCGCCCTGCCCTGAGAATAAGCTGCAAAAGAATACACCAACCACCGGGCGACTGTCAAAGGATACGGCACTCACAGATCATCTTACGCCCGCTTCGCTCGAGCCCCCTTAAGAGCTTTCTCTTCAGACCGAACAGATGGCGGAAGAAATGGAGTTGGGGGGGTGGAGTGATAGGGGCTATGGGATCGGACAGGACACGGGGATAGGACCTATAGGAAATAGGACCTATAAGACCAATAGGACAAATAGGACGCTGTAGGACCTATAGGACTGATCGACTCGCTGCGGTCCGGCACCAGTCTCCCTGTGTCCTATAGGTCCTATCCTGTCCTATAGGTCCTATGCTGTCCTATAGGTCCTATGCTGTTCAGGCGGCAAGGGAACGTCTTTCGCCTTTCCCTCACTTAGCCGGGTTCGCCACCCTCCCGATGAAGAGTATCGTCCCCGTCGCGTTGTCGCGGATGAGGAACATGAAAGGGTGATCCGCCCGGAAGACGAGATCGCGCGGCGGGGCTGACTTTGTCACCATCTCCACGGCCGTGGCCGCTGCCGCCTCCGTGCCCTCCTCGTTGACCTCCACGAAGGCCTTGTGCTTGATCTGACCTATCCAGAGGTCTCCTTTCTTCCATCCCATGCCGGAGAAATCGGCCGCCGGGGAGAAGGCGTCCTTCATGCCCATCTTCTGAAAGGGTCCGCCGAGATCGTACTGCGTCTCGAGCTTGAACTTCGGAAGATAGACCCACACCTTTTGGTTCTTCTGCTTGTCGAGCTTCGCCAGCCACCCCTTGAGGTCCTCCGCGTAGAGTGCGTCCTCCAAACCGGCGAGGCCGTCGACGGTCTTCGGCAGGAGGACCACCATGGAGAGGGTGTTCCCCTTGTAAGGCAGCGACAGGGCCTGGAAGTTCTTCTCGTCGAGGAGCTTGAGATCGCCCTTGCGGTTCATGAAGGGCGTCTTCACTTCTGCACCGCCCGGGAGCTTGAAGGGAAGGTCGAAGGTATGCTTCTTGTCGAACTGGCTTTCCCAGACGCCCTTGAAGTAGATGGCATTGAGGATGACACAGACGGAATTTGCCGAGAGCTGCTCCAGTATCCTGTCGATCTTCCCTTCCGTCTTTGTCTTCACCCACCCGTTTATCTCCTCGAGGCCCCCCCGGAAGATAGCGGCGTCGTAGTAGGTCGTCACTATCTTGCGGTAGGCGTCGCTCACGTTCCCTCCCGTCAGGACGAGGGCGTTGGCGATGCTGAGCCTCTGGCCCGAACTCCCGGCGTTCTCGTGGAGGGTCTTGTTGAGGCTCCTGAAACCGGAGTTCAAACCGGCGGCCTCCAGGCGGAAGTGGAGGGTGGTCTTCATCTGGGCCGCCGTTTCCCCCCGCGCCCCGGCATAGGTCATGCCCATGGCCGACGAGATGCTGTAGGGTGAGAAGAAGAGGTTGCCTTCCTTTGCCCCCAGTTCGCGGTACAACTGCACCGCCAGCCCGGCGTTTCCATCGGAAATGGCACTGAAGGGACCCGTGGGTGATGCCCCGGCGGGGAGCATCGACAGGACGACAAGCAAAAGGGCGCCGGAAAACACCAACAAATACCGTTTCATTTCATTCTCCTTTCAACTGTGGGTGACATCGCTTCTTTGCCTTCTCTCGCGTTGGACACAGTTGCTTCCGGAAAAGTTCCCGGGCTTGCCTTTCCGCGACTGACGGGAGGCTCTCCCCCGGGACCCCGGCCCCGGCCTACCAGCTTCCCGACGCGCCGCCGCCGCCCGACGATCCTCCGCCTCCGGAGAAACCCGAGCTGCTGCTCGAGAAACCCGCGCTGCCGCCGGAGCTGAAGGTGAAGCCGCCGATGGATGCCCTGCCCTTGGTTCGAAGACTCATCACACCCTTCTTGTAGAAGTCGGAGTTCCTGAGAAGAAGCTTCGCCACGGGGAAGACGACGAGGTACCCGGCAAGGCAGACGAGCGCTCCCCTGACGCCGAGAACGACGATGGGGAACATTGCCCAGAAGGGTATGAGGAAAATGTACAGGAACCAGCCCACTCCCGGCGTCAGTATCCCGATGACGGTGAAGAGCCCGATGATGCCGAAGATGAAGGCACCGAAAAGGATGCGCTGGGGGATGGAAAGGTCGGGCTCCATGATGTTCCCCGGCCCCTTGACTGTTCCGGTGCCGCCTGCCGCCGGCGGCGCCTCGCCGCCTTCGAGTACCCTGACGGTGGCCGCGGCGCCCTCGATGATCCCGCCGTCATAGTCCCCGTTGCGGAACCGGGGTGTCATGACATGCTGAATGATCCTGCCGGACATGAGATCCGTCAGCACACCCTCGAGCCCGTAGCCCACCTCGATGCGCATGCGCCTGTCACCGGGGACGACTATCATCAGGACCCCGTTGTCCTTTCCCTTTTGGCCCAGCTTCCATGCCTCGAAGACCCTTACCGCATACTCTTCGATGCCCTCGCCGTCAAGGGTGGGGATGGTGAGGACCGCCACCTGGTTGCCCGTGCGCTCCTCGTGGGCCTTGAGCTTTTCGGTAAGCGCCTTGCGGCTCTGTGCGGAGAGGACCCCGGCGTTGTCGGTCACCCGGCCGGTGAGGTAGGGGACATCGGCGGCAATCGCCGTCGAGAGGACGAGGAGGACCACCGAAAGGAAGACCGCAAAGGATGTTCTCTTCATGAGCCCTTCTCCTCGATGACCTCATTGGACAATTCATTCTCTGCCGGGCCCCCGGAACGGGTCGACCGGGCCCCCGCGAGGACACCAAGAAGCCCGCCAAGACCCCTCTCAAGGGCCTCGCCGGTCCTGCCGCGGGAGAGCGACGCCACCATGGGCCCGACGATGGACCCGATGGCGTCCCCGGTCAGGGTACCTGCAAGGCCGCGGTCGGGGAGAAGAACCGCCTGCCCTTCGAAGAGGCTGACGAAAAGGAGGAGACCCGTCCTTTCGGCGGTGGCAAATACCTCGTGTTTCAGGAAGAGCGATTCCGCGTACTGCCGCACCTCCGCCTCTGACCGGTACCGCGACAGAAAAAGCCGCGCGAAGCCCGGCATGGGAACGGTGAGGAGCGCGCAGAGGCCTCCGAAGGCAAGCATCCCCGCCATGGCAACAAGCCCCGTCGCCAGCGACGCCCGGTAGGGTGCCAGGAACCCGAGGGCGAGGATGACGAGGCAGGTGATGGAAGCACCGAAGGCGAAGGCCTTCCAGGGCAGCTCGGCGTAGCTGTCGCTGCGTTCCACGACGGCAACCACGATCTGCGCCCCCGTCCGCCTCTCGATCTCCTCTACGCCCTCATCGACCCGGGCCCTCTCTTCATCCGTCAGGATGCCTCTCATCGCACCATCACCTCACGAAACTGTCTTTCCCGGCAATCCTCGTTGGCCTCACCAAAAACACCACGATCTTCCCTCTAGAGGGTACACTCCACCCATCACCTGTTGCAAGCGCTAATTGAACGCGGCGAAGCAGGCGATGGAGCCGAAAACGCCATATGGAGGATCTTTAGAAAGACAGCCTCACAACGCCGTTTATGCTCTGGACTGCGTATTTGTTCTCGCCGACCTGTATGTCGTATCCGATGTGAAAGGATGTCCCGGAGCGCGTCATCATCGAGACCCCCGCGCCGGCGAGGAGGAAGTTCCTGTCCGGGGAGACCGTCTCTATGCTGAAGGGCGAGCTCCCCTGGGCAAGGCGGGATGTGATGTCCCGGGAACCCCTCATGAACTCGTAGCCCCAGGCGAGACTGATGCCCGGCATTATGACGCTCTTCGGGGTCTCCCACGTGTAGTACAGTTTCCCGCCGAAGCTCCCCTGGAGGGATTGGGTCTTCTGCCTGTCCACGTTAAGATCAAGAGCGCCTGCCCCCGACTCAGTGTAGCTGTCTATGACAAGATCGACGTAGTGGAGGGAAAGATTGGGCACAACGGTCCATCTGCCCGCTGGTATCTCGTAGCCCGTGCCCCCGTAGAGGGTGAATTGCGAGCCTCCCGGGCTGGAGCCTGCCGTGCGGTCGAGGCCGGGGAAGACGATGCGACGCGTGTTCCGGTAGTCCGCCCACCCGTAGCTCGCCTGGCCGTCCACGTAGAACCTGCCCCTGTACCACGTGCCGTAGGCGCCAAACGTGTACCCGTCCATCGTCATCCTGCTGCCGTTGTCGTCGACCTCCGCCCGGGAACCGGTGTATCCGAAGAGAAGGCCCGCCGCGAGGTTCGGGGTCAGGCGATAGTCCATGCCCACGGTAAGCCCGGCGCTCGTGAAGCTGTACCCCATCTGGTCGGGGGTGTCCCTCTGGTCCCCGGAAACGGCGTTCCCCTTCGCGAAGATGCCCCACTTCTCTTCCTCGCGGGCGGGGAGCATGCCCGTGAGGTCGGAACCCGCACTGGCAATGAGGATGGGCTTGTCCCTTCCCTCGCGGATGAAGCCGCTGTTCCTGATGAAGCTGCTGCCGGGGTTCGCCCCCCACGCGCCGCGCCGTATGTCGGAGAGCCTCTCGGCCACGTTGGCCGCCTGGAAGACCGACGAGCTCACACCCATGGTGAAGTCCACCTGGTTCGATCTCGGGGCGATCTGGTCGTAGGCGCCCGCCACCTGGCCGTATGAAGGGAGGGCATCGATGATGCCGAGGACCCTGTCGAGATCGCCCGTCGCCGACGCGGCCACAGAGTTCAGCATGGAGCCGACGGATCGCTGGTTCGTGCTGAGGTATGTCGACAGGACCTGATTCAGGTAGTCGCGCTCGACGACGAGGTACACCTGGTTCGCGGTCTCATAGTGGGGTTTGAAGACCACTGTGGGGGTGATGTTGGTGAGCAGGGTCGCGAAGTCTCCCGACACGCCGCCGGTCGCGGTGAGGAAGGTCCCGAAGACGGTACCCACGGCCGGCGTGGCCCCGCCGAGCCAGGACGTCTGCAGCGTGCCGCCGAGCGACGCGCTCCCCGTTATGGCGAGAAGGTCGTTGCTCGTCGGGGATTCGACTTCGACAAGGAGCTTGCCCTGCCCGCTCTG
>MVQP01000166.1 GCA_002067235.1 Syntrophorhabdus sp. PtaB.Bin047
CCGCAAGATATCGGATATCTTTCCCCTTTTCCGGGGCCGGCTGGAGGAAGTGCTTCAGCCGACGGACGGGGACCACCGCGGCTCCTGCGACGTCTATTTCCTGTGCCTCCCTCATGGGACGGCCATGGACAAGGCCCGGGAGCTTTTCGACGGAAAGGCCCTCATCGTGGATCTCAGCGCGGACTTCCGTTTCGAGGACCTTACGATCTACGAGGGTGCCTACGTGCCCCACACGGCGAAGGAACTCGCCGCCCAGGCGGTCTTCGGTCTGCCCGAACTATACAGGGAGAAGATCAAGGGAGCGAAGCTCATCGGCAACCCCGGCTGCTATCCGACGTCGGCCATCCTTGCCCTTTATCCCCTCGTCAAACGGGGAATGCTTGAGGGCGATATCTTCATCGACTCGAAGTCGGGGGTCAGCGGGGCCGGCCGGGAGGGAAAGGTCGGGAGTCTCTTCTGCGAGGTCTCCGAAGGGTTCCGTGCCTACAACGTCGGGGTCCACCGGCACGAGCCGGAGATACAGAAGGAAGTCAACAAGCACTCACCCCAGAGGATATCCTTCGTTCCCCACCTCGTCCCCATGTCGCGGGGCATCCTGACGACGGTCTACAGCAGGCTCGCCAAAGCGGCAAAGACCGCCGAGGTCCTCGACGTCTTTCGGGAAACCTACGAGGGCGAGCACTTCGTGCGGATAATGGACGAGAACGTCTACCCCGACACCCGGTTCGTCCGGTTCTCCAACTACTGCGACATCGGCCTCAAGGTCCTCGACGACGGCCGCATCATCGTCATCTCCACCATCGACAACCTCGTCAAGGGCGCCTCAGGCCAGGCCCTCCAAAACATGAACGCAGCCCTCGGCCTGCCCGAAACAGCAGGCCTCTCCGCGGTACCCCAGTACCCCTAGAAGAGAGGTAATAGGTAATAGGTCATAGGTAATAGGAAAGGAAATATTCGCCTTGCCTTTCCCCATCACCCATCACCTATGACCCATCACCCATCCTCTTTATGTCCCTTATGTGTACCTGTTCCTTAAGAATGAAGATGAAGCCCATGATGTTGTAGGGGATGTACCAGGAGGCGTGGAAGAAGAGGGATACGGCGAAGGATTGTGCCCTGGGGACGCCGAAGATGGCGAGGAGGTAGACGAGAAGGAACTGGTAGACGCCGATGTATCCCGGGGAAGAGGGCACCGCGAGGCCCATGTTCAAGAGGGCGGTGACGAAGGGAGCGTAGACGAAGGGCAGGGGAACGCCAAGGGTCTTGAGGGAGAAGTACAGGGCCGAGCTCATAGACAGCCAGTTGGCGATGGACAGGACGATGAAGAGCGCGATCTGGCCCGGCGTACTGATGCGGCGGAGGTTCTCCTGTATCTCGAGCACTCTCGTGGCGAGGCGCACGAGGAACGGGCGCTTGAACCCTTCGAGAAATCCGGCTATTCTACGGGCCGTCTTCTCGCGGCTCACGGCGAAAAGCACGATGATGCACACCACGAAGATGGCTACAAGGACGTGGAGGGCCTTGGACACCGACGGGGGGAGGGCCTGGCGGGGGAAGAAGAGGAAGGTGATGGACAGAAGGCCCAGAAGGTCGAAAACCCTGTCGATGAATACCGTCGACACCGCATATGTAAAAGGTATGTTCCTTCGCTTTGAAATGGCGTAGCCGCGCGCCACTTCGCCGATGCGGGCGGGAAGGACGTTGTTGATAAAAAGGCCGATCACGAGGGCGATGAAGGCGTCGCGGAGCCGGACTGCGTTGCCCGTTATCATGGACCACCTGAAGGAGCACAGGGTGAGGCAGAGGAATATGCAGCATACGGGCAGGAGGGCGTACGTGAGGTCGGCCCTGGCGATCGCCCCGGCAAGCTGCCTGTACTCTATCCCCCGAAGAGAGAAATAGAGAAGGACGATGCTGATGACGAAACCGGCTGCTGTTATGATCCTGTGTTTGTTCATTTCTTATAGTTTGTAACGTATATGCCGATGCTCACCATGACGAGCCCGGCGATAAGGCCCAGGGTCAATTCCTCCCTCTGGAAGAGGACTCCGAATGCCACGCCGAAAACGGGCGTGAGGAAGGTGAAGACAGAGAGCTTCGCGACAGGGTAGTCATGGATGAGTTTGAACCAGACCAGGTATGACGCGAAGGCGATGACGACGGACTGGAAGACGAGCGACGATATCGCCATCGTCCCCGGGTCCTTGAGCCAGACCGGCTCGATGAAAAAGGCGCAGAGGAAGAGCACGGGGATGGAGAAGACGAGCTGGTAGAGGAACGTGTTTATGGGATGCATCTTCTCCGCCAGGTACTTCTTGATGTACAGCGTCGTGGCTCCCCAGAGGAAGGCAGCGAGGATTTCAAGCATGTCGCCGATGAGCATCAGCCTGTTGTAGGTTGAGGGCTTGCCGTAGAAGACACTGACGAGCCCCGCAAAGGCGAGGAGAAGACCCATCCACTTGAGGGGGCTCAGCCGCTCCCCCAGGAAGAGGTGGGCGCCGGCGGCCACCACGAAAGGCGACAGGTAAAGGAGGATGACGGCCCGCGCCGAAGCGGTGAAGAGCAAGCCCAGGTACAAACAGGCAAACTCGAGCCCGAAGAGGACCCCCACGACGACCCCGTGCGCGAGCAGCGTTCCCCGGTGGAAGAGCCTCTGCCTGATGACGAGGCAGTATCCGATCCCCAGAGCCGAAGCCACGATGGAACGGGCGAATGACGTGAAGATGGGGGAGAAGCCCGTGTTCGTGATCTTGATCGCCGAATAGTTGATACCCCATAGAAGGGCCAGGATCAGGATGGTGATGAATCCCCGCGTGTCGATATGGTCGGTTTTCATTGAGATATGACCCAAGTTTTATAGACATGGGCGGTCTATGTCAAGGAAATTGCGCCCTTCGCGGGACCGGCGACGTCGGGCTCCGCGCCTGCCGGGTTTTCCCTTGACAATGTATAGATATTTTTGTTCTATTTAACAGCAAAACCAAGAAAACACGGAGCTTTCCATGAAGAATACTGCCATAGTCGGGACAGGGTCCTACGTTCCCGAGCACATCATGACCAATTTCGATATTGAGAAATTCCTCGACACGACAGACGAATGGATATTCACGCGCACGGGGATCAAGGAGCGCAGGATAGCCGAGAAGGATCAGGCCACATCCGACCTGTGTAAGGTGGCCTGCGAGAGGGCGATGGAGGTTGCCGGTGTCACGGCCTCCGACATCGACCTCATAATCCTCGCAACGATCACCCCCGATACCCACTGCCCGGCCGGGTCGAACTGGCTCGAGGCCAAGCTGGGCTGCACCAAAGCGGTTTCCTTTGACGTGACGGCGGCATGCTCCGGTTTTCTCTTCGCCCTCCACGTGGCGGACAAGTTCATCAAGTCGGGGGCGAACAAGACGGTCCTCGTCGTTGCCGGCGAGATCATGAGCAGGGTCGTAAACTGGAAGGAAAGGGAAAGCTGCATCCTCTGGGGTGACGGCGCGGGTGCGGCGGTGGTAACGGAATCCGAAAACGGCGCCCGGATCCTATCGACCCACATCCACACGGACGGAGCTGCGGGCGACACGCTCCTCATGCCAGGCGGCGGATCGAAGACGACGCCTATCTCCCACGAAAGCGTGGACAACGGTCTTCATTTCCTCAAGATGATCGAGGCCAACAGGTCCTTCAAGGTCGCCGTGAACCGCTTCGCCGAGGCGTGTGAGGAGGCGGCCTCGGTCAACGGTTACACTGTCCACGACGCGGACATCATCATCCCTCACCAGGCGAATCTCAGGATACTTCAGGGCATGGCGAAGAAGCTCGGCGTCCCCCTGGAAAAGGTGTACATGACCATAGAGAAGTACGCCAACATCTCATCGGCAACGGTCCCCATCGCCCTCGACGAGGCGGTCCGCGACGGCACAATCAAGAAGGACTCCCTCGTCCTTTTGACCGCCTTCGGCGGCGGACTCACCTGGGGAAGCAGCCTCATCCGGTGGTAACGGTTTACATTTGATTCAAAAATATTTAGAATAATCAATCCCCGGAGGGATGGCTGAGCGGCCGAAAGCGGCGGTCTTGAAAACCGTTGGGCATGCAAGTGCCCCGTGGGTTCGAATCCTACTCCCTCCGCCAGATTTCCTCAATGATTTCTAATAGTTAATACTAAAAAACTCGGTGCTATTTCGGTGCTATTTCTGGGAGTCGTCTTTGACCAGTTCGATGATGTTGTTCTTCTTTTGCACGACTTCAAGGAGTTTGTCAGAAAAGGCATGGTAGTAGTTGTCTGTTGACCGTTTATCCTTGTGACGCATAAGTCGCTGCGCGGTATAACTGTCGGTGAGAGGTACAACTTGGGTACAGAAGCTGTGTCGGGTAGCCTCGTAGAGTCCGTAATCGTTACCTGTATTGACCTTCCATACCTTGTAAAGGGTTTTGTAGCTCCAAGGATGTCCAGTTTTCGGGTAGATGAACAGATAGTCCATGGGGAACTTGCCTATCACGTTACGTCTCACCGCAGCAAGGGCGACATCGTTGAGCGGTACGGGGAGCTTTGTATTCTCCTTGGTGGTCTCCCGGTACTGAGCGCCACTTTTTGACCGCTCAATCCAGACTACACGGTTATTGAGGTCAACGCTCTTAATGAGAATTGATATCAGCTCGCCGGGGCGGACACCTGTCTCCATGGCGAATATGTAAGGATCCCGGAGTTGCTCGGGGATTCTTTCCAATAACTCAGCCTGTGCATTCTGTCTGAGTGCCCGACGGGGTACCGCGTTGTTCCCCTTGATCGTAGGGAAGGGTGGAAGCGAAGCAATGCGGCCATTAACCCAGAGCCAGTTGAAGAAAGCTTTCAGGGCGTTTAGGACGTTCTGTCTGGATTTTATTTTCGGCAATGATGCTAGGGAGCGCTTAAAATCCGCTATCTCTTGTTTGGATATTTGCATTATGTCCATTCCGTGGAAATATCGAAAGTGAGTCCTGTTATAACCGGTAATGATTCGACAATATTCAGGAGACAACTCGCCACGCTCGACCTCTTCCCGCTTGTCCTGGTAGTATTCCTCGATCTGGTTCTCGAATTTGCGCTCTTTGACGGCACCATCGAGCCAGTCTTGAGGATCAAAAAGCCTACCCTTAGTGATCATATCATTGTTGATGAGCGTTAAGATCCTAAGAGCTTCCGGATAGGTCATGACATTGTTGCGCTCGTCACGTCGGCGCTCATAGGTCTTGCCGGCATAGAACCTGATGATACAGATGGTATTACCGCAGGTGCAAACCGGGCGGGACATACCCTTGTGGCACTTGTTGCAGATGATGTTCCCCTTGAGATCCACAAGAGGATTGTAGTATTCCTGTGCAGGAAGAGTCAAAGCATTTTGTATTCTTGAGTTCACTTACTGTAAATAGCGTTCGGTGCCACGATTTCTCCGACCTGTTCATTGCTTCATCCACATCCTCTTGCCACTCCGGCCTCCACGATTTCCCCGAAAACTTTGCGAATACGCCATGAATGGCGCGAAATCAAGTTCTTGTTTGCCATTGTTTTACAGCCGACACACAACACATTATCCAAGTTGTCGTACTGATTGTAACAATAATGCTGTAGGAGGTGAGGGATCCATCTGTTCAACAAACCGAGGATAACAGAAGAATATTGTACAGAATAACGCCGACCCCATAACGCGACCGCTTCAAAGCGCTTGGTCTGTGGATTATTAACCGTGGGAAGAATGAAATGGCTGGTGTATGGTGCATTAGGCGGCACTTTACAGTAACATACGGGCCATTAATCCCGCGAGAGAACTGTGAAGCGTTCCGAGGACAACGTCTTTCTGAGTGAGCCCGGAATAAGGAATTATGTGGAGACTTCTTTGAGATAGTGCAACCAGAAAGCTGACCGAGGAAATTCCGCATGAACTATTTCGAGAGATAATGGCAGTCCGATCGGTTGCAGGGATTGGCAGAACTGGAATAGCTGTCGGACGACCAGTGTGGGCGAGCAGCTTAGAGGGTTTTGGCATAACCATAATTCGCAG
>MVQP01000167.1 GCA_002067235.1 Syntrophorhabdus sp. PtaB.Bin047
TGCGGAGCCTCGACGGTTTCGAGGACCAGCTGACGGGGCTTCTCTCGCGGGAGGCCTTCAAGATGCACTATTCCGGGATGCTGGGGAGCGCGGCCAGGGAAGCGGCCTCTTCCGCGGCGCTTTTCGGCGTTCGCCTCAACATCCTCTCCGAGGTCCTGGGGACGCAGGCCGCGCTGGAGGCGCTCAGGTCCCTGGGAGAATACACCAACCGGTACTTCAACGCCATCGGTGGTTTTTCGGCGCGCCACAGCAGGGACGAGATCTTGACCATATTCCCCCGCAAGACCATAGAGGAGGCCCGCAAGCTGGTCGCGGACTATTCCCGCGACCTGGAGCGCGGTGTCATAGACCACATACGGGACATAGCGTCCGCGAACAGCGTTGAGGCCACCTGTTTCGATATCCACATCCATGCCGGAGTCACGGAGATCTCCCCCGAGGACACGATCGACGAGATAATCGAGAAGGGCCGGGCGAAGCAGGAGATCATATCGACATACCGGTGTGATTTTGGAGGTAATGATCAATGAAAAAGTATTCCATAGAGACGACGGTGGGCGTCTTCATAGTGGCCGGCCTCATCTGTGTCGGCTATATGACCGTGAAACTCGGCAATGTCTCGCTCTTCGGAGACAGGACCTATCCGCTCAAGGCCCGCTTCACCTCGGTCGCGGGACTGAGGGTGGGAAGCTCCGTCGAGGTGTACGGCATCCAGGTGGGCACGGTGACGAGCCTTACCATCGATCAGGAGAAGCAGATGGGCGTTGTGGGGATGAAGATCGACAAGGGGACGGTCATCTATGATGACGCGTCGGCGATCGTTAAGACCGCAGGCCTCATCGGCGATAAATACGTAAAGGTGGATCCGGGGGGATCGGGAGAAGTCCTGAAACCCGGAGGGACGATCACCCAGACCTCGGTGCCGGCGGACATCGAAGACCTTATCGGCAAATACGCCTTCGGCGATGTCAAGAAGCCGCCCGCGCAGGGTGAGGAACAGCCTGCAAAATGACCAAGGAGGAGGAAGTGAGAAGAGTACTGGCCGGTTTGATGATACTCATCATGTCAATGGTGCCTTTCCATGTCTTTGCGGCATCGGCCCTGGATATGGTGAAAATCAACGCGAACAGCGTTCTTGACGTGCTCAGGGACCCCAAGCTCAAGGGGGAGGCGGGCAAGAAGGTGAAGGAACAGAAGATAGAAGCCGCGGCGGAAAAGCTTTTCGATTACGTCGAGCTTTCGAAGCGGACTTTGGGACTTAACTGGAACAAGCTGAGCATGGATCAGCGCAAGGAATTCGTCGAGCTTTTCAAAACACTCCTCAGAAACACTTACATAGACAGGATCACTGCCTACACCAATGAGAAGGTGGAGTTCACGAAGGAAGTGCAGCTCACCGAGACCACGACGGAAGTGCAGAGCGTTGTCACAAAGGGCAATACCAAAGTGCCCATCAATTACCGGGTCATAAAGAAGGGCAGCGACTGGATGGTGTACGACGTCGTCATCGAGGGCGTAAGCCTTATCAGCAATTACCGCACGCAGTTCAGAGAGATCCTCGGGAACAACCCTCCGCAGGTGTTGATAGACACCCTCCGGAAAAGGGTAGGGAAGTGATGTCGAAGCGCTGCTCTGCCGCCGGGGAGCCCCGGAGGCGAATGTCCTTCAAGGCCTCAGGTGGGCTCTGCCTGGCCATGGCGTTTCTTTTCCTTTGTCCGTTGCTCCACGCGGAAGAGGACATCCCGGAGCTCGGCAAGATCACGATTCGGGACCTTCAGGACACCGGGGACAGACTGGCGCGACCTGCCCCTAACACCATGGCGGCCGGCAATGCATCCCGGGAGGACCTTCAGACGGCCAAAGGCAAACCCGACAATCTATCCACTTACGCCGCCGCCAGGCAGACGCCGTCCGATGAGTATGGCGATGTAAAGGCGGAGGATGTGGGCGAGGCGGTTCCCGCTGCGGAAGGCTCCTCCGACCTTTACGGAGATGTGGCGACCGACGAGGGGGCTCCCGCCAGACCGCGGCCCCAGATAGCCGATCCCCTGCGGCCCTTCAACGTCGCAATGTATCATTTCAACGACAAGCTCTATTTCTGGTTATGGAAACCCGCCTCCACGGGTTATTCCTATATCGTGCCCCTGCCTTTCAGGAATCTTTTCAGAAACTTCTACCGCAACCTGACGGCCCCCGTCCGGATTCTGAACAATCTCTTTCAGGGCAAGCCGGGCTATGCCGGGGAAGAGCTGGCGAAACTGCTCATCAACTCCACGGTCGGTGTGGGAGGGCTTCGGGACTGCGCCGAGGAGTGTTTCGGTATAAAGGGCCGCGACGCGGATTTCGGTCAGACCCTGGGGAAGTGGGGGCTGGGCCCCGGTTTCTATCTCGTCCTGCCCTTTCTCGGTCCCTCCAGTCCCCGGGACGGGTTCGGCTTTCTCGTCGACTGGACCATGAGGCCGCAGACGTACGTCGGGACGGAATTCTTTGACTACCAGAACGTGGGCCTCTTCGCCCACGAGAAGATCAACAGCACATCCTTCCATCTCGGTGAATACGAGGCGCTCAAGAAGGCGGCCGTGGACCCCTACGTATCCATGCGCGACATCTACATCCAGTACCGCACGGACCTCATCGAGAACCGGTAGAGGTCCGCAAGGATCAGGCGGCCTTTTTCAGGAGATCCAGGACCCCGTCGAGGACCCTGAGGGTCTTCCGCACTTTCCCGGGTATCGTGGTGAAAACCTCTTCGAAAGACCCCCTGATGGTCCGGCCGGCCTCTACCGCTCCGTCAACATCGTCGCCGCCGGAAAAGGACGCCAGTTCGTGGAAGAATTCGAACTCGCGCATCAGGTATGACAGAACTGGCCAGGAAGCCGGATCTTCGGTCAGTTCGGCATGTACCGCCTGAAGCAGGGAGTCCTTGTCCTCATGAAGGCCTTCGGCGATCTTTTCGACGAGGGGGACCAACTGTGCTTCGTATGGGCCGGGGGCCTGTCCCGATGCCGCCTTTGACCTGGTGATGCCTTCGACCTTAAGGACTGCGATTCCAGCAAGATCATGGACAAACCGGCTCCATGAATCGGCAAATGTCTCTGCCAGCGTGTCTATCTTCTTCATGGCACCCTCCCGACATCTTTACTCTCGTGGTACTATACCATTATATCTCACTCTTCGCATTCCGGGAGGCGCGTTGTCACGTCCTGTACTTGACAATCCATCCGGCCGTATAATACTCTCAGGTTCTCCGGAACCGGGAACGAAAAAAGGGGGGCAGTCATGTCGCTATTGTTCATCCAGTACTGGGATGTCATTCAAGGCAGGGAGAAAGAGTATTCCGATTACCTGAACAACACCTATCTGGCCGAGATCACGACCCTTGGTCTCGTCCCCGTGGGCGGGTATTTCGTCGAGGTCGGTTTCGGGCCGAGGACGATAACGGCGTTTTCGTCGGAGAGTCTCGAGGACATTTCCAGGATCATAACCGGCCAGGGGTTCAGGGACCTTGCCCTGGGGTTGAGAAGGTACGTTGCGAACTACAACAGCACGGTCCTCGAGCCCGACGGCACGGTCAAGCTGGGGAGGTATCCGGTCCAGAAAGGGGTCTGGAAGTTCAATCAGTATTATGATCTGAGGCCCGACATGAAAGAGAGGTACGGGGACTTCATGACCAATGAATACCTTCCGGCAATGGCGAAGATCGATTACGTCACGGTAACGAACTGCTGGAACGTGGTGCTTGGCGGTTTCTGCGACATCATCCTCGAGATCACCTTCAAGGACCCCGAGGACATCGGGCACCTTCTCAAGAACAACGACCTCCAGAGGATCACCCGCAAGCTGATCCGGGAATTCGTGACGAACTATACCAACCGGATACAGAGGACGACGAAATGGTTCAGCGACCCGAGATGGTTCAGGCGGTAAGGCCTTTAGTGCAATGTCGGGGCAGGAGATCCCTCTCCTCAATATGCCGGTGGTCGCTTTCTTTAAACAGGGACAGGAAAAATGTAGAGTGAGGCAGCGGACCCCCGGAAGCTGCCCTGCGCGGAAGGGGGCGAGGGTCCATCATGAAAAAAAGATTTGCTGATGACGGAGACGGAATATGAGATACGATTTCGATAAGATTGTCGAGCGAGAAGGCACGGACAGCATCAAATGGAGACGATACGGTGGCGGGGTCCTTCCCCTGTGGGTCGCGGACATGGATTTCGTTTCCCCCGAGCCGGTCGTTCAGGCCCTGCACGAACGGGTGGACCACCGGGTCTTCGGATACGGAGGGGCGACGGAGGAGTTCGTGGAGGTCGTCCGGGAGAGGCTCAAAAGGCTCTATGGATGGGACGTTCCGGGGGAGGAGATCGTCCTTGTGCCCGGCGTGGTCACGGGTCTGAACCTGGCCTTCATTCTCTTCGCGGAGCCGGGGGATGCCGTTCTCGTCCAGCCGCCCGTCTATTCACATTTCATCGCCGACCCGGTGAACCGCGGACGCGCGGTCATCAGTCCTGCGTTGGTAAAGAAGGGGGACACCTACGAGATCGATTTCGACGCCTTCGAGGAGGCGATCACGGACAGGACGCGGATTTTTGTCCTGTGTAATCCCCATAACCCTGTCGGACGGGTCTTCCGAAGGGACGAACTGGAAAGGCTTGCCGATATCTGCCTCAGACGGAACATTCTTATCTGCTCCGACGAGATCCACTGCGACCTTTTGTTCCCCGGCAACCGGCACATGCCCATCGCCACCCTGGGCAACGAGGTGGCGGATCGCACCATCACCTTCATGTCGCCGAGCAAGACATTCAATCTGGCGGGCCTGAAGTGCTCCTTCGCGGTGATAAGCAACCCGGTGCTGAGGAAGACCTGGCTGAGGGGCATGGAAGGCCTTATCCCCCATGTGAACGTCCTGGGGGTCGCAGCTGCCCTGGCAGCCTATAGGGACGGTGAGGAGTGGCTCACCCAGTGTCTTGCCTACCTCGAGGGCAACAGGGAGCTTGTGGAGAGGTCCCTCGACGAGGGGCTGCCTTACCTCTCGATGAGCCGCATGGAGGCGACCTATCTTGCCTGGATCGACTGCAGGGGGTCGGGGATACCGGGGAACCCTTTCCGCTTCTTTCTCGAGAAGGGACGGGTGGCCCTCAACGACGGGCTGGAGTATGGAAAAGGGGGAGAGGGGTTTGTCAGGCTCAACTTTGCCTGTCCGAGGAGCACCCTCACCGAGGCGCTCAAGCGCATGGCCGATGCCATGCAAAGACTGTAGCCCCCGAAAGAAGGGGGGTCGGAACTGCTAAGAGAGCCGAATCTTCTTGAGGACCTTCCCTGTCGTCACGTCGTAGAACCATATTGCCATGAGGTCCATGTACAGGTAATGGTATCTCCCGAGATAGGTGCCGGGTCTGTCTGTCGTCGGCTTGCGGTTGATCTCCTCGTGTGAAGTATAGGGCGGCGCGAGCCTCCCGACGAGAAGCGCCATGACGCCGCCCTCTATGCTCCGTGCTTCCTCGGCGGTCAACTTTGCTGTTCCTTCGACCCTTTCGCTCTCGGGCTCCTTGCCGCCCTCCTGCGGTCTCTTCCCGTCCTTGTGTGCCTGCGGTCCGGCGGTCCTTTGTATCGGTAGGTTCCTCGCGTTGACGGCCACCACCGCATATTCGCTGAACTTTATCTCCTCGATGGTCACCCGGGTGCCATCCTTCCTGTCTATTGCGTACCTGTTGTCGAGCTGGGGCAGGTACCTGACGACGAAGGCCTTCTTCGCGGGATCCTCCCGGCCCGCCTCGAACGCGGCAGAGAGCCGGCAACTCATGTGGATGAGTCCGTCCTTCTCGTTACGGCGGACCTCGGAGGGAGTGACCCTCACGGCATAGACGCTGTCGAAATCCAGGGAACCCGTGAGGGGAAGGGATATCTCCCGGGCCATCCTGGCCCTGTGTGCATCTTCCGTTTCCTGCGGTTCCCTAAGCGTCCTTTGTTTCCTCATCTCGATGCTGTTGTAGAGAAGCTCCGGGTTGTGCCCCGTGTACATGGGAGGGAGC
>MVQP01000168.1 GCA_002067235.1 Syntrophorhabdus sp. PtaB.Bin047
TTATTACGTGCTTCGTTGGTGTGAATCCGATCATCTTGTTCCCTCTGCCTTTGGAGGAAAAGTTCGGCATAAACGGTCCCCTTTCTGGGTTTCTAGAGGAACATGAGACAGAAGAACTGCGCAAGCTACTGAAACCCGATTCTCTCACGACCCTGTTGACGTACTTTGGGTCGCATCCTGGTGTTGTTTCGCTTCAGGAGTATTTTGCGGGCCTGCCTGACATAACAGAAGAAGAGTTCAGAAAGCAACTGGATGACTTTGACGAGTTTCTGAAAGAGATGGAAGCAAAGAACATCCAAAGGGACGTTCCATCGGATTAATGATGTTTTCAATGAATCTTAGGTAAGGCTGCGGGAGGAGAGACATAATGTCACTTCAACTTCCTGAGGGTTGCCGTTTTCAGCGGAATTCTGGCAGCGACCCGATGCCGCAACGCGTGGTATCTGAGTTTGAAGAGTTGATCGGGAAGATAGTCGCTCAAGGCAATCGTTGGACACTCCTCGAACACTTCAAAAGTTATTTCTGCGGCGCTGTCGGTGCGGCACATCACCGGAGTTCCGTCGTAGGGTGGGCCCAGACTGACCTAGCCTTCTATATGGGAGAAGCTGCCAAATCACCTGAGCTTTTCGTGGAAGCATTCTACGATGCGTGTGAGGCACTACGAGGGGACGGCAATTTCGAACTTCCCAGTGTTGATCTGATGAATGAGATCCTTCGTGAAAACAACGTCCTTTTAGAGGTTAGCCCTCCTCGCTTGGTACGTCTTGAAGCGGGCGCACGTGTGCCCCAGCCAGTTCCGCCACCCACGCTTACAGAAGATGCATCTGCCATCGTAAGAGAATCATTGCAGCATGCCGAGGAGCTTCTTGCGCAGAATCGCCCGAGGGAGGCCGTGCAGGAGATGCTCTGGATCTTGGAATCCATTGCCACAGCCTTTCGTGGTGCCAATCTTCCGACTGGAACTGTGGAGGGACGATATTTTAACAGTATTGCCAAGGAACTGAGAGCCGGGTCACGGGGCACGACCCTTGGGTTAGTGATCGATTGGAGTACGCAACTTCACGGGTACCTATCGTCGCCAACGGGCGGTGGAGTGCGGCACGGTCTTGATCTGAACGCCGGCATACCTATTTCTCCAGAAGAGGGGAGGCTTTTCTGTAATCTCATTCTGTCGTACGTCACATATCTCATGACCGAGCATAGCCGATTGTGCTCGTGAGCAACTGTGAGGAAAAGGCGGCAAGAGAAGAGGGGAACACAGCAATGCTTCTGGTGGTGGTGCATCCGGGAATGAGGGGACTGGACCTGAGAAGCTATAGCACGATCCTCTTTCCTCCATATGCATAGGGACTACTAAGTTGGGTGCGAATAAAATCATGAAAAGCGTAAAGGATTCTTGGGAGAAATTCCTCCATCCCGGAACACTGCGTGCAAACCTGCTGTTGATTTCTCTCTTCATTGCTGCCTTCGAGATGTTCAAGGATTCTGTTATTCAAAAACCTGAGAGTTTCTTCTGTGACGGCTTTAACAAAGATGGTCTTATCATCAGCGAGACATATCGGAATGAAGTACTATCGAAGTCCAAGAGCCGCCTGCATGCCTCGCTTCTGTGGTTCCAGGAAATGGGCGCCATCGACGACGCGGACCTTCAGGCCTTTGATCACATCCGGAAGCACCGCAACGAAGTCACACACGAACTGTCGGATTTCTTGGCGAATGCCGATCGCAATTTCGATATCACCAAGTTTCAGGCGTTGATTGAATTGCTTTCAAAGATTGAAAACTGGTGGTTCATGAACATGGAGTTGGCCATCGACCCAGAAATACTTCCGGATGGGGCAGATCCGAAAGACGTCATACCGGCATCACTGATGTACTTGAGGCTTATGTTGGAGATTGCTCTGACTGATGAATCGGAGGCCAGTTACTACTATGAAGCCTTCAAGAAGGGTGGTACCTGAGATGAAACCGTGCTCGACTTCCTCTCAAGCCTTGAGAAGGAGCTGTACGGCAGGATAGAGACCGGACTGGCATCCTTGGTGGTTTCTGGCAACAAGGAGGGGGAGGTCAATGAAACGAACCATCTTTTATTCTTGGCAGTCCGACTTGGATAGCTCTGTTAACCGGAACTTCATTGAGGACGCTCTGAGGCGAGCCCTCAAAGCCATACACAGGGAAGAGTCCATAGACCCCGTTCTTGATCGGGACACGGCGGGACTTTCCGGATCTCCATCAATTTCCGAGAGTATCTTCACCAAGATCATCCATGCCGATGTATTCGTGGCAGACGTCTCCATCATCAATGCGGGTTCCGGCATGCGCCTCACACCTAACCCGAATGTGCTTGTTGAGCTCGGATACGCTGTTGCGCAGCTTGGTTGGGATCGCATATTGCTTGTTCAAAATACCTGCTTTGGTGGACCCGGAGATCTTCCCTTTGACTTGCGAGGTCGCCGAGTGGTGTCGTATGAGCTGAGGCAAGATGCGGGCGACCGTTCCGAAGCAAGGGGTTTGCTGCAGGGAAGATTGGAGACTGGGCTGAAGGCTGTGTTAGGTAGCCCCACGGATATCTCATTGCAGACTGGTACGAAAGCGCCATTGTGGTGGGGAAAGTGGAAGATCGAAAACAACGATGTAGCACGTGGGGGTCAGTTATTCGTTCGAGAGGTAGGTCCTGCTGGTTTTCTCTTCGATCTGTCTGTTTATGACGGTGCCCATATGGGAGAACTGACAGCATATGCGCGTTTGGTGTCAGCTGATCTTGCTTACTCAAGAATCGCCAACGGCGACTCGGGAGAAATTGGTGAAATTGTCTTTCGAAAGAGACTCGATAGTACACGGCGTGTTATCGATGTTGATGAAACGGAGTCTTGTTCCTATTACCGTGGCGCGGGTGTTCTTTTTGCTGGCTCGTTCGTCCGTAACAGAGAAGCGCTCTTTGACGGTGGCATACTAAATGAGCTTGATCTATCGAGGCTTTACCACATTTGCGGTGAGTATTATGACTCGTTATGTTTGCGGTTTCAAGGATTGCATCTCAGCGAGAATCTTGACGAGTTCCCGGCCAGAGTCACTGTGGGAGGGGTGCGAGGTCTTTATAGCATTATGGAGGGTATCCTCATGTGTGCCGATGGTGGTGAGCTGTGGGTAGCATTCATTGACGATGATGTGGTCAGGTATTTCACGACGGAGTGTGAATACAAGAATAGGCTTCCCGCAACTATAGAGAACTGGCGAGCGCGTTTTAAGAACATTGAGGTCATTTTCCATTCTTGTGTGGACTTTATTCCAAAGCGCAGAAGCTAATGTTATATAATAATTGCCTGATGACTGCGAATGACTCTAAAGAACTGTTGTGCTCATTGCCCAGCCCACCTTCAATGAGTATGAACGGGCATGCACCATGGTAAAATAAGTGCCTTGAAAGAGGCCGCAATCCGGACGACCAACTACCATCTGCGGTCCCCCCCCAGAGTCCACGTATCGTAAGGGACTTGAAGGAGCAGAACATCCTCGTGCGCGACTGCTCGAACTTCAAGGGCCTGGATGAGAACTACATCAGGGTGGCGGTGAGGAAGGAGAGCGACAACGAGATGCTTCTCGAATGCATGGCCTGCCTTCTCGCGACCGGGTCATCTCCCAGGGACAGGCGCGACTGAAGCGGGGGAGGCCGCGTATTCTCGGATGGCCTGTGGAGGTCGGAAGATCTAAGAACTTCATGCAAGCTCAGGGATGCGCCGATGTGCATCTTCGACGACAGGAAGCGTCTGGAGAGGATCCATTTTTCGCCCAGGAATACACGCTAAAGGGTACCTCATGTAGCTGGTTACAGATGTAGAATGCCTGGCCTTGTGCAGCCGGAATCTATGGTTGACGAAGAAAGTCGATAATGCTATACGTAGTATCATAAACAGTTCCTTATGGCTGACAGGGGTTTAGGAGCAATGGATCGAGTATTTGAAGAGGTTTCCAGAGGCCGGGTTTCTGATAATGTCGTTTATCAGATCAAGAAGAGCATCATAGACGGCATCTACAAGCCGGGGGAAAAACTCCCCTCGGAAAGAGAGCTTCTGGCAATTTTCAATATCAGCAGGGGATCCTTGCGAGAGGCAATGAAGTCGTTGGAGCGCCTTGGCTTTGTTAGCGTCAAGACCGGGGTCCTCGGGGGCGCGTATGTTACCGACAGGGCAATACGATCCTTTTCGAGAACCTTGTACGACGTCATACAGATGAGCAAGGTTGGCCTTTTCGAGCTTCTCGAAATGCGGGAGATCATGGAGCCGGGGATGGCCGCCCTGGCCGCCCAGAGAAGGACTGACGCCGACATCAGGAAGATGGAGGAACTGATCGCTTTGAGGGATAAATCTCTGAAAGTCGACAAGGTCCCCATTGTGGTCAACATCGACTGGCATCAGGCGGTTGCGGAGGCGTCCGGGAATGGAATGCTGTGCCTCATCATCGACGCCACCGCCATGATCCTCAATGACGAGTTCAAGAAGATCAGTCTCAGTCTGGAGGACCATCGCGCCATCCTTGACTTTCACAAGAAGGTAACGGCCTGCATAAAGGAAAAGGATAGCGAGGGCGCTTCGAAGTTGATGCATTTGCATGTTGTCGATGTGTTAAAGAGGCTCAAAGAAGACGTATAGCTCGGCCCTTGAGGTCTGCCTGCCACGTTCGCGGGCCGCAGCAGCACCGGTTTTAGAATGACCCTCGTATCACCGCTTTTGCATAACTCAGAAAAAATTTCAAAAAAGTAAAAATTCCTATTGACAACGAAATCGCAGCAAGGTAAAAAGTGCTATGGTTAAACTGTTAAACAGTTTAGCAGTTATGGAACTCAATATCCAAATAAGCTAAAAAGGGGGTTTCATCATGTCCAACGAGTATCTTGCCAGCCTCAGGACAACCATCGATCACCTGAGGAAAACGAACAAACTTCTTGAGACCAATGTCGAGGTCAATCCCGAGCTCGAGATGACAGGTATCCAGAAGCATTTTGATGGCGGCCTGCCCATCCTCTTCAACAACGTCAAAGGTTATCCCAATGGACGGCTCTTCACCAATCTCTACGGTGATGGGAACCTGGTGGCCCAGTTGTACGACGCGGGAAACGAGAGAACCTTCAAGTGGAGGATCCTAGAGGGTATCCGCAACCCGCTACCTCCCCGCGAAGTCAAGGAAGCACCCTGCCAGGAAGTCGTGGTTGACAAGAATATCGATGTCTGGCCCATCATTCCCATGATTAAGCACACTCCTTCCGACCCTGGAAGGACGCTCGGCGGCGGTAACACCCTCGCAACAGGAAAATGGTTCTGGGGCGGTACCCACATCAGTTACAACCGTATGTTCTTCCGGGGGCCTGATTTCTCGACCTTCCAGATCTCCCCGGGCTCCCACACGGACATGATTGCCTCCAAGTTCTATCGCAAAGAACCAATCCCTCTCACCATCAACATGGGCGTTCCCCCCGCGTGCACCCTCATGGCGGGCGCCGGCTTCGTGTATACGATCCTCCCCGCAGGTTGCGATGAACTTGGTATCGCCGGCCGCGTACAGGGATTCCCCGTCGATATCGTGAAAGCGAAGACCATCGATGCGTACTCCATCGCGCAGGCCGAATACGTGATCGAGGGTTATCTCGATACCACTCAAAAAGTCTGGGAGAGCGAATTGGCCGAACGGGACCAGAAACAGGGCGTTTACCCCTTCCACCCGGAATGGTCAGGTTACATGGGCAAGGCATATAGAACCTACAAGTTCAACGTCACGGCCGTCACGCACCGTAAGGACAAGCCCATTTACTATCCCCTCTGCGTTCACAGCTACGATGACCACAATATCGACACCATGGTAAGGACGGCCACATTCTTCGAGCTGGCCGAGCGTGTGTGTCCCGGACTCACAGTGGACACTAATATTCCCATGGCGATCCCCGACTGGGGCGGGGTCATCTTCCAGGTGAAAAAGCGCAGGCAGCGGGACGAAGGCTTTGTGAAGAATATTCTCTCCACCGCGCTCTCCTGCTCCATTGGGGCCAGGATAGCGATTGCCGTCGATCCCGACATCGACATATACAGCATGGATGACGTGATGTGGGCTATAGCCACCCGCGTCGATGCCAAGGAAGACATCATGGTCGTTTCTCCCGGTGGTGCCGGCCAGACCTTCCAGCCGGCGGAAAGGAGTTCCGCGGGAGAGAAGGACTGGACCCAGACCAACATCAAGTTCTCCGGCGCAATCGCCCTTGACGCAACGGTTCCTTTCAGGTACGTGGACGCCTTTGAAAAGGCAAAATACCCCGTCGAGATGGTCGACCTGAAGAAGTGGTTCAGCGATGAAGAGATTGCGAGGGGCAAGGAACCGCAGCAGGATTACGCAAAGCTTTTCGCCAGAACAGGATTCTGACGAGTTTGACGGCATGGCGCCCATCCGGCCGGACAGGGGCGCTCTGGGTGCCATGCCTCCATGTTTCAAACAATGAAGGGGGTTATCCATGGGCTTGGACGGACAACACTATACCTACGTCAATTGGCATACCATAATCGAAAATCATAGCCGTCATCAACCAGACAAGGTCTTTATCGAAAGTCTCGACCAAAACAAGAGTATCACCTTTCGTGAGATGTGCGAATGGTGCAACAGGTTTGCCAACTTTTTGAAAGACATTGGCATGACAGAGCGGGATAAGGTCACACTCATCGGAAAGAACTCCATAGAGACGATGATCATTTATTTCGGGACGTTGAAATACGGGGCGATCCTGAATCCCGTCTTTTCCGAAGAAAGTGAAGAGAACATCTACAGGATCACCAATCTGGCGGAAACGGACCTTATCCTCTACGACAAAGATCTCAAACTTAACCGGAACAGGAGAGCATCCGCACGGTGGTTGACCTTCTCGGAGTTCTACGGCAATGAAGCCGCGGATGATCAACTTTGGGAATCTCTGAACAGCCGGCCCATGGCCTTCAGCGGTCACCTGGGTGACTACGGGGATACGGCGGAGATTGTATACACTTCGGGAACCACGGAATTGCCGAAGGGAATCCTTATCCCACGACAGGCGCTCCTGTACATGGTAGACGAAATCTCCGACCGAACGGGCATAGGTGAAAAGGACAGGGTCCTGGAGTATCGGGCGTACAACTGGCTCTCTTCCCAGTTGCTCTCCATTCTGACGAGCATGTTCAAGGGCAACACTCTCTACTTCGCTAAAAAGTTTTCCCGGACAAAGTTCCCTGGCTGGTTGAAAAAATATGACATCACAGTGTCATCCGGAGTCCCTGCCGTCCTGAGTATGCTGGTAAACGAACCCGTCGATCTCCGGAAAGATGATGTGCCCTCCCTGAGGTTCATCACCTCAAGCTCGGCGCCGCTACCCGTGGAAACCCATCTCAAGTTCGAAGAGATGTACGGAATCCCCATAAATCAGATGATGGGGATGAGCGAGGCGGGGTGGATGGTGGGGAATCCACCGGCAAACAGAAAGGTCGGCTCTGTTGGCCTGCCCCTGAAGCATAAGCAGGTCTTCTTTCAGAATGAGAATGGAGAGAGGTGCAAAGCCGGCGAAGTCGGCGAGATGGTTGTGACAGGAAAATCAATGGGATCCTGTTACCTCAAAGAAAACGGGTCGCTGGATCCCTTTCCTGCAGAAGGCTTCATCACCGGCGACCTCGGGTTCATGGACGCGGAAGGCTACATCCATATCACGGGGAGGAAGAAGGATCTCATCATCCGGGGGGGCATAAACATCTCTCCCATGGAGATCACGTCCCGCGTCATGGAGCATCCCGGGGTTCAGGAGGCAACGACAGTCGGCGTACCGGACCCCATCTACGGTGAAGAGGTCGCCTGTTTCGTAGTGCCGAAGGCGCAGGCCGCCATAGACAGCGAAGAGATAATAGGTCATTGCAGGAAGAGCCTTCCCGATTTCAAGGTCCCGAAGAAGGTCGTCTTCTTGTCTTCGTTACCGCGGAATCAGCGCGGGAAGGTGGCGAAAAACGAACTTTTGAAGTTGTTCGAGAAGGGCACGTAATGCCCAAAAAGAAAAAGGGGGGTAATAATGGCAAGAGTTTTTCTTTCTTTTGGTGGTCTGTTTCTTTCGTTTGTCCTGATGGTCCTCACAGCCGTTCCGCCGATGGCGGCAGAGCAAAAACCGACCAAACTGGTAATAAGCGGGGGGACTGCAGGGGGTGCATGGTCGGCGGTGACAGAAGGGGTCGGCGAGGTATTGAGACGAAGCCTGCCTCCCGGTTCCACAATATCGACCACGTCCGGCACTGATGCAACCAATTTCATCCGTCTCGAAAAGGGTTCGTCCGATCTGGTCCTCGGTGTCTCATCGACGGCCATGAGCGCAATAAAGGGTCGGGAGCCTTATAAGACGCCGATGAAGAACGTTGTAGCCATCACAGCCCTGTTCGACGAACCTTTCCAGTTTGTTATCCTCAAGAAGACCGGCATAACGAGTTTTGCCGATATGGCGTCTCGGAAATACCCTCTGAAGCACTCGCCGAACAAAAAGGGCAATTTCATGGAAATCGTATCCGAAAAGGTCTTCGAGCTCTACGGGTTCGACTACAAGACGCTGCAAAAGTGGGGCGGCAAGATTATCTACAACAGCTACGGGCAATCTATCAATCTCATGCGATCCGACAGCCTCGATTCCTTGAGTGGCTGCAGTCCCGTTCCAACCACGCAGTTTGTGGAGCTCTCGGGCACGCACGACATAACCATACTCCCTTTGAGTGAAAAGGTTATCGACGCCCTGAACCGGGAGTTCGGAACGAGTAAGATGGTGATCCCGGCCAGCGCATACAAGTTCCTGAAGGCTGACGTCCCGACGATAGCGGCGCGCAATATTCTTGCATGCAGGGCCGATCTGCCCGAGGATCTCGTCTACAAAATCACCAAGTCGATCTACGAAAGGCGCGCCTACCTCTCTACCATCCATGTGGTTTTAAAAGGCCTGGGACCTTCCTTCATGGTGTCCACGGGAGGTGTTCCATTGCACAAAGGGGCAATAAAGTTCTACAGAGAAGTCGGGGTTCTGAAGTAGCAGGATGAGAGGCGCGCCCGGGCTTGCCCCTCCGCGGCGGGCAGCCCCGGGTCGCCCTGGTGTCGAGACCGCCCGGGCTTGACATGAGCCTTACCCCTAACGGAGGCGACCATGAAATTTGATGCAGTTATGAGGAGGGCAGCGCAGGTCATTGCAATCTGCACGGCCTTGTATCATGTATATATCGGGTTTTTTGGCCTTATGAGGCCCCTTGCAAACTATGCGATCACGCTCTCACTGTTCATGTGCCTTGTCTTCCTTTACGTTCCATTCAAGGGAAAGGGAAAGAGAATCACTGTCTTCGATGCCTGTCTGGCGGCGCTCTCGCTGGTCGTTGGACTCTACATCGTCGTGAATTATCCCGAGCTGTCGGTGCGTCCCACCATGGTGGGCGAACTGACCAATTTCGAGTATGGTCTCGGCATCCTGGCTATATTGCTGGTGTTGGAAACGACCCGCCGGACCATCGGATGGTCTCTCGTTTGCATTGCTGTGTTGTTTCTCCTCTATGGCTATTTCGGGAACCATCTGCCGGGCATGTTCAGCCACAGCGGGTTCTCGAGCCGGGATCTCGTCGAGTCTATGTACGTTACCCCCGATGGCATACATGGCACGCCAATAGCCGTAGTTGCGACGCTTGTCATCCAGTTTGTGCTCTTCGGGGCATTTCTCGAGGCTTCGGGCGCCGCGAAATTCTTTGTCGATCTATCGATGTCGTTGATGGGGCGCCTCCGGGGCGCTGCGGGACACATTGGAAACTTTGCCGCGGCACTCTTTGGCACCATGACAGGCAGTCCGACGGCGAGTACGGTGACGGTCGGTTCCTTCAGCATTCCCATGATGAAGAAGACGGGGTTCAAGTCCATATTTACCGGGGCCATCACGTCTGTGTCATGTACGGGAGCGGCCCTGATGCCACCGGTAATGGGAACGGCCGCCTTCCTGATGGCCGAGATGACGGGGACATCGTATATCGATATATGTAAGGCTGCAATCTTTCCCTCGGTTCTGTATTTTCTCTCATGCTCCCTGATCGTGTATTTTGAGGCATCAAGGACGGGTATTGTGGGGTTCAAGAAGGAGGAGCTGCCCAGTTTTTCGAAAACAATTCCCATAAGTTTTCAATACATAGGTCCTATTGGCGTCCTGATCACCCTCCTCATTGTTGGATACTCCCCCGCCATGTGCGCGGTGATAGCCTCCTTCCTGATCTTTGTCGCGAGCTTTTTCAGGAAGGAAACACGGATGAACCTGTCCGGCCTCCTCAAGGCATTTGAGTCCACTTCGAAAACGTCCCTGTCTGTCGCGACGTCTTGCGCCTCCGCCGGTATAGTCGTCGGCATAATTATCCTGACGGGGCTCGGTGGAAAATTTGCTAGCATCGTCGTTCTCCTCTCACACCAGAGCCTGCTCATGGCACTCTTCCTTACCATGATTGCCTCACTCATGCTCGGGATGGGCATGCCGCTGCCCGTTGTATACATTCTGACGGCGACCCTTTGCGGCCCGGCGATAACTACACTAGGTATTCCGATAATAGCGGCTCATCTCTTCCTTGTCTACTTCGCCTGCGTCTCGGCGGTGACGCCTCCCGTTGCGGTCGCCGCATATGCGGCGGCGGCCATAGCGGAGGACAACCCGATGAAAATAGGCTTCGCTGCCTTCAGGTATGCCATCGCGGGCTTTATCATCCCCTACGTCATGATCTACGACCAGTCGATCCTGCTAGAAGGGGGACTCGTCAAGGTCCTTATTGCGGTCGCATCATGCACGCTTGGTGTCATTGCCCTTTCCTCGGTCGTGTCGAGATGGCTGTTCACAACACTATCATTCTGGGAACAGGCACTGCTCTTCGTGGGAGGGATTCTACTCATTTATCCCGAATCTGTTACCAGTCTGATAGGTCTTGGCTGCATGGCCCCGGTAGTGTATATGAACCGGCGGAAGAAAGTAGCGTTGCAGAGGGCAGTTACGATGGAATCAATCGCTCTGTGAGTAAAAACGTACAGGAGGTGAGCAAATGGCAAGAGATCCCATGTTCGGAAGGAAGATTAAAGCAGAGGTTACGGGTCTGAAGGGCCAGTGTAACGCCGGCCACAAGGTCGGGGACAAGTTCGAGGTGAGTTGCTACAACACCGGCGGCATGTGCGGTTTTCTCTATCATGCTATCTTTCCCACCCTGAAT
>MVQP01000169.1 GCA_002067235.1 Syntrophorhabdus sp. PtaB.Bin047
CCATCGTGGCGAGGAAGTCCTCGAGCTTGTAGGGGAGGGCAAGCTCGATAGGGATTCCCTCGAGGCCGGAGAGGTCCTGCTGAATGTTAGAGAGACCGACATCTCTGCGGATGGAGAATTTCATGGTGGACAATTATACCAGCTTTCTTGCGGACTGTCGCGCCCGTGTAGTGAGTACGTATCTATAAACTGATACATACTCACTACAGCGATTGAAATAATCTGAAAAGGCGCACATCCATATCTGTATCGCCTCAAGAAAACGCGTCCTCAAGTAAAATAAAAGTAAAATAAACGTCAAATAAACATTCGCTACTCCATGAAGTGATGGTTTCCCCGTATTCGGGTTTTGAGTCACCCGGCTGTATCATACTGATATTATTGGCCATGTGCTGGATGGTCCCGGTAATGAGGGTATGGATCACTTGGATTTCGAAGGGTGTTTCTGACGTAACTAGCCGATATTAAGATGGATACGAGTTGTTACGCATTCGGGTTTTGAGTCACCTGCGGAGACACTCTCTAATGGAATTATTCCGATGGAGAGTATGCAGGCAATTGTAAAATGTTGAAACAGGAGAGCGCACACAATCGGAGAGGCAGGTGCGGGGACGATTTGGTCAAATTGGACAAATCATGCGGTGAAAATGCACGGATGATTTGTCCAATTTGGTTACATCCTTTGTATGGTGCTGCACTCATCTCTCGGCCTGGGAGGAAGTGCTGGCCAGAGGTCAAAAGCCCCGAGCCTGGCCCATGACGCTTGAGCTCCAATTGCTCAAGGTGAGAGGGGCCAGGGACGAGCGCAACGTATTCGTCTTCCCGCTCGTTATACGCCAGCAGCCTACCATGCGCAAGTGGAAAATGCACCGGGGGTTTGTCTCCTGTCCGGTAGGGTACACCCGGACGTGACAGTGCACCGAGGCGGGAAGGATGTGTCACACGGGTCGGGTGGTGGTATTATGGGACAGGTGTCAGGCAGGGCCTAGGAGGTGAATGCAACAAAAGTCAAAGGAAATGTCAGAATCCCGGAATGCTCACAAATGTGCGCACTTTGCAGGCTGCTGAAGGTCAATAAAGTGTCACTAAAACTTCCGAAGCACTATATTACTTACATTCGTTCGGGTTTTGAAGGGCGTTTTGCAGTCAAGTTGTTGAGATTACTAAGGAAAGGTACCGCAAGACGGCACGCAATATTGCCACATTTCCCCTTATTTCCAGGTATTCCGGGTACTATCGTAGCCACAACGAATCCGGGTGTTGAGTCACCGTGTTGATCTATCCATTCGAGATTATTGGCAATATCGTAGATAGGATGCGCCGCGACGTTCGGGTTTTGAAGGGCGTTTCTTCGGGTTTTGAAGGGCGTTTCTTACATGATAGATGGTGTGTAGAGGGGCGCTAGGCAGGTGCTTGCGGGATTCATGGGGGTAGGATTCGAAACCACGGGGCGGTCTTACTCAACTCGCCGTCCCCTGCCGCTTCGATGGCGTTCTCGGGCAAGGTAAGTACGGACTCCAATCGGCGGAGGTAAGTTATTGATGTTCCTGTGAGTCTGCAAACTGTGGACAAATTGTCCACAACGCCCTCTTCCAGCGCTCAGGGCTCCTTTGGAGAAGCATCAAGTTGTGAGGGTTCATGTCCTTCCAGAGAAGATTTTCCTGCAACTGAATGGTAAGCCTTTTCATCGGGCTCAGAGGAACTCCACCTGGTCCACGATGTGCTCACCGACATACTTCTCGTGACCTTCCTTGAGGATCACCCGTATGCCCAGGGTGTTGCTGAGATAGTTCTCGACTCCGGTGAATCCGACGGCACTCAAGGGTTCCTTGACGTCCAGCAGCAAGTGCCAATCATCATCTCCGGACCCTTCCTCCTGGCACAGTTTGAATACTCCGAGGACGGTGACATTGTACGTCTCCTGGAGATAGGGGTTCAGTTCCCTGAGCTTCTCCTTGACGACCTCGATGTCCGTCTCTGCCTTGCGCAGGCTGTCGATGTCCTTCATGAACTGGAGGTGACAGCGGACATCTTCCGGATCGCATGCTTCAATAGCCTGACACAGCCTTTTGAACATGTCGTCGAAGAAGAAGGACCGGACCTGTCCGGTGCCTGCCTCATCGGCAAGATCGAGGATGCGTCGGGCCGCCCTGACATCAAGGGTGTCCACGGCCCGGCTCAACCGGTCGCGCATACCATCGAGGTCATTAACGTCGATGAGATCTTTTTTGCTTCCTGCATTGGTCATTTTCTTGTTCTCCGTGAAATATACCGGAAGGAACCGGTCAGCGCTTCAGACCGTGTTTCTCCAGGATCGCATCCCCTTCCTCGATGGTGTTGAAGTATTCCCTGTGGCCGTCAGGGAAGAGGAAGCACAGCTTGTAGTCTTCTCTGTCGCTGGCGTGGCAGCTCGGTAGCCCTGCGGCGTGGGTCTCGGCGATCGCTTTTCTCACTGACTCGGCCGCTAGCTTCTCTCGGTCCTCGATGCTCATCGTGGCAAATTCATAGAGCGCGTCGCGCAGCGGGTCGAATTTCTCCACGGACGGGACTTTGCCCTGCTTCGAGGTGGCGGATGATTCATTCATAGCTCTCTTCTTCTTCATATCATCCTCTAAAGGATATCAGATTGCCAGGTATCGGTAAACGCTCTCCCTGCTGATACCAAAGCGTTTCGCCAGAGCGGATTTGTTGCAGCCGGGGACGGCCAGGGACCGGAGCTCCTGGGCCTGAAGGGGGGTGAGGACCCTCTTGCGACCCTTGTACTTTCCTTTCTTCTTCGCCTTCTCAATCCCCTCACGCTGGCGCTCTCTAATGATGGCCCTTTCGAACTCGGCGAAGGCTCCCATCATGGATAGCAGCAACCGGCTCATAGGGGAGTCATCGCCGGAAAATGTGAGGTTTTCTTTGACGAACTGAATCCGTACGCCCCGGGACGTGAGATCATTCACCAGATGGCGCAGGTCATCGAGATTCCTCGCCAGCCTGTCTATTGAGTGGACCAGAACAGTATCCCCCTCGCGTGCATAACGGAGAAGCTCCGTCAGGGCGGCGCGGTCCATGGTCTTGCCGCTCGTCTTGTCCGTGAAGACACGGTCCAGTTCAATGCCGTCGAGTTGGCGGTCCGTGTTCTGATCCGCGGAAGATACTCGGATGTAGCCGATACGTTGCCCTTTCATGCTTCCTCTGCTATCTTCATCTTGATGAGTGCCGAGACCGAGACCCCCAACCTTTTCGCCCTGGCATCGAGCCGTGCTTTCTCTTCGGGTGTCATGTAAATGGTTACCTTCACCAACCTCTCCTCTGGAGGCTTCTTGGGACGCCCGCCCGGGTTCTTGGTATGGATGCCTTGACTTTCCGTTGCGTGAGCATCAACGCCCTTTATGCTATCAGCAGCCTTCAGTTTAGCCATTTGCTCTCCTCTTTAAGAGTCTCCTGATCTCGTTAGTGAGCGCCAATATCTCACTGGCGGCACGGGAACCCTTGGAATATTCGATAACGGATTTTCCTTCGGCGTAAGCGTCCTGGTAATCTGCCCTGAACCTGACAACAGTATTTAACAGTTTATAACCGTCAGCGTTTCGGATGAATTCCATGAGATCGTTGACTTTGGAGACTGATGCAGGGAACGCGCCGCAGTTGACGACGTGTCCTACCTTGCCTACAGCCTTCAGCACAGATGATGTCCGTGACAGTGCAAAGACCTCGACCTGTGAGGGACGCACAGGAACAACCACCAGGTCCGACACTGACATGGCGGAACGATTGTAGTCACTGTCAATTCCGCCGCAGTCAACCACGAGGAAGGATTTAGGGTTATCCTCATAAGAGGAGGTTACCGTCGGGATCTGCTTGATGGAGCTCACGGTGGAAACGTGTATTACCGGGGTAATGCCAGCCTGAGCCCTGTACCCGGCCCACAGGGAGGAGGACCTCTGCAGGTCGAGCTCGAGGATGCGAGTATCGGGGAATTTGGCAATGAGGGTGGTTGCCAGGTTGACTGCAAGGGTCGTTTTCCCGACGCCGCCCTTGGGATTTGCGATGCTGATTATCACGTGGACCTCCCGTATCTACGAAACAGTTTGATAATACCTTGGAACAGTTTAATAGAGTCGTAAAACGGTTATATACAGTTACAAGTCTAGCAGATGCGGAGTGGTTGTCAAGGGGAATGTGCGGGGAAGGGAGTAATGTACCTTTTCTTTGGGCAGCAAATATGACAAGATATTGCTCGGGTACTGTCAGCATCCTCTACTAATGCGTTAGACGCTGTTTGATTTCAGGGTGATAAAAAGCATTAACATAGCATGTTAACTAGTTCACTTGACAGGTGGGTTTCGTGATCATATACTTTAGGACAAGGCAGCTTGAAAGAATAGGTTCCCAGGAGCGGGAAATGGTCAAGCAGCTTGGCGCGAAGCAGGCCGAGAAGTTCCGGCAGAGGTTGATGGAGCTCAGGGCTGCAGAGGTCTTATCCGATATTTCTCATCTACCGCCAGCACGTTGTCATCAATTATCCGGAAGGGATGCGGGTACGTTTTCCGTGGATCTGAATGACCAATACCGTTTGTTGTTCATTCCGGCAGATGATCCCATCCCTTATGACGATGATGGCGGGATTGACACAACGAAGGTGAGAGAGGTCGAGATCACTGAGATAAGAGACACCCATCGAGGTGGAAAATGAAGGCGCAGAAGAAATACGAGTATCGACCTGATTATGCGGTTCCTCCCGGGCAGACACTCCGGGAGGTAATGGAATCCCTGGAGATGACACAGAAGGAGTTCGCGATCAGGACGGGGCTTACCGTACAATCCCTCAACCGGATCTTCAAGGGAGAGCAGCCGATCAGCTATGAGAGCGCAAATCGTTTCGAACTGGCCACGGGCACACCCGCGAGCCTCTGGAACAATCTCGAGGCGCAGTATCAGGAACAGAAGGCGAAAGTAGAAGAAGCCCGGCGCCTTCAAAAGGATCTCGACTGGCTAAAAACGATCCCCGTGAAGGAGTTGCAGGACCGGGGCATTCTGTCCGGGACAGATGACAAGGTGGTGTTGTTACGGGAGACTCTGGCCTTCTATGCCGTCGGAAGTGTGGATGCATGGCGTGAGATATGGGAGAGACCCGCAATCGCCGCAAGACGATCTCAGTGTTTCGAATCGCAGCCTGGCTCAGCTTCCGCTTGGATTCGCCAAGGGGAGATCCAGGCACACGAGAAGGCGTGCAAGGCGTTCGACAAGGCATCTTTCCTCAAAGGATTGAAAAAGATCCGCAGCCTCACGAAAGAAAGCCCCGAGAAATTCGAACCGGCAATGAGGAAGCTTTGTGCCGGAGCGGGTGTGGCAGTGTCCCTTGTGTGCGAGATGAAGAAGGTTCCCTGGAACGGGGCCACGAAGTGGATCACCCCACAGAAGGCAATGATACTGCTTTCCCTGCGCGGTAAGGGGGAGGACAAGTTCTGGTTCTCGTTCTTTCATGAGGCTGGCCATGTGCTGAACGACAGCAAGAAGGATCTTCTCATCAACGATGGCAGCAAGGACGATCCCCGGGAAGTTCGCGCGAACGAGTTTGCTTCTGATTTCCTCATCCCGGCCGGGTACGACGGGCATATTCGTGCTGTTCGGTCAAGGGAGGAGCTCCTCCGGATGGCAGAGGAGCTTGATATCGCTCCCGGCATAGTTGCGGGGCGTTTCCAGTTTCTTACAGGGCAGTGGGACCACTATAGGGATCTTATCCGTACTCTCAGATGGAAATAAGGTATTAAAACTTCAGGCCGTATCCGATCAGGGGACGATGATCAACAAGGACAAGTTCGGCAACACCATATACGAGAAGGTTTACCAGAGGCTCCTTATAAAGGGGCAGATCCTGAAGCTCAACGGCTACGTCGAGTCTTC
>MVQP01000170.1 GCA_002067235.1 Syntrophorhabdus sp. PtaB.Bin047
CTCGTGAAGGTCCCGGCCTGAAGGTGGGGCAGGACATCCTGCATCAACTCCCGCGCCGCTCCGACGAGCTTCATGTACACCGAGAAGACATCGTCCTCGAAAGCGATGGGGACTTCTTTCTGCGCGACGATATCGCCCGCGTCAGGTTTTTCCACCATGAAGTGAAGGGTGACCCCCGTGCGCTCCTCGCCCGCTATGAGGACCCAGTTAACGGGGCAGCGGCCGCGGTACTGCGGCAGGAGGGAACCGTGAAGATTGAAGGCGCCGATGCGCGGTATGTCCAGGATGGCCTTCGGGATCATCTTGCGATAATAAAACGAGAACACGACGTCCGGGCGCATTTCGCGGATGAGGGTGATCCACTTCTCCTCGTTCAGGCTCTCCGGCATGTATACGGGAATTCCATACTCCCGCGCGAGCTCCACGGGCCTGCGAAACCATATCTCTTCGCCGGGGTCGTCATCATGGGTGAACAGGCACGCCACATCGGCCCCGGTGCCGAGGAGCTCTTCCAGGCAGACGTAGCCGATCTCCTGGTATGCGAATACGACAGCTCTCACATGTATTCCTTCTTGATGATGTACCGCGGGCGCCGTCTCACTTCCTGGTAGATCCGGCCGACGTACTCGCCGATGACCCCCAGGGCGAAGATCTGTATGCCTATGAAGAAGAAGAGCACGCCGAAGAGGGTGAAGGTTCCCTCCCCCTCAGGGCCTATGAGGAGCCGCCGCACCATGAGGAAAATGGCGAAGGCAAGGCCGAGAAAGGCGATGACCACACCGAGCATGCTGATGAACTGTATGGGCAGGAGAGAAAAGTTCGTCATGAGGTCGAAATTGAGCCTGAAGAGCTTGAAGGGACTGTACTTGGAGGTCCCTTTCTTCCTTTCCTCGTGACCGACCTCTATCTCGGTTATCCTCTTGGCAAAGGTGTTGGCAAGCGCCGGGATGAAGCTGGACGATTCGGGGCACATGTTCATGTAGTCGACGATATTGCGCCGGTAAGCCCTGAGCATACAGCCATAGTCCCTGAGACGGACACCGACGAGCTTTGCAGTGATCCTGTTGACTATGTAGGAAGGCAGCTTGCGGAAGAGCGAATCCTTCCTCTGCTTGCGGTACGTGGCGACGACCTCGTAGCCCTCTTCCGCCTTGTCCACAAGCCTCGGGATCTCCTCGGGCGGGTTCTGCAGGTCGGCGTCGATGGTCACGACGATCTCGCCCCGGGCGAAATCAAAACCCGCGAAAAGGGCCATGTGCTGGCCGTAGTTCCTGTTGAACTCTATGACCTTGATGCGTCCATCCTCGTGATGGAAGGCCTCGAGGATCTCCTCCGTCCGGTCTGTGCTTCCATCGTTTATATAGATGACCTCGTAGGACCTGCGCATGCCCGTCAAGGCGTCGCGGAGCCGTTCGTTCAGTTCCGGAAGCGATTCCTCTTCGTTCAGAACGGGGACAAGCACCGACACATATGGCTTCTCATCCATTTTTCCTCACATAGAAGATATAGTGCTCCTTCTCGTACTTCACCCTTTTCACGGGCACGAAGGACTTCTCCAGAGTCTCCCTGAGATGCATTGTGGGTTTCTCTTCGACAATGAGTAGTATATCACTTTCACCTTCTTTTATCTCCTTAATATCGCTCAGGGCTTTGACCGGTTTACCCACATAGAATATGATACCGGCGGAATTGAAACCGTAGGTGTATATCTTCTTCGTTACCCTGTGGTCACCAAGGGCATCGGTGATGAGGGTCAGGGACTTCGACGTCCTGTCGACGACGGGCATGTAGTAGGCGCCGTAGAAGAACCCCGTGAAAACGAGGAAGAAGAGGAAGAAGCCGAGGGAAAAGTGCCTGTTCCTCTTGAAAAGCGCCACGAGGAAACCGCAGGCGGCAAGAAAGAGTATGGCGAGATAGACATACAGGGACACCGGCCCCTCCCTGAAGACGGCCACATCCTCCTCGGGCAGAGCATACATTGCGACGGTGGCACCGACGGGCAGAAATGCGAGGAGTGCCGCGAAGATCTTGAGCACGGCGTTCGTCCAGCCTCTCTCGATGAGGCTGTCCCAGGAATCTCTGATATACAGACCCACGAGAAGAGCCAGAGCCGGGTAGGCGGACAGGAGGTAGATCGCCCTCTTGCTCTGCGACAGCTCGAAGAAGAGGAAGATGAGCACGAACCACAGGAGGGGAAAAACGTACCGCCGTTTCCAGGCCCCCCAGAGTGCGAAGGGGAGGAAAAGGCTCCAGGGCATGAAGTTGAAGAAAAGCTTATGAAAGTAATACCAAGCCGACTCGAGATGGTCGAAGGCGTTCGTGTATCGGGTCACGTTCTGATGGAGGATGAACTCCTTGATGTAGCTCTCGCCGGCGAGAAGGAACCACACGGAGGCGATGGCGGTCGCCAGGGCACAGCCGAGCACGAGGGCAATGATGTAGCGCTTGAGGCTCCTTTTGAAGATGAGGTAGACGAACATGACCCCGACGGGGATGACAAGCCCCGCAGGCCCCTTCGTAAGGATGGCGAAGGCGCCGGGGATGAAGGAAAGGGCAAAGTTGAGGCGCCTGCCTTTCTCCAGCGAGACGAAGGCCAGGTAGATGGCGAGGCCTATGAAGAAGGCAAAGGTCATGTCCATCACCGATTCCCTGGCGTTGGAGAGGAACTGGTAATTGGTCGCAAGGACGAGTCCCGAGAAGAAACCGGCCCGTTCGTCACCGAGCCTGCATCCCAGGAGAAAGGTCACCACCACGAGGAGAAGGGCCGCAAGCGCCGATGGGGCCCGGGACGCAAATTCATCGACCGTCCCCGATATCTTTGCCGCAGCCATGATCATCCACGAATAGAAGGGCGGCTTCTCCAGGTAGGGGATGCCGTTGAGGTAGGGCCGGATGTAGTCCCCCCTGTCCATCATCTCCCGTGCCATGATGGCCTGCCGCGGCTCGTCCGGGTCCCACAGAGAGGTAGCGCCCAGATTGAAGAAAAAAAGGATGCCCGCGAGAATGATAAGCGCTGTAAGTCGTATTTTCATTTTCTTTCGCTTCGTAAGGCTACAAACATGGCAAAATACAGGAAGTTTTATATGCCAACACGGGACATTTTTCAATATTTCTTTGCTCCCGGCAAACCCGCCTTCCCATAGAGGCAATCATTTCGGGGGCTTCCCGATCGTTCCGCGGCGTTCCCGCATCAACGTCCGGTCGTCAGGCAAAAGGAGAACTGGAAAAGAACCCTCGCTTCATGTACAATGAAGGTATCCGGAACCAAACACGACGGGAGAGCGGCCTTACCGGCCGCGGCGGAACAGGTATCGTGAGGCACGAAGGGAACAGCGCCCGAAGGATCTCAGGCAGACCGGGCGACATTTACGATGACCAGGGAGAAGGACATGAAGAGAGCAGCAACCATCACATTGGCACTGGTACTGGGGCTTGCCCTTACGGTATCGATGGCGTCCGGGGCGGACAAGAAATACTCCGGCTTCCTTGAAGGCTATTATCAGAACCTCCAGCCCGGTCCTGAAGGCGGCGTTAAGGAGCGCTGGCTGAAACCGGGGGTGGACTTCAATAAATACAAGAAGATCATGCTCGACAGCGCTGTATTCTTTTTCAGCGACGAGTCCGCGTACAAGGGGATCGATCCCCAGGACATGAAGGA
The DNA here is from genome assembly GCA_002067235.1 of Syntrophorhabdus sp. PtaB.Bin047. GTDB lineage: Bacteria > Desulfobacterota > Syntrophorhabdia > Syntrophorhabdales > Syntrophorhabdaceae > Delta-02. The sequence continues at coordinate 3,659 of MVQP01000170.1, forward strand.
CCTGGCAGATGGCCTCAACAAGGCGGTGGTGACAGCCGTCAAGGACAAATCCATCTTCGTGTCCGAACCCGGCCCCGATGTCGTGCGGATCCGTTTTGCCATTACCGGCCTCAAGCAGAACAAGCCGGGCGTGAGCGCCGTGACGTCGGTCATCCCCATCGGTCTCGCGATAAGCCTGGTGAAGAAAGGTGCCGGCGGCTCATGGTCCGGATCGGGAGCGACGAGCATGGAGGTCATGGTCCTCGACACCATGACAAATGATGTCATAGCCGCCGCCGTGGACGAGAGGACCGCAGGCTTCACGGACAGGTTCAGCAAATGGGGCTCCGCGGACGAGGCATTCAAGTTCTGGGCCGAAAGACTGAAAAAGTTCGTGGAAGATGTCGAGGCCGTCAGCAAGTAGGCGCACATCGACGGGATAACGGCGCCGTGACCCTGCCCGGCGCCCCCGCTTCCGGGGGGATCGCCACCCGCGGTCCCCTGATCGGAAGCGAGCTGATATGTCCAAGTAATATTTGACATTTTCAGGTATTTTTTATACCATATCGTTCACTATCCCTATGGACAACGTCGAAAGTAATGAGGAAATATACAGGCAGTATAAGGGGCAGCATGCAACCATAGACCGGCGTATCCAGATGCTCCTGAAGAAATCCTATCTCACCGAGGCGGAAGAGAGGGAGATTAAGGTTTTGAAAAAGAAGAAACTCTATTACAAGGACCTCATGGAGAGCCTCGTCAACTCGTTCCAGCGAAAGGAGAAACATTGAAGAGAACGGGCGCACAGATCTTCGTCGAATCCCTGAAGGCGGAAGGGATCGACACGATATTCTGCTATCCGGGAGGGGCTACGCTCAACATCACGGACGCCCTGACAGACATAAGCCAGATCAACCAGGTCGTGGTCCGGCACGAGCAGGCGGCGGTGCATGCCGCTGACGGATACGCGCGTGCATCGGGCAGGGTGGGTGTCGCCCTCGTGACGAGCGGCCCCGGAGCCACGAACACGGTGACGGGCATAGCCACGGCCTGCATGGATTCCATACCCCTTGTCGTCTTCTCCTGTCAGGTCAACACGATGCTCATAGGCAACGACGCCTTCCAGGAAGCAGACATCGTGGGTATTACCCGTCCCTGCACGAAGCACAGCTACCTCGTCAGGGACGTGAAGGACCTCAGCAGGATCATCAAGGAGGCCTTCCATATTGCGGCGTCGGGAAGGCCGGGTCCCGTCCTCGTCGACATCCCCAAGGACGTGTCCTCGGCAATCGGCGATTTCAAGTACCCCGAGAAGGCGGTCATCCGGAGCTATCAGCCCACCTACGTGGGCCACACTGGCCAGATAAAGAAGGCCATGCGCCTTATCCTCCATTCGAAAAGACCCGTCCTCTATACCGGCGGGGGCGTGATCCTGTCGAACGCCTCGCAGGAGCTGACGAAGTTCGCCGAAGCATTGTCCATACCGGTAACGAACACCCTCATGGGCCTCGGCGGCATACCGGGAAACCACCCGCTTTTTCTCGGCATGCTCGGAATGCACGGAACCTATGCGGCAAACATGGCCATTACCGAATCGGACCTCATCATCGCCATGGGAGCGCGCTTTGACGACAGGGCAACGGGCAAGACGGATGAATTCGCACCCCACGCCAGGATCATACACGTCGACATCGATCCCACGTCGATAAGCAAGAACATAAAGGTCGACATACCCATAGTGGGCGACACGCGCAACGTGCTCACACAGATGCTCAAGATCGTCGAAGAGGAGAAGGAGGCCTACCGGCAGTACCACAGGAACATCTCCGACTGGACGGACAAGATAGGGCAGTGGAAAAAAGACTACCCCCTCACCTATCAGAAAAACGACACCGTGAAGCCCCAGTACGTCATCGAAAGGGTGTTCGAACTGACAAAGGGCAAGGCCATCATCACCACCGAGGTGGGACAGAACCAGATGTGGACCGCCCAGTTCTTCAAGTTTCTCAAGCCCCGGACGTGCCTCACGTCGGGCGGCCTCGGGACGATGGGGTACGGGTTCCCCGCGGCCATAGGCGCCCAGGTGGCCTTCCCGAAGTCCCTTGTCGTGGATATCGCGGGAGACGGCAGCATACAAATGAACATACAGGAACTGGCAACGGCCGTCCAGTACAACCTGCCCGTCAAGGTCGTCATCCTCAACAACGGCTTCCTCGGCATGGTCAGGCAGTGGCAG
>MVQP01000171.1 GCA_002067235.1 Syntrophorhabdus sp. PtaB.Bin047
TTCAGCCTGAAGATCCTTGTCACCGGTTCGACGAACGGCAGGGGTATCGTCGTCGACAATGCGTCGAGAAAAGAGACCTTCATGAAGATGTACCGCGTGAGCGCGGGGCTAGGCGTCGGCGCGAAGGACTTCAGGTGGGTGTTCGTCTTCCACAGCAAGTCGGCCCTCAACGATTTCGTCAACAAGGGCTGGGAATTCGGGGCCGAGGCGGGTGCGGCGGCGAAGAACAAGAAGAAAGGCGGCGCCCTCGGCAACGCGGTGTCCGTGGGGCCGGACATCTCCGTCTACCAGCTCACGGAAAAGGGCCTTGCCCTCGAAGCAGACATCGGCGGCAGCAAGTACTGGAAGGACAAGGACCTGAACTGATGGAGACTATCGCATGTTCCTTATCGCCTGCTCGATGGCGTCGATCCTTTCCTGTGACGGCGGATGGGTGGAGATGATCGCGGGCGGGTTCTTGCCCCCCGACTCCTTGAGGAGCATCCTCTGGATGTCGATCATGGCCCGCGGGTTGTAGCCGGCGGCATGCATGATCCTCACTCCTTCGGCATCCGCCTGAAGTTCGTTCTCCCGTGAGTTCTTGAGGAGAAGGAGGCTCGCGCTTATCTCGGAGGCCTTGACGAGGAGCGCCCCGGAGATGCCCCCGTCTCCAAACATGGCGCCCATGATGGACAGTCCGAACTGGGCCAGCATCTGGCGCTGGAGCGCCTTGAGGGAGTGCTTCTGGACCACGTGGCCTATCTCGTGGCCGAGCACCCCGGCGATCTCGTGCTCGTTCTTCAGTTTCTTCAATATGCCCGTGGTGATGTAGATGTATCCGCCCGGCGCCGCGAAGGCGTTGACCAGCTCGTCATCGATGACGGTGAAGCTGTACTTCAGGTTCTTCCTCTCGGAACGGGCCGCCAGCTTCTGGCCGATGGCGTTTATCCGCTGATTGAGCTGCCGGTCCGTCGATATTTTGTACTTCTGCCTCAGCTGCTCATCCGTGTTCTTCCCGATCTCGATCTCGCTTTCCTCACCGATAAAGACGGGGTCGTACGCCGTGCTGGTGAAGGGGTTCTGCGCCCCGGCCTCACCGCCCGCCATCATGGCGGTGAAGAGGACGAAGATGCTGAGCAGTCTCTTCGCGGCAACCCCGTCTAGCCTTTCCCTCATTGGTCTTGAACAACGTATCATCCCTCGGTCCTTCCTCAACGATACTCGTATCATGTAATAGAGATAACACATGGAAGCGTCGGCGGCAAGCTCCCCCAGGGGGGGAGGGTCGGCACTTCGTGCCTAACGGGCACACGGGTTTGCGCGCTTAAGCGCGCAAACGGGCGAATGGCTCAAGAATAAGGAAGATTAATAGATATCTTCTCCCCGTGCGCCCGTATGCCCGTATGCCCGTCAGGTGCGCCAGCACCGGCCCGTTTGCGCTTTTCCCCGTGTGCCCGTTAGGTGCCCCGGCACCGACCGGTTTGCCCGGAGGGCAGACCCGTTAGACGCTTAAGCGTCGGCGCGTCCGCCCTTGCAAAGCAAGTCCCCGTCGGATATACTGGAACCGTCAGAAAACATCCACCATAACCGGAGGGGAAAGATCCATGAAAAGGGCTGCCGCGATCATGATGTTCTGTCTGAGCTTCGTCCTGTGCGCCTTCGCATCGGCGCAAAACCCGCAGGTGGGGAACGCCGACCGGTCTTTCGAGATGATAAAGGCCAAAGGCGCCATCGTTCTCGGCCTCGACGCCTCCTTTCCGCCCATGGGGTTCAGGGAGAAAGGCAGCGGCGAGATAATCGGCTTCGACATCGATCTTGCCAGGGAGGCTGCCCGGCGGCTCGGCCTCACCGTCACTCCGAAGACTATCGCCTGGAACAGGATCATTCCGGCCTTGAACGGCGGGGACGTAGACGTCATATGGAGCGGCCTCAGCATAGTGCCCGAAAGACAGCAGCAGATGATCTTTTCGAAACCCTACCTTGAGAGCCGTCAGGCCCTGGTCGTCGCGAAGGGATCGAAGGTCCGCGGCAAGGCGGACCTCGCGGGCAAGAAGGTCGGCCACCAGTTCGGGTCATCGAGCGAAAGGGCGCTTCGGGCCGACCCCAAAACGGTGAATACCCTCACGGAGATAAGCGCCTACCCGAACAATCAGCGCGCCCTTGACGACCTCGCCGCCGGGCGCGTCGACGCCGTCGTGATGGACGAGGTCGAGGCCCGCTATATCATCTCCCGCAAACAGGGGGCCTTTGTCATCCTCGCCGACGATTTCGGCACCGAGCAGTACGCGGTGGGGTTCCGCAAGGGCGACATTGCGTTTCGCGACGCCGTCGATAAGGTCCTCGACGAGATGAAGAAGGACGGGACCATCGACAGGATCGCGGCGAAGTGGTTCGGCGGGGCGGTCGTCACAAAGTAGCGCAGCGCACTTTGGTCGGGCAGGGTCTAGCACTGAACTGTTATTTTCATCGCAGTCAAGGTCCGGATGGAGCAGCAGGCACACCGTGCTCAGCCATTCAAGGAACCCGGAAGGGAGGCGGCGGGCCATGGGCTTGATCTACAGTCTCTTTCTCGGCGGCGTCACGGCCGCGCTGACGTACTTCTTCGGCTATTCCCCGTGGGTCCTCATCGTCCTTGGCGTCCTCTGGCTCGCGGGGCTCGTCATCTCCTTCGGCACCGGCCATCACGGTTTCGGCGGGCGGGGAAACACGGACGTCATGATTGTCATCGCCGCCCTCACGATCACCGTCGCGATAGTGATGCCGAAGTATGTCAGCCAGACACCCTGTCATCAGGCGAGGGAGACCCTGAAGAACGTGGCGGCAGCCCAGAACGAATACAAGGCCCGCCACGGCACCTTTGCCCCCTACATCCATCTCCTGGAAATCAAGAAGACCCCCGATATCTCCGTGCTCATCGTCATGGGCAACACGGAGTTCTTCGTGGCCATTGCCTCCCACAAAGACTGCAAGGAAAAGGATGGAACCCCCCGGGTATTCACCTGGGACTCCTTGCGCGGAGGGATACAGTAGCGGCGGCCCCCCATGATTCTTGCTGATTGAAAGTATCACTTTCAATTTGACAGACTGCGCGTCCTGCCCTATACTGTCATCATGAAGACACGGACTCTGGCCGAAAAGGTTGTCGCCCTGGCGGGGCAGTTCCCTGTCGTCACCCTGACGGGGCCCCGCCAGTCGGGAAAAACAACCCTCGCCCGGATGGTCTTTCCCGACCATGATTACGTGAACCTCGAGGACCTGAGCGAGCGGGAGTTTGCGGTCTCGGATCCCCGGTCATTCCTCAAGAGATTCTCGCACGGGGCGATCCTCGATGAGATCCAGCGCGTTCCGGGTCTCCTGTCTTATATACAGACCATCGTGGATGGGGATGATTCCCCGGGAAGGTTCATCCTGACGGGCTCGCAAAACCTCCTTCTCATGAGCGGTCTGAGTCAGACCCTTGCCGGCAGGACCGCCATCGCAAACCTCCTGCCCTTCAGCCTGCGGGAACTGCTTGACGACCCCTTCCCGGTCCCTTCACGGGAAACGGGGTCTCCGCCGCCGAAAGTCGCGCCGCCCTTCGCCCTTGAGGATATCCTTTATGAAGGTTTCTATCCCCGTATTCACGACAAGGGTCTGGACCCGCACGACTGGCTGGCCGCCTACTACAGCACCTACGTCGAAAGGGACGTGCGGGACCTCGCGAACATCGGGAATCTGGACATGTTCCAGAGGTTCATCAGGCTCTGCGCCGGCAGGACCGGTCAGATCCTGAACCTTACGTCCCTCGGCTCAGACTGCGGTGTGTCGCACACGACCGCACGGCTCTGGATATCGGCGCTCCAGGCGGGCTTCATAATCCACCTGCTTCAGCCTCATCATGCCAATTTCTCAAAACGGCTGATCAAGAGCCCGAAGCTCTACTTTCTTGACACGGGACTTCTCTGTTATCTCCTGCGAGTGCGCGGCCCGGGGGACCTTGTCAATCACCCCGCGCGTGGACAGATATTTGAATCCTTTGTCCTCTCCGAACTGCTGAAATCTTTCGCGCACAGGGGTGAAACACCACCCCTGTATTTCTGGCGCGACAGGACCGGTCACGAGGTGGATTTCATAGTCGATTACGGGACCGAGCTTGTCCCCATCGAGGCAAAATCAGGCGAAACCATCTCCGCTTCCTTTTTCGACGGTCTCAGGTATTTCACGAAACTCGGCGCCCCCGCATCGCAAACCGGCCTCCTCATCCACGGCGGCAGCGACCTTTACGAACGGGACGGATTCTCCGTAAGGCCATGGTGGGCGGCGGCGTAGGTTGTTCCGCCCGCCCCGCGGCCATTTGCTTTGACAGCGCAACAGGGAATCCTTTGTTATTACAGCACGCAAGAGTGGCGGAACTGGCGGGCGTACTGAACTTAGAACCCAGGAAAGGTCATTGTCATTGAGACTGCTTCTGGTCTGGAACCTGCCGGAAATGGAACGGCATGTCACAGAGCTGCCGTGCTCGTTCGCAGACGCCTGATCTCTACGCCGAGCCAGAAAACCAACACTATGCGGTACAGTGTATGTGAGGGGATTCCGCCGGATTCATCTGAGACCAACCCTGTCGAGTGCTTCTGCAATATCAAATCCCACCAGCTTGCCGCCCTTCCTGAAAGACATGCCGGGTGGTATCCTGATTACCTTTCCGGTTTTGCTCTGGACATCGGAGGTCCTGATCGCAACCCAAGACCCATCCGGCTGCCTCTGGAAATCTTCAACGCTGATATTAGTAATCTCATCCATGGCAGATCCTCCCTCCTCGGTATGCCGGTACAAATGACGCGCATCACTCCCCTCGTCCACGGAGGGCGAACATGAAGCCTGCGTTCCACCCGGCACGGATGCACGACGCGGTTCAACTGCCGATAGGCGTCAAAAGATCGCCTTCGCAGTGAACCGCGATGGGTGCATCTCGATACGTCATCGAATCCTGGTCCCCGTTACTTCCTTTCCCGCACAGACCCTCTCTATCCAAGAATACCAGGGTTCATGGCCCTGCCCTCTCCAACACTGGATTGGCTGAAGATGGCGGAGGGCGCGAGACGACGGTCTTCTCAGCAGCTCCGACAGTTCCCGTGTTATCGCTGAAAGAAATGCCCTGCTACTTCTTCTTTACAACCTCCTTCGCGTAGAGATCATCGGACTTGAGATAACGGATTGTGACTGCATCACCCTCATTGATGTCTTTCAATGATGCCAGCTTGCCCTTTATCCGGATCTTTGTGTTCTGGTTGACTATTGTCCCCACATCCGTGCCCGCCGGGGTGGCAATAGTGATCGCCTTCCCTTCAGGATCAATGGAAATCACCCTGCCATGAGCCGTTCGCATTGTTCCCGTTTCTTCCGCGGCCAGCAGGCCAATTGTCAGAAACGATGTCATCACAAACATCGCCAGAAACATGGTGGATCGTTTCATGGGCAACCTCCCTTGCGTGTATATTTAAGTCTTCGATGATCAGCTTCGCACCATTGATCTCAAATGAAGTTTTTTCAGTATCTTCTCAGGAATACTCATAAGTGATCTCTTGATGAACTTCTTTGGTGGTCTCGACCGAACCCTTTTTTGACGACCGAATACCCTTGACTGTTCCATGATCGCCTCCTCTCTGAAGATACATGGCCTCTGGTGCCATACCTGACGGCTGGACGGAACGGCGACACCAGCGGCCGGGAACGCCCGCACTCCTGTCTTGCTGGAAGTTGTGAACAGCGTACTGTCGAGGTTTCGCATTTCTACTACAGTATGGCAAACGCCCTTTCTGTCACCATCGGGGATTCCCGCCTTCTCCTTTATCCAGCTCCTCCATCGCTCACCCTTGTTTTTGTCTCTTCGCAAC
>MVQP01000172.1 GCA_002067235.1 Syntrophorhabdus sp. PtaB.Bin047
TCCCGGCAACAGACTTTTGTACGGTTGACCCCTCCCCATCTCCATATACCCTTATAAAATCATCTCGGTAAACCCCGATGCTCTCCGGATAGCGGACTGCGACGGGTGTCGTATACTTATAGGAAATAATCATGTACAGGCGGGTGACGCCATCCGTCTCCCATATATCCTGAACCTTTCCAACAACACTAAGGCGGACGGCCTTGAATTTGTCGGGGTTTTTGAGAAACTCCTTGTAATAGATTCCAGTAGCATCGTCCTTGCTTTTGATCTCTTTAGCAGAGCGAACGTATTGAGCTTCCGATTCTGCTGGTGCATGCGGGAGCGCTTTGGCGACCGCCGCCGGCGGCGGCGTACCTGCTGTGGACATCATGTCGGCACCCAGAAACGCCATCACGATGATCCCTATCTCTGCGGCCACGAAGAAGAAGCCGATCGTGGTTGCCAGGGCGGCTCCTCCTGCCCTTCCATTAATCCTCTTATATCCACGCCGTTTGATGAGATAACACGGAAAAGCGACAATCCATAGCAATAAGCTGCAGAAAAACCAGCCCCAGGGCCCCAGATCCAAAAGACCAGTTACTTGACCCTTCTTCACCCCGATGATTTTAGCGTCGATCAGAACCCATACACTCGTTAGAACCACGATTAATGTACCAACGATACCCATGAATGCCTCCCTCCCAAGATGCCTGCAAACCAATCAGCAGTGATCGCTTCAACATTAAGGCCACGACCTCTGCGGTCCTCCTGGCCAGGATCTTATCAAGTATGTTGTCCGTTCCGTGATGGATTATGACTTGTGGTGTGCTTGCTGGTAAGAACGGTTAATGCGCCATTCTATCAGATCGTGGAGCCAGAAGAGGCGGAGGGGATTGGTATAGATGAGGGCGATGCCGCGCCGGCGGATCCGGTCCCATCTATCATAAATGCTCTCCCTCTCGGCCTGTTGGTCCCGGCCTCCGTCGATCACTCTCATTATTCCCCGCCCACACGATGCTTTGTCCCTGGTTGTCGACTCACCCGTTGTGATCCCGCAGTCTTGAAGTCGGTCTCAATATCTGCTCTCTCGAGTTTGTCCTTCCGACTCACCGATTCCTTAAACGCCTTCACATTCTGAGTAATGGCTGTTTTCATCACCATGTCATCTGATCGCAAAATATCTATCAGATCGTTCACCAGGTCCTGAATTTCCGGCTCGAGTAGATCTTCTACCGGCTTTTCACCAATATCGGCCTGTGTATCCGTGTTCGAATCGCCGTGCCGGGTCATGGGACCTTCTCCAGTGAGAAGCCAATGGGCGCTAATATCCGTATTGCGAACTAATTTGGCAATAGTCTCGCCGCGAGGGTCTCGCTTATTGTTCTTTATGTCGGAAAGAGCCCCTTGGGATATTCCCGCAATTTCAGCCAATTCGTCGAGTTTTAGCCCCTTTTTTTTCAAATAGTCTTTAATGCGGTCCCCAATCAAGGGAATATCCTTAAACGAATTTTCTTCTTGACACATATTCGAGTACGGATATACAATCTATCCATGCTTAATAAAGCTAAACTTGACAAGCTAAAAAAAGAGAACAAGCCCCAATACATCAGGCTCTTGCTGGGCATTAACGGCTTCCCGACCCTGGTTTCCTTTGCCGAGCACCTCCGTGTAACCCCGGAGCTCATATCCATGGTTATCCGCCGCAAGGCCGAGTCACGACCGGTGCAGACAGCCATCGCCAAGCTATGCGGGGTGCCGTACGAGGACCTCTGGGAGACAAAGGCCCGGCGAAGGGCCGCATAGGAGGATATTATGAAAGGTAACCCCGTAACAGCCCAGATCGTGCGGTCGCTGACACTGCGCGACCATGTTCTGTGCACCGCAGCCACTTACTCACCTACCCCTTTTCCCTATGTGGAGCCTCAGGAAGAGGAGCGACATCTCCAAGCATTAGTTCGTGAGCTTTCAGAATCAGGTCTTTCTCCTTCCGAGATAGTCTCTTATGTTCGGGATGTAACGGGTCGTACTTGTTTATCTGTATTACGGATGCCAGTTGATCAGCGAGGAGCCTCCTGGTTCTGCAAAGAGGCTCTTCTCCGTCTATGCTCAGACATTCGAATTCCGAACAATCCCCTGTCTCTCCGCAGTAGTCAAGGCACGGGAGAGGAATGAGGAGCTCCATGAGCTTGTACATCTTGTGTCTCACCGGAAACGCGAAGCTGAAGACCTCCTCGGGTATCTTCTCCTTCTTTTTCCCCACGGCCTACTCCTCCCGTCTTATTTTCAAATCTGATTTGATTCTAACAAACGGAATCGAGGTTTGCAATGTCAAAAGCTAAGCCGAGAATTGACGAACGTCAGATGGGGTTATGGGAGTATTTGAAACCCGCAGCGCCACCAGCTCCCGGGAGTATGGACATCGGGGTCAGGATCCGCCAGACGATAAGCCAGGCCATCAAGAATAGCGGCAAGGAACGTATCGATATCTGCGCTGAGATGTACAAGCTCACCGGCAAGGAAGTCCCCAAATCAAGCCTCGATAGCTGGTCAGCGGAGAGCAGGGATCTTTCTAACGACGGCATCGACAATAACGGCAACAAGCGATGGGGCATGCCGGGGGAACTCTTCCCGGCGTTCTGCGAAGTGACAGGCGATTGGGAACTCCTCTTCATCATAGCGGAGGCCGGACATTACAAGGCCATGAAAGGCCGCGAGGTCATACATGCCAAGATGGGCCAGCTCAAAGAGCGGATAGCGAAGGATCAGATGGAGCTTAAGGACCTTGAAAAGGCTCTCATGAAGGTAAAGGATGATCGAAAGTAAGAACCCTTGTGTTTTTTTCCTGGTTGAGTCCCAAAAAAGGGGACAGATTCAAGAAAATAGTCCCAAAAAAGGGGACACCGGTGATCAGGGTTTGATTCTGCAAAACAGATAAGGAAGGGGAAAAATGGAAGAAAAGAAACCGCGTGACTACACCATTGAAGTCGTCGACAACGCCGTAACGATCCTCCTCGCCCTGGGCGTGCCGGAGTACATCCAGCTCTCCCTGAAGGAGATCGCCACCACGCTCGACATAAGCCACAACGTCACCTTCAGGATCCTGAAAACCCTCGAGAAGCGGCAGCTCGTCGAGGAGATAAACGGCAAGTGGCAAGTGGCGCCGGCCGTCACCCGCTTCTCTGAGGGGTTCCGGCGGCATGTGGCGGCGCGGAAGGCGGAACTGTCGCGGATCGAGAAAGACCATCTGGAGGTTAATGCATGAGAAAGGCACTGCCAAGCAAGGAAGATATCGTCGAGCGGACCATCAAGGACCAGACGGAGGTGGAGATCCTGGAGCAGCGGGGAGAATTCAGGGAAGGCCTCGACGCCGGCAGGAAGATCGACGCTCTTCAGACACAGGAGCAGGCGAGGCTGCAAGAGATAGCCGATATGTATCTCTGTGGCGTTCCTTACGAACGCGAAAGGATCGTCGGAGAGATCTCCATTTACCTGAGACAAGCAGTGACGGGCATTATCGAAGCCGGAAGACGCCTCATCGCCATGAAGAAGGCGGAGAAATACGGCGTATGGCAACAAATAGTCGAGGAAAGAATCGGTATAAGCCCTGCCACGGCATGGAGACTCACGGCTATTGCGCGTAAGTTCGAGAATCTTTCACGCGTGAAAGAACTTCAACTCAATGGAGTGTTCGAGGGTGTTGGAAAACTTTATGCCCTTCTCGCTGTCCCCGACGAGGAGCTCGCCGAGTTCGACGAAACCGGCCTATTCCGGGGTGCAACGGTCGAAGACATCAACAAGATGTCCGTCAATCAGTTCCGCAAGCTCATCGCCGAGCGGGAGGATTGGAAGGCCAAGGCAAAGCAGCTCGAGCTCGAGCTCAACGGTAAGTATGATACCACAACGCGCTTCAAGAAGCGCAACGAGAAACTGGAAAAGGAGAACGCCTCTCTCAAGCGGGAACTTGAGGAGGCGAAGAAACCCCTCCCCCAGGACGCGGCCCAAGCCTTGGAGATGCTTGCCAAGCACCGTGACGATGCCCTTGCCGCTTATTACTTCTTGAACCAAGCTAACCCCCGGGGGTATCCCGACATCGTCCTCGCGGACCTCGGGAACACGGCCTACTTCCTTAAGGACCTCTATAGCCTCCTCGCCAACACTATAAGCAACCGGTTCGACATGGACGCTCCCTATCCGGCGGACCTCCTGGAGAGCGAGGAGAGGTCTTTCAACAACAAGTATGCCAGCTACCTTGAAGTCCCCGGAGCCGACGCATGACCATCGACCCGGAACTCGGCCGTGAGATCGTAGCAAGGCTCAGCAGCGCGCCCCACGCCAACAGGGGAGCGGTTCAGGAAGAATACTGCGCGCTGCTCGGGTGGTCCCACGCCAAGTTCTGGAGAGTGGCCAAGCAGTTCGGATACCAGACCAACCGCAAACCGCGCGCGGACAAGGGCGTTCCGAAGAAGGTCGACCCCGAGAAGATCAGGAAGGCCGCGGCGGTGATCGAGCGGACGCGGCGCAAGACGGGCAAGGTCAACATGCCGACCTGGAACCTCCAGCTCCACTTCGAGGACAATCACATCATCGAGCCCGACGAGATGCCCCATGAGGCGACGATCAACCGGCACATGCGCGACATGGGGATCTCCCGGGCGGACCTCGCGAGGCCCGAGGCGGCGGTCGTCCTGCGCAGCGAGCACCCTAACCACGTCCACCTCATCGACGCCTCGGTCTGTGTCCTGTGGGACTTTAGGGACAATAAGAAGCTCGCCACCCGGGACATGCAGAAAGAGTTCTACAAGAACAAACCGGGCTTCTGGCGCAAGGTGAAGAAGGTCATCCTCCGGTACATCTGCGTCGACCACTGCACGGGGTGGTTCTTCACCTGGTACTACTACTCCCAGGGCGAGGACTTCGGGAACATCTTCGATTTCACTATGCGGGCCTGGGGTGAGAAGAACCGCCTTGAAGGATATAACAGCCAGATCTTCCCGGCGCACGGCGTCCCGCGGATGCTCATGATCGACAAGGGCGCCGCAAACGTCAGCCAGGCCTACACGAACCTCATGAACAATCTGCAGGTGGAGGTCTACATCCACACCCCGGGCAAACCCTGGATATCGGGCGCCGTGGAGCGGATGCACGGCTACTGGGAGAGCGTATTTGAAGGAGACCTCTCATTTCTGACCGTCGAGGACCTCGACTTCCTGAACCGCAGGGCCTATGACAAGTGCGCCTACATCAACGCCGTGAGGAAGCACAAGCGCCACGGCATGAGCCGCTTCGAGGCGTACAGCCGGATCACCTCCGACCAGCTGCGCAATCTTCCGCCCGTCGAGGTGTGCAAGAAACTCGCCCACAGGAACGCCGAGGTGGTGACCGTCGACGGCTACAAGCAGATCCGCTACGAGGGGAACATCTACCTGCTCACAGGCTACTTCAGGCGCGGAGACAAGCTCTATGTTCGGTACAACCCCTACGAGTATCCCGCCCTGGAGATCAATACCCAGGTTGACGAGAACGGTCGTTTCTCGGGTGAGCCCGTAGCTTCCACCCTCGTCAACCGCGACCAGTGGGGATTCCCGGAGACAGGCGCGACGATCGGGAAGGATTTCAAGGCCCATACCTGGGACAGGACGAAACGGTTCAAGGAGGACCTCAAGGGCATCGACACCTCGGACGTCGTGCCCAGGGAGCAGGCACACAAGATCGAGAAGATGACCTGGCTGCCAAAGGAGGGCACGGACGTCATTCCTGAAAAGGAGATTGTGGTACCGCCCATGACCGCCCACGAGGCGCGCAAGAGACTCCGCGAGGATCTCGGCATCAGGCGGTTCACGACG
>MVQP01000173.1 GCA_002067235.1 Syntrophorhabdus sp. PtaB.Bin047
CCTCTCCGGTATCTTGATGATGTTCGACAAATCCTTCGCCGTGTATGTCCCTTCCTCGAGGAGGGCCGCGATGTAATGCCGGATCGTCTCGAAGCGTTCGGGGGGTTCGTGAGCCTCAGCTTTTCTGTCCTTATTCCCTCCTGTCATCATCTCCTCTTCGTGAGGACCGTCAGCGTTTCAAGGTGAGAGGTGTGGGGGAAAAGGTCGAAGGGGGCGACGAGCTCGACGGCGTAGCCTGCCGCGGCGAGACGCCCGAGGTCGCGGGCGAGGGTGGCGGGGTTGCATGAAACGTATATGAGGGTCTTCGGCGCAAGGCTGGTGATGAGGTCGATGCCGCGGGGGCTTATACCGCTCCTCGGCGGGTCGGTGACCACGAGCTCGGGTTTTCTGAGACTCCTGTCCGTAACGATGTCCTCGACCCTTCCGGCAAGGAAGGAACAGTTGTTGATTCCGTTGAGCAGCGCGTTCTCCCGGGCGTTCTCGATGTTTGCCCTCGAGGAATCGATGCCGATGACGTTTTGTGAGTACCGCGACAGAACGAGCTCCATGGGGGCCATGCCGCAGTAGAGGCCGAGGACGTTCCCCGCCTTCAATTCCGCGGCAATGCGCCCCACCCTCTCGTAGATGAGGGCGGCGCCTGCCGGGTTCGGTTGGAAGAAAGATGCGGGATAAATGCGCAATGTGAGCCCCGCCAGGGATTCATCGAGATATCGCTCGCCCCCTTCGTGGCTCAGGCGGCTGTAATCGATGTACGAACCGGGACGGTCGTTGATCGCTCTCCAGAGGCTTGATATTCGGGGAGTCTTTTCGGTGAGCCGCCGGTAGAGTTCGCCCATGCCGTGGTCCTCCGCGCCCTTCGTCTCGACGATGACCATGATGTGCCCCGTCGCCTTTGCCTCCCTGAGAACCAGATGACGCAGCGTTCCCTTTTTCGCTTGCTCGTTGTAGGGAAAGAGACCTTCTCCGTGTATGTGGTCTTCGACCACCTCAAGTATCCTTTGCAGACCGTCGGAAAAGATCTTGCAGCCGGGGACGGGCAGAACGGCGGAACGGACGGGCCCTCCGGTCGTCGTGCCGCCGCGCATCCCGGCGATGACCTCGTTACCCTTATAGCCGAAGGCCAGTTCTATCTTGCTCCGGTAGAAATAAGCCTGGGGAGAGGGTGTGATCTCTTCGAACCGGTCTTCGGCAACGTCAAGACGGCCGATCCTTTTCAGGGATTCCTTCAGGTGGGAGGCCTTCATCTCGAGCTGCCGGGCATAATCCATGGACTGGATGGTACAGCCCCCACAGGCTCCGAAATGTGGGCAGGCGGGTTCAACCCGGAAGAGCGACGGCTTCTCGATGGCGACGACCTCCCCGTGGCCGTATCGCTTCTCCCGTTTCACGATGCGGATGGCAACCCTGTCGCCGGGTATGGTGCCGGGAACGAAGACCACGAGATCACCGGCCTTCGCCACTCCCGCATCGCCCGGCATGGCGATATCCGTAACGGTGACGCTCAATGCGCGCCCGTCACGGGAAGAGAGGTCCTGATCACGCTTCATCGACGGAGGCCGATCTCTTCCTGACGGGGAAGGAGACAGTGAAGGTCGTCCCGCCCGAGGCGAGACATTCCTCCCTGCCCTTGATGGCGGGGCATTGGGAGATATCCCCCGGGCAGAGGTCCCGGTCCGTGGGGATGTGGACGCAGCGGTTGCTTTCGAAGGTGATGTCAAAGCCGAAGCGCAGGGAGTAGTACTTGATCCTCAAAAGGTCGAGCCCTTTCCCCCCCGCGCCGAACTCCAGCGGCTTCCGAGAGGAGTAAAGGTCCGTTTCCTTCGCGTGATGAAGTCCGTCGAGGAGGTAGCGCCTGTTCTCTTCCGTGATGCCGATCCCGGTGTCCGTGACGCTTAGCAGGATCCTGTCATCTTTTTGCTCGAGGCCTATTCTTATGGTGCCTCCGTCCGGCGTGTTCTCGATGGCGTTCTTGATGAGACCCTCGGCGACGTCCCGGAGGACCTGGGGGTCCATGGAGATGAAGAGGTCGTTCGCCCCGTCCACCCTGATGTCGAGACTTCGCCCCGGCAGCCGGCCTTTCACGCGTTCGACGATGGAGACAACGAAGGTGTAAAGGTCGATGGACTGGAAGAACTGCGTGCTCGCCGCGAAGTACTGGTCGACCCATTCCCTCAGGGCGTTCCAGTGGCCGCGGACGTCGGCGGGGACTTCGGAGAGGCTCTCCATCCTTTGCCATAACCGGTCGAGGTCGCCAACGAGCATGACCGCCTCGAGCTCCTGGGAAAGCCTGAATATCTGGTCCGTTTCACGGGAGATATTGAAGAGCCTCTGGAGGTTGCGTTCGATGGAATCCACGAGGTCCCGTATGGGAGCGTACTGGGCCGTGGGCTCAAGTTTTCGTCGTATCAGTCTCATGCTTCCCTGGATGACGGACAGGGGTGTCTTGAGCTCGTGTGAGATGTGGTTGACCGCCTTCGTCTTCGCGCGGTTCAGACTCTCCAGTGCGTTGCGGGACTGGATGAGCGCCTCCTCCGCCTTCTTGCGCTCCGTCACATCCCGGAGATAGACGAGGTAGACGGTGGCGTTGCGATAGGGAATGGTGGCGGCTGAGACCTCGACGTGGATCGTCCTGCCCTTCCTTGTGATGCCCTTGAACTCGTATCGCGAAGGCACCGGCTCCCCCCGCTGGCGGCGCTGATTGATGTCCTTGACCCTCGACAGATCGTCGGGATGGATGGTGGAAAGGATCGACTGGCCCACGGCCTCTTCCGCGGAGGAGATCTCAAACATCTCGAGGAAGCGCCTGTTCACGTATTGGAGGGTGTATCCCTGGATGATCGCCACACCGTCGTTGGAATTCTCGATCGCGGTGCGGTAGCGCTCTTCACTTTCCTGGAGGGCGGCCTCGGCCTTCTTTCGCTCCGTGATGTCCAGCATTGTGCCTTCGAAGTAGCGGATCATGTTGAACTTGTCGCGGACGGCACGTATGTTCATGGAGATCCAGTGGATGCTGCCGTCCTTGCTGTACATCTGTGTTTCGAAGTTCTGTACCGACCCTTCCCGCTCCATTTTCTCCATGGTCCGGGCGCGGTCTTCGGGGTTTACGTAGAGTTGTTTCGAGATATTCGTGACGGATTCGATCAGGTCCTGGGGGGAATCGTACCCGTGAACGCGGGCGAGTGAAGGGTTGGCGCTCAGAAATCGTCCGTCCACACTCGTCTGAAAGATGCCTTCTATGGCATCCTCAAATATGCTGCGATATTTTTCCTCTGTCTTGCGCAGGGTCGCTTCTATCTGTTTGAACTCGGACTGGGTCGTTTCAAGCTCGGCAATGCGTTGTCTGAGTCCCGCGATCTCCGCAAGCAGCTCTTCTCTGGTGTTTTGCCGTTCTGACATGGAACCTCGATCTCGATGAAACAGGTTATGGGTGATGGGCCATGGGTGGTGGGAAGAAACGCACGGTGATGGACGATCACCTGCCACCTGTTACCCGTCGCCTTATCGTCTCAAAACAGTTCTATTATAAGTTGTTTGGCCGGGGATAACAAGATGACAGGGATAGAAGGGACGAAAATGGGTGCCAAGGGTAAGAAAACAGGTTATGGGTCATGGGTCATGGGTACGGCCTCACACCTGTCCAAAACAGACCTGCGACAACGAACATGCTGACTCTCCGGAACAAGCCAGGGAACGAGAATAACCAATGATCAAGTTCCAATGACCAATGAAAATGATAATGACCAATGCACCAATAACCAATTGAACAAAGAGAAGGACAGAATGGACTGTCCGTATCGTTTTCTTTTTGGTTATTGGTTATTGTCTCTTTCTCTGGTCATTGGAATTTGGTCAATTGGTAATTATCCTCAACCTGTTTCATCACGACCCCTATATGTCTTGTCAGACCCTTCCGGTTCCATATATACTGAGAAGAATGAAACAGGTTATGGGTCATCGGTTATGGGTAATAGATACGGCCTTCGGGTCTTTCCCATCACCCATCACCCATTACCTGTTTCATCATTACCTGTTTCATCATTACCTGTTTCATCATTACCTGTTTCATCATTACCTGTTTCATCATCACTCGTTTCACCGGGGGGTCTATGAACGGCGCGGAACTGGCGTTAAAGACGGCTGTGTTGAATGGCATCGATATCTGTTTCGCCAATGCGGGGACAACGGAGATACCTCTTGTCGCTGCCCTTGACGGCCAGGCGGGCATAAAGACCGTCCTCGGCCTCTTCGAGGGGGTCTGCACGGGCGCGGCCGATGGTTTTGGACGGGTCCTCGACAGGCCGGCGATGGCCCTTCTCCACCTGGGTCCGGGCTTTGCCAACGGAATAGCCTGTCTTCACAATGCGCGGCGCGCGAAGGCTCCCGTCGTTGCCGTCATTGGTGAGCACGCGTCCTGGCATCGTGACGCGGACCCGCCGCTCTGCATGGATATAGCGGCGATGGCGGGGGCCGTTTCGGGATGGAAGAGGACCTGCAGGAGTGCCCGAGGTCTCTCCCGCGACATGGCGGCCGTCATAGCGGCAAGCTCCCGGGGACAGGTGGCGAGCCTCATCATTCCCAACGACCATCAGTGGGCCGACTGCGGTGATACCTCCCCCGTCATGACCTCACCCGCCTTCGAACCTGTCGATCACGAGGTCGTGGACCGGGCGGCAAAGGCTTTGAGGGCGGGCAGAAGGGGGGCAATGGTCCTCGGAGGGAGGGCGTTGAGGGAAAAGGGGCTGGTGACGGCGGCGCGCATCCGCGCAGCGACAGGTTGTGACCTCCTTGCCAACAGTTTTCCCGGCTACATGGACCGCGGCGGTTCGCTGCCCGTGGTGACGAGGATCCCCTACTTTCCGGAACCGGCGCTGGAATTGATGGCACGGTATGATACGGTCGTTCTGGCCGGCGCCTGGGACCCCGTTACTTTCTTCGGCTACGAGGGCATTCCCAGTGGCGTCATCACCGCGGGGACGGTGAAGATCGCGATCGACGGACCCGGGCAGGACGTGAACGAGGCGCTCGAGGCCCTGGCGGGCTCCGTGGGCAGGGCGAGGAGAAGGACACCGGCGAAGGAAGACGGCATAGCGCCGGGAACGTCTTCCCTCCCGGCCGGCCCGCTCACTCCGGAGACGGTCTGTGCAGCCATAGCTGCACTGCAGCCGGGGGAAGGGATCGTCGTCGATGAGGGACTGACCACAACCTTCCCCTACTATCCTCTTTCCCATGGACGCGCCCCCCATGGTTTCATGACCATCGCGGGCGGGGCCATAGGCTACGGGATGCCCTGCGCCGTGGGCGCCGCCCTTGCCGCTCCCGACCGGCCTGTCATCAACATCCAGGCGGACGGGAGCGCCATGTACACCGTTCAGGCCCTCTGGACGATGGCACGGGAAGGCCTCAACGTCACGACCCTCCTGTGCAACAACGGCGGCTACCGCATCATCGCCATGGAGCTGGAGCGGGCGGGCCTTGTGGACCTCGGGGAGGCCAGCCGTGCCCTCGTCGATATCGATGGTCCCCCGATAGACTGGGTCCATCTCTCCCGGGGCCTCGGCGTCCCCGCGACCCGCGTCGAAGACGCAAGGGCGCTGGCACGGGAAATGAGAAAAGCCATGAAAGAGCCGGGACCGCACCTCATCGAGATGATGATAAGAAAATAGTTCAAGAAATCAAACGGTTCCAGGGATAGAAGACGGTTCCAGCAACTGTGTTGAATGTCAATTGATTTCTTTTTCATGAACGGGCCTCCGCCCATGTTGCTTTGTTCTTCATCA
>MVQP01000174.1 GCA_002067235.1 Syntrophorhabdus sp. PtaB.Bin047
TTGAAGAAATAGTTGGAATTCTCTATCGTGAGCGGGAGATCGACAGTATCCCGCTGACCCCTGACGGCCGCCTGAAGCTCCGTTTCGGTGCCGAATGTGATGTCCTGCGGCGCGAAGAGAAGATCATCGCCTGCAGCGCCTGCCGATATACCGTTTCGTGCAAAAGCCTTCAATAGATCTTCATGTGTCATGGCCGCTCGCCCTGTCGTTCGCGTCTTGCCCGGCGCCTTGGTTCCCGGGTCCCGTTGCATCATGGTAGCGCCTGCCCGTTAAAGAGGGGTGAAGCTGATGTTAATTCTCTGTTAACATTACGGGGATCCGCCGGTACTCAACACTTGACGGTTGAAGACAGAATCTGTCTTAATCGAATCTTAACAATCTTTTCCTCCAATATTAACAGTCGATGGGTAAGATGAGGCAACGATTCAGGCAGGTGCCTGAGGAAACCAAAAGGAGGACATATATGTCTGGCATTTTTTCGAAAGCCCTATCCTTGATGGCCGTTGTCCTGGCCCTTGTGTGCTTCGCAACTGACGCACCGGCCCTCGACATGGAGCTTCTCGGCGCCGGCGCCACCTTCCCCCAGCCGCTGTACTCGAAGATGTTCGATGCCTACAACCAGCAGTACAAGGTGAAGATCAACTACCAGGGGATAGGTTCGGGCGGAGGGATAAACCAGCTCATAAGAAAGACCGTCGATTTCGGGGGCACCGACGCCTTCATGGCGGCGAAGGAGTTGCAGGCGGCCGGAGCCCCGGTCCTGCACATTCCCACCTGTCTCGGGGCCGTGGTCGTTACCTACAACCTTCCCGGGAATCCGAAGCTCAATTTCACCCCCGATGCGGTAGCCGGTATATTTCTCGGCAAGATCACGAAGTGGAATGACCCGAAGATAGCCTCCGCGAACCCCGGGGTGAAGCTCCCCGATCTGCCGGTCAGTGCCGTGCACCGTGCCGACGGCAGTGGTACGACCTACATCTTCAGCGAGTACCTCACGAAGGTGAGCAGGGAATGGAAAGAGAAGATCGGCACCGGCAAGTCGCTGAACTGGCCCGCATCCCAGATAGGCCAGAAAGGGAACCCCGGCGTCGCCGGATATGTGAAGCAGACCCCGGGTGCCGTGGGATACGTGGAGCTTCTCTATGCGATCCAGAACAGGATGCCCTATGGCAACATAAAGAACAGGGCCGGCAGGTTCATCGAACCGACGCTGAAGTCGGTGAGCGCCGCGGCCAACGTGAAGATCCCTGACGATACGAACGTGTCCCTGACGGATACGGAGGCCGCCGCCGGTTATCCCATCAGCGGTTTCACATGGCTCATCTTCTACAAGGAACAGAACTACGGGGGAAAGGCGAAGGACCGGGCGGAGGCGCTGGCGAAACTCCTCCTGTGGATGGTGGGCGACGGGCAGAGATATGTCGAGCCCCTTGAGTATGCCCCTCTGTCGAAAGAGGCGGCGGCGAAGGCGAACAAGCTGGTCCGCTCCATGACATACAATGGCACGCCCCTCATGAAATAAAGGAGATCATGAGACGAAGGACCGGGCGGCGCCGCATTCACAGGCGCCGTCCGGAGACATATTCGGGACCACATGTATACAGGAAAGCAAAGAGCGCCTTCAGGCACAGACCGTTCGGAAAAGAGGTTCAATACCATTCTTGCGGGCAGTGGTCTCCTTATCGTCCTTCTTCTCCTCGCGATCTTCGCGACCCTTCTTCTGACGGCCCTGCCCGCGGTCAAGGAATTCGGGGTCTTTTTCTTCACAGGAAGAGAGTGGGACGCGACGACGGAGACCTTCGGGGCCCTTCCCTTTCTTGCGGGTACCCTCCTCACCTCATTTCTTGCCCTGGTCATCTCCATCCCTTTCTCCATAGCAATTTCCATCTTCCTCGGTGAATACTTCAAGGCGGGGGCCGTCTCGACATTTCTGCGCAGCGCCGTCGAGGTCCTGGCGGGGATCCCCTCCGTCATCTACGGTCTGTGGGGTCTTTTCTTCCTCATGCCCGCCGTCCGTTTCCTGGAGGTGAAACTGGGCGTAGCCCCCCACGGGGTGGGGATACTTACCTCGTCGCTCATCCTTGCCATCATGATCATCCCCTTTTCGGCGTCCATCGGCAGGGAGGTGATCACGCTGGTGCCGGGCGACCTGAAGGAGGCGGCGTACTCGCTTGGTGCGACGCGGTTCGAGGTGATAGGGAACATCGTCATCCCCTACGCGCGGTCCGGCATCATCGCAGGCATACTTCTCGCGCTGGGACGGGCGATAGGCGAGACCATGGCGGTGACGATGCTCATTGGCAACAGCAACTTCCTGCCAACGAGCATATTCAGTCCCGCCAACACGATGGCGAGTATCATCGCCAACGAGTTCGCCGAGGCGACGGGGGTCACCGCGGCATCGCTCATTTATGTCGCACTCGTCCTCTTCCTTGTGACCATGGTCGTCAACATCATCGGGACATACGTCATCCAGAAGATCAGCGTTGAGGCATCGAGGGAGGTCTCATGACGGGCGGCCACGTCGGCAGGCGCCTCGCAAAGGACGCGATCTTCAAGGGGGTGGTCTGCCTTTTTGCCTTCCTGTCCCTTCTTCCCCTCTTTCTTATCCTTTACTACATAACGATGAAGGGGATATCGGTCATCAACTGGGATTTTCTCTTCAGCCTGCCGCGCCCCATCGGCGAGGCGGGAGGAGGCGTCGTCAACGCCATCGTGGGGACGCTCATGCTCATCGTCTTGTCCTCGGTCATATCCGTGCCCTGCGGGATCGCGGCCGGCATCTACCTGTCCGAGAACAAGGCCGGGAAGCTGAGTAATACCATACGCCTTAGCGTCATCGTCCTCCAGGGAACGCCCTCGATAGTCATCGGCATCATCGCCTACCTCTGGATAGTCGCCCCGCTCAGGACCTTCTCGGCGCTTTCCGGCGGTGTCGCCCTTTCCATCATGATGCTCCCCGTTATCATCAAGACCACGGAGGAGACGCTGAAGCTCATACCCTATCACCTGAAGGAGGCCTCGCTGGCCCTGGGCGTGCCTTATTACCGGACCATTCTCAAGGTCATACTCCCTTCGGGCATAAGCGGTATCCTCACGGGCATCCTCCTCAGCGTGGCGAGGATAACGGGGGAGACGGCACCGCTTCTGTTCACCGCATTCGGCAATCAGTTCATGAACGTCAATATCTTCAAGCCGATAGACTCCCTGCCCTACCGCATATTCTATTACGCCATGAGCCCCTACCCCGAGTGGCATTCCTTCGCGTGGGGAGCCTCGTTCATACTTGTCGTTCTGACGCTTGCCCTGAACCTTATCGCAAGGGGGATCTCCGTTAAATGGAAGATACAGTTCTAAAGGTCGAGAAGTTCAGCGCCTTTTTCGGCGACAACAAGGTGCTCAAGGACGTGGACCTCACCGTCAGGAGGAATGTCGTCGCCGCGCTGATGGGGCCCTCAGGGTGCGGGAAGACGACCCTCATACGCTGCGTCAACAGGATGCACGAGCTTATCCCCGGCGCCACCGTGACGGGGAAGATGACGCTTATCGACGAGGACATCTACGCGATGCAGCCCATCGTCCTGAGACGAAAGGTGGGAATGGTCTTTCAGAAACCAAACCCCTTTCCCACGATGAGCATCTATGAAAATGTCATAGCAGGGTACAAGTTGAACGGTATCAGGATGGCGAAATCGGAACTGGACACTGTCGTCGAACGGTCACTCAAGAGGTCGGCACTCTGGGACGAGGTCAAGGACACCCTGCACCGGAAGGGGACCTTTCTCTCCGGGGGACAGCAGCAAAGGCTCTGCATCGCCCGGGCGCTTGCCATGAACCCCGAGATATTGCTCCTTGACGAACCGACGTCGGCCCTGGACCCGAAGTCGACGTCGCAGATCGAGGAACTCTTCGTGGAGCTCAAGAGGAACGTCACCATGCTGCTCGTGACCCACAATATCGCCCAGGCCGCAAGGGTCTCCGATGTGACAGCATTCATCTATCTCGGGGAACTCGTCGAGTTCGGGCCAACGGAAAAGATGTTTACCGTGCCGAAGGACAAGCGGACGGAAGAGTACCTGACGGGAAAATTCGGATAGGAGGCCAAAAGGGATGCTCGAGGTCAGGATAAAGGAGCTCAAGAAAGAGCTCGTCGAATACGCCACACTCGTGGAAAAGATGATCGCCCAGAGCATATCAGGCCTCCTGGAGCGTCGGGAGGCCCCTCTTCGCCAGGTCATGGACGAACTGGAGCCGGCGACCAACGACTTCGAGATCGAGCTCGACGAGCTGTGCACGGGGGCCATCGCCCAGTACCAGCCGAGGGCGCGGGACTTGAGGGTCATCCTCATGATCTTCAAGATGACGAGTGACCTGGAACGTATGGGTGATCACGTGGCGAACATCGCCGACAGCGGATTGTTCCTCATATCCCACGTGCCGGTGAAGCCTCTTGTCGATATTCCCCGGCTTGCCGGGGAGACGACGAGGAGCTTAAGTGACAGCATCACCGCGTTTCTGAGCGAGGACGCTGCCCTCGCCCAGCAGGTCTGCGAGCGGGACCATATCGTTGACGACCTGCAGAACCAGATCTTCCGGGAGCTCGTGACCTTCATGTCCTCGGACCCGACGACGATCGAGAGGTCGCTGCATCTCATCAGGGTCGCGAACAACCTCGAGCGCATCGCCGATCTTTCCACGAACATCTGCGAGGACGTGATCTTCATGGTCGAGGGAAGGGTCATCAAGCACCATCGCGAGGAAAGGGACGAGAAGCAGGAAGGGGAAAAGATCTAGACCCGCCGGTGTGACGGCAAAGCTCTTCAGGGATTGCCTCCCGGGGAACCGATAAAGAAAAGGGGCCTTGAAAGAAGGCCCCTTTTCTTTATCTGAACGGGGGGTTCTCAGAAGAAATACCAGGCGGCGAACCGGTACTGGTCCATGACGCCGCTCGACCCGGCGAAGCCCGTACCCACACCGGTACCCTGGCCCACACCGTTATAATGGGTGAACATCCTCATCCACTGCAGACCCAGCCTGATCGACTGGTTCGCGTCCCAGAGCAGGTTCGCGGCGAAGGTCTGGGACATGTTGATCCTGTCGCGGGCCGCCGCGTTGTTCGTGCGCGCCCACTCGCTGTAGTTGTATTTGAGGTAGCCGTACATGCCGTTGACCCAGAGTTTGTCGGTCATCCACCAGGAAACCTGGGAGAAGAGCCCGAAGAGTGTCGGCGCCGCAGCGCTGTTATCCGGCCTCAGGTAGGAGCCGTTGCTCGGACCCGAAGAGCCCATCCAGTTGTTTCCCGCCACGTTCTGCCCGACGAAGAAGTTGCCGTTGAGCAGAACGGACATCGCCTTGTTGCCCTGCCTTTCCGGGACGATGGGTATGGAGTACCGGAAAGCAGTGACCCAGGCGTTGATCGTGGTGTCCTTGTAATCTGCGGCGACGGTGTAGGATTCCGTGTCCCTGCCGTAGTACGCGCCGAGGCCGAACTTGAGGTTGTTGGAGCCGATCTTGCCGCAGCGGTCCGTCCAGTATGCTATCTCTCCCTGGAGGCCCGGCCAGGAGCTTCTTGCATAGCCGTCGTTGTACTGACGGGTTGCTCCCGACCACTCCGTGGCGGAGGTGAGGCCGAACATGGCACCCAACTCTTTCGTGAAGAAATATCGGAAGGCCACCTGGGGCGTCCTGATGCCCTTGAGATACTGTTTGAAGTCGTCGGCTCCGATCTGGGCCTGATAGTACGGCATGCCCCATTGCTGGTATGCCTGGCCAA
>MVQP01000175.1 GCA_002067235.1 Syntrophorhabdus sp. PtaB.Bin047
TGATGAAGAACAAAGCAACATGGGCGGAGGCCCGTTCATGAAAAAGAAATCAATTGACATTCAACACAGTTGCTGGAACCGTCTCTTACTCTATCGTGATCAGCGGTTTCTTTGCGGGGTCGAGCCAGCGGATGAGCTTGAGGATGTTTTCTTCCGATATGGCGACGCAGCCCGCCGTGGGGGTGTTTTGGTCCTTCCAGATGTGCAGGAAAATGGCGCTGCCCAGGCCGGGGCTAACGGGGTTCGTGTTGTATTCGATGACGATGCCGTACTTGTACCGGTCATCGGCAAGCACCATGTCCTCGAAGGAGCGGGCGGTGGTTTCTTCGCGTTTCTTGAGGCGATTGTAATCGGGGGAGTCAGGATCGTCGACCCAGATGTCCTCGGGCGTCATCGGGCGATAGGGCATGGCGGAACCGATGGCGGAGGGGTAGCCGAAGACGAAGCCGAGGGGATATATGCCCACGGGTGTCCGGCCATCGCCTTCACGTTTACCGCCGGCCCCGGCAAAGCCGTTCCTGCCCGTCATGGCAGGCACGGGGCCGAAGAGAAGGGTCCACGTGCCACCGTTCCTTTCAAATGCATAGAGGGTGGAATTGTGGGGCAATGGTCCGCTATTTCGGACGAGGATGAGGTGAGAAGTACCGGGCCATTGTCGGGCTAGCGCTTCTTTCGTGGTTTGCGACAGCGCGACCGTGCCCACCGTCATCTCACCCGATTCTCCGACAACGCCAGCGTTGACCTGAAGCATGGAAATGAAGAAGAGCGCGATAAGAAGAACAATGCCAGGGACGATGCATCTCGCCCCACCGCGTGCCGGCCGGAACATTTGTGCCGTTCTTCTTCCATCACCCATCACCCATCACCTGTTGCCGGTTACCCGCCCCTCACATGTCGAATACCATCTTCTGGACCTGCAGGCCCTTGACGGCTTTCAGCTTCGATTCCATTTCGGCGACCGCCGCGTCGCCTCCGTACACCTCGAGGATGATGAGGCCTCCGGGGGCACAGAGGTTCTCGTTGACCTCATGGAGCCCGAGGCGGGTCTTGATGTAACAGCCGCATTCGGTGAGTATCCTCTGGAAGTCGGCGGCATTCTCGACCCTGTTGCTGAGCCCTATACCCAAAACATAACGCTTACCCATGACAACCTCCTCCAAGAAAAGTCTCAGGTTTCACGTTTCAGGTCTCAAGCAAAAACCCTGAATGTGTCCTATTGGTCCTATATGTCTTATAGGTCCTATCTCTCCTATTCGTCCTATCACACTCAAATGTGCACGAACGCCTTCTTCACCGTCTCCTCATGTACCGGGCGTGTTGCCAGGGATACGACGACGAAGACTATGAGGCCTATGGGTAACGCGATCACCTGCGCGTCTATCATGTTCCAGGGGTGGCCCGCAAGGGTTTCTGTATTGAAGAGTTTTCTGCACAGACCGAAGGCCTCCGCTTCCTGCTGGTGGAAGAGGAGCATCCAGATGAGTGATGTGAAGAAACCGGACAGTATGCTGGCCTTGGCCGCCGGTTTCGTGCCCCGCCTCCAGTAGAGGCCGAAGAGGTAGACGGGGATAAAGGTAGCACCGCAGAGGCTGAAAAAAAACGCCGTCGCAACGGCGACGATGCTTTCGGGCAGGACGAGGCCGATGATGAGGGTGGCAAAGATGCTGAAGACGATGCCTACCCTCGTCACTATCGTTGTCTCCGCCACGGACTTTCCTTTCAGCAGGGCCTGTTCGAAGATGTCACGGGAGAGCGACGTGCCGAGGGCGTGGAACTGGCTGCTGCCCGCGCTCATGGCGGCCGACATGAGGGCAACGAGGAAGAGCGCCACGAACCACTGGGGATAGAACCGGTCGATATAGAGGGGGATTATCTTGTCCACGTTCCCCTGCACGGCATGTATGGGCAGTTCCGTGTATGTACTGTAGAAGAACGTGTTCGTCAGTGCCCCCACCGCGTAGGCGATACCCGTGGTACAGAGGATGAATATTGCCGTGAAGGGTACGGAGCGGTTGATCTCCCTGTCCGACTTGAGCGTCATGAAACGGATGTTGAGCTGGGGCTGGCCGATGACGCCGATGCCCACGCCCATGATCATGGTGGTTATCACATACCACCAGATGGAGGAGAAGGTCTCGGGCATGGAGGTGAAGCCCCTGTGCCCGGCCTCCTTGAGGAACTGGGGAATGCAGGGGGTCACGGCATCGAGCGACCGGTGGGCCTCGGATATGCCCCCCAGTGAATAGTAACTGGTGATCCCGATGGCTATCATGGAAACGACCATGATGACACCCTGGAAGGCGCTCGTGTAAAGGACGCCCTTGAGACCTCCCCAGATGACGAAACAGGATGTTATGAGAAGGAAGGCGAGAAAGGCGGTGGAAAAGGGAATGCTGAGATAGACCTCTATGAACCGGGAGATGCCTATGAGCACGGCGGCGGTGTAAACAGGCATGAAGATGAGGATCATGAGACCCGAGAAACCCTGGACGAATCTCGATTCGTAACGTCTGCCCAGAAGCTCCGGGAAGGTGTGGGCGTCAAGGGCCTTGCCCATCTTCCGGGTCCTCTTGCCGAATATGACGAAGGCGATGAAGACGCCCACCATGATATTGAGGAACGATAGCCAGGTGAGACCGAACCCGTACAGGGCGCTCACGCCGCCGAAACCGATTATGGCCGACGTGCTGATGTACGTGGCCCCGTAGGAGAGTCCCATCGTGACGGGGTGGACCTGCCGTCCCGCAAGAAGGTAATCGGAGACTGTGACCGTCCTGCGATAACCGAGCCAGCTGAAATACACCGTGATGGCGAGGTAAATAAGGGTGAATGTTATGAGGTAGAACATAGGGCCCTAGGGGAGCTTCTCGATAAGCTCGATCTCTTCCCGTTCCCACTGGATCTCTTCCCGATAGTCCCCTTCCTTTTCCGTGCCGCCCCTGTTCCAGTTGCGGATGCCGTAAAGGATACAGAAGATGGCGGAGAGGATCGTGAGGACGAAACCGGCAAGTACCCAGGGGTCCAGAAAACCGAGCATCATGCTAATGATTAGCACGGGCTTTTTTTGAGTGTCAAGCAATAATGTGCCGCGAGGGGTTGACATGCCCGATAGTAAGGGTAAAATAGACTCTAGGGTGTGAAATAACTCGGGTTCAAAGACGGCGTGGCCGTTTTTGAAGGGTTACAGGATGGTCGGGCCGCCATCTCCCAAGGGAGATGGCGGCCCTTTTCATTCTCACAAAGGAGGGTTTTATGAGAAAGACAGTGATCGTTCCAATGGTTTTGGCCGCTTTTTCGTTGCTGTGCATCCCCGCCGGTGTGTCGGCCTTCAATGCCCAGGATGTGCAGAAGCTCAACACGACGAACAAGTGCAGCAAGTGCGACCTGTCCGGGGCGAACCTGGAGGGGATCGATCTCTATGGGGCAAGGCTGGACGGGGCCAACCTGTCGGGGGCCAACCTGAAGGGGACCCTCTTCAATGATGCGGACCTCAGGGGTGCGAATCTCAAGGGTGCGTCCACAGACAAGGAGACGAGTTTTTCCGGCGCCAAGCTCTCCGAGGCGGTCTGGATGGATGGCTCGAAATGCAAGTCGGGACAGATAGGAAGGTGCAAGTAAGCACGTAAAGGGGTCGAGTATGACGCGCGGGCCGGGCCGGATGATATAGGCTTGGACTTTGGGGGCGCATCGGGTTAGAATAATGGGGTCTCCATTCGATGTGCAATGCCATGTGAGGTCCCATGAGATATTCTGTTGCAGTTTTGCTTGTGTGCGCGCTTGTCGCCTGTGCCGGTTGTTCGAAGGATGAGAACAACGGGACAACGGCCAGGGACTACTACAGACAGGCGTACCAGTTCATCGACGCGGGGCATCCGAGGGAGGCCATAGATCTTCTCAGCCTCGCCATCAAGAAGGACCCCAACTACTACGAGGCATACTACAACCGGGGCGTTGTCTTCTATCTCCTCAAGGATTACCAGAGGGCCGTCGATGATTTCTCGAAGGCCATTGCCATCGACCCGAAAAACTCCTCGGCGTACGCGAGCAGGGGGGAGGTGCACGAGATCATGAGGGAGAACGAAAAGGCGTACAGCGATTACAGAACGGCTGCGCGGATGGGCAATGGTGGGGCGCGCAAATATCTGACGTCGAAGGGAATGTCCTGGTAGTCCCTATTTCTTCCTGAACTTACTGTAGATGAAATACGCGAGGAGTCCCACTCCTGCAGCCAGCCACGCGACGGTGTATGTCTCCACGTTCCCTCCGTTTCAAACCTCTGTGGTGTTTCCGGTCCCGACCCCTCATGCAGGTTGAAAGAAAAGAGGGGCTCGTGAAAGCCCCTCTTGGTGTTCGTTCCGCACGATATCAGTTCTTTGCCGGGAAAAGCCTGTCGAGCAGCTCCTGGGAAGGTCTTTTCGTGATGGCGCTGACGACGAAATAGATTATGCCGCAGCCGATGACGAGCCACCACTCGAAGGTCCCGAGGCCGACCTCCTTCTTGAAGAGGACCTTCCATCCGCCGTAGATGCTCATGCCCGTCCCGTAGACGACACAGCAGAACGCGCCCCACTTCGTGGCGCCCTTCCAGTAATAGGAGACCGCCGTCACGAAGAAGAAGATCGCACCGAGACCCATTGCCGCGAGGCCCATGAAGATGGACAAAAGCGGCGGCGGGTTGACGAGCGTCCAGTAGAAGGGCAGGAAGAGGAACAGCGCGATGAGGAAATATCCGAGGTACAGCATCGATTTGTCGGACACCTGCGGCCACCAGAGTTTGATGACGTCGCGGGTTATGTTGGCGCTCATGATGAAGACCATGCCGGCGAGCGTGGAAAGCGCCGCCGCGAAAAGACCCATGACGTAAAGCGTCATCAGGGGAATGCCTCCGACGGCATAGGCGAGCTCAGGCGCCGCGAGGTCGGCGGCCCAGGGCTTGACCTTGAGGAGGTTTGGCCCGTAGATCATCCTGGCGACTAGGCCGTTGCTGGAGCAGTCGAGCATGATGGGGACGCCGGCGATGAGGTAGACCATGATGATCAGTGTCCAGTAACCTTTTTTGTTCAGGGTGCCCATGCCGAGGAACCGGCTCACGTTGTGCGGGAAACCGATGGCCATGGTGAAGAAGATGACCGGGCAGGCAAGTATGCCGACGAGGCTCGAGAAGAGCTGTGTAGGGCCAACCTGCGGCAATTCAGGCCGTATGAGCTTGATGAGCGCGGGGCCCACCTTCGGTTCCATGTAGAGCTTTGAGGATATTTCATAGAAACCGCCGGCCCAGATGATCGCCCATATGCCGAGGAGCGCCCCGACAAAGCCGAGGAATGCGCCCTGGAAGGCCATGGACCACTGGGTGCCGACATAGCCGCCGAGCACCATGTAGAGCCAGGCGATGAAGATGGACAGGAGCAGACACCACACCGCGGGAAGCCCCGTCGTGGCGTACCAGACGCCGCCGGCCGCCTTGAGCTGACCCACGGAGTACATGAAGAGGAAGTAGAGCATACAGATGGCGACAACGGTCTGGAGCATCTTGCTCTCAAACCTTCGGCCGATCGTCTCAGGCAGCGTGGCCGCGCCGAGCTTCTTCGAAAAGGCGGCCGTCTTGACGGCGGCGAGCCAGCAGCAGGGGATGAGGCCGAGGAGGCTCCAGATGCCTGCGAACCACATGCCGGAGAAACCGACGGCGTATACGACGCCGGTGCTGCCCGCGAAGGCCCAGCCTGAAAGGTAGGATGCCGCCAGGGCGCAACCG
>MVQP01000176.1 GCA_002067235.1 Syntrophorhabdus sp. PtaB.Bin047
GGGGATCGACACCGCTCTTCCAGTAATAGGCCTGCACGTACAGTGCCCTCTTTGCCGTGTTGTCGGCTTCCTCCGACGTGTACATGTTCAATCCGGCGATGGACGCGTACGGGGCGGCGCCCGTGCCTCCTATTCCGTTGCCTCCCCGCGCGGCTGCCACGCCCGCAACGGACTGTCCGTGGTTGTCATCCGCATCGATAGGACCCTGGGCCTGATTCGCGATCGTGGCGTTGGAGCTGAAGTTGCGGCTGAGATCAGCCCTGTAGTTGGGCTTTATGTCCTCGTGGCTTCCTTCAACGCCATTATCCACGATCCCGATGACGATCCCCTGGCCGGTGTACCCCGCCTGCCATGCGGCCTGAAGCCCGGCATCGAGGGAGGCGTTCTTCATCAGCGTACTGGCACCGCCGGGGGCGGTGTAATAGACGCCTGCCGACGGTGCCGTGTTCACGAGATGCCACTGCCCCGGAAACCCCGGCCTTGCCGTTGCATTGTAAAAGAAATAGGGGTCATTGGGGTAAAACGCGGCAGCGTTACAGAGATTGGCGGCGGGGGTTAACAGGATGAGGCAGAAGAAGGCAAGAGCCTTCGCAGCGCTGATTACGCGCGGCAGGCTCCGGCAGTTTGTTGGCATGTGGTATTAGTAGCAGAACAGGAAAGAAGAATCAAGAGCATACAGTATGTTGCGCCTGAGGCCGGACCCTTGACGGGAAGACAGCCCCCCTCCCGGCAAAGAACATGACCTTCCACTGAGGGTGGAGACAAAGAGCCACGCCACTGCCGGCCGAGAATGTGAAAGTCGAAAGGATGTCCCTCTCGGTCCCCCTCTATCGATATACTTCCCGTCTATGACCGATACGGATCACCAGGATGAGGAGTTGTTCATCTTTCTTTTCGAAGACGACACGATAGTTTCCGACACGCAGCCGGAAATAGTCTTCATCGGTACCGGAAAGCCTGGTGATGTTGTTCTTCAGGATGTCGGGATTCTCTGCAAGAATGAGCAGTTTTTCCTTGATGATCTTTTGAAAGGGGAAATCGATCTTCTTCAGGTCCTGGAGGGCTTTGCCGAGGAACTTGAGAGTATACACGCCCTCAGATCCCGATTTCTTTCCAGACATCTTTGGCGTCCACAATTACGTCACGGCCTTCCTTGAGGTCCTTCATCCGTTTCTGCGCAATCCTGAGATCGAGAAGATCGAAATAGACCATAAGTGCCTTCTCGATGACGGAGCTCTTTTTCTCTCCAAGCTCGCCCGCAACGGAATCGAGTTCCCGTGCTACATCCTCGCTAAGGGTTATGTTGTGTCTTGTCTGCATCGTCACCTCTCAATACACATAATTATACACAGAAGAGGTGTCATGTCAACATCCGTTGAACAGACAGGTGATTGGTTCCGGGTGATGGGGTATGGGGAAGACCGATCTATCTTGAGGTGAGTTGTTGACAGGAAGTCAGTGGGTTAATACAATCAAATATCTAAGCATTGAACTGGAGAGAAATGAGCTTCCTGAAGGGATGGGTCGGTGAGAAGTCTACTCAGCTTGGGATGTGGCTTAAGCTGGATGATGATGTTTACAGGAAGTTCCACGATATTGTTCTGAGGACGGACGATGGGACCACGCAGATCGATCACGTAGTGCTGTCGATGTATGGCATTTTCGTGATCGAAACGAAGAACTATGCGGGGTGGATCTACGGAGGGGAGAGGCAGGCGAAGTGGACGCAGGTCTTGTTTGGCAGCAAGCATACATTTCAGAATCCGCTCAATCAGAATTACAGGCACACCATGGAGCTAGCACGCGCGCTCGGCGTTCCTCATGACAGGGTTCACTCCATCGTTTTCTTTATCGGGGAATCCGAGTTCAAGACGAAAATGCCGGCGAACGTGATGGATAGGGGACTGTCGAGTTACATAAGATCATTCACGAACGTGGTCTTCGCGGGGCAGCAATTGAGGATGCTGGAAGAGAAGATCAGAAAGCTGAAAGAGAATCCGGCGGCTACAAGGAAGGAACATATCAAGTGTCTCACTGAGCGGTTCTCAAATACCGATAGATGTCCCAAATGCGGTGCCGCACTGGTGGAAAAGACAGCCAGACGCGGACCCAACGCAGGCAAAACCTTTCTGGGATGTTCCGGCTTCCCCCGATGCAGATATACAAGGAACAACTGACTTCCCACACTGCCATCCCTGCCCATTAAATTCCTGATCTCTTCTTCCGTATCTGACGCTCAAGCCATTCAAGCGGTCACTCAAGCCGTCTCTAATCGCTGGAGTGCGGGGTCCGTCTGCCGGGCAGCCGTTAGTGGAGGGTCACGGGACCCGTTGCGTTTTGGGGGAGCGCGGACCGGGCACGAAAGTGCACGGGACCGATGCGTCTGACAGCACTATGTTGCCAGTACCCGGATAGCTTCGCTTTGCGGACGACCACCCGGCACATCGTAACCTACCTCTGTCCGCAATGAGCATCGAGCGAGTCGAAAACGCTTAACGGGTGTGATCCGGAGCGTGGCTGCCCGGCAGACGGACCCCGCACTCCTCCGCACCGACAGACTTCTCTCGTCTTTAACTCGCAACCCGGAACTCGCAACCCGGAACCGCTTTTCCGCTGTGCACGTCAGAAGCGAGGAGCAGCATTTCGTCCTGGGTGAATTGGGGTGGGTTTTCGAAATGGATGTGGACGATCTCGCTTTTCTTGAACGTGAGTTCCGCGTAGCTTGTCTTGATGGAGAATTTCCTGGTGGTCACCTGCCCGGTGAGTGTTTCGCCGTTTCTGAGGATGATGATGTGTGCCATGGGAGTGTTTCGCATAATGAACCGTATACCATGTGTCAGTTGTAATATCAATATGTTAAATGTGTTTCGCAAACCCCCTGCTTTTCGGTGCGAAACAGCTGAGGCGGACGGACTGACGCAGTTTTTGATGTGCGGCTGGGTCGAATTCCTGCTCTGAGAAGTAATATCAGGAGAAGCTCAAGGAAGAACGATGGGACAGAGAGGAAGTGATCATAACGTTGAGGAGGGGAAGCCGGCGGCTGTCCTGAAGCCCATCGAAAAAGACGACCGCGGTTTCGGGCATATCGGTTTCGGTGCGTGGAAGGATAGGGAGGATATGAAAGACCCCGGCGGATGGGTGAACGAGAGGAGAGATGAAAGAAAAGGTTCGGCCGGTACTGATTGATATTGATGTCTCCATCAGGATGCCGGGTGATCTGTTGGAAAGATTGAATGACCTGGCAAAGGCCACCGGCCGGTCAAGGGCCTATCTGGCCACTCTGGCCATAGAGGAATTCGTCGCGACGGAGGAGCGACGGGTCCGGGCCATCAGGGAAGGAATGGAGGACGCCGAGGCGGGCAGGGTGGTGGACCACAGCGAAGCGTTAAAGGAACTAATCCCATGGGGAGTCCGCCGGAGGTGATCCTCTCGGCCTTGTGAATTGCCAGTCTTACATATTAGAAACCAACTTCTAATCTGCAAAAAACTATGCCCTTTCCCTCCCGCCCTTAACCCTCGAGCGATTCAAGCCATTCAAACGACTCAAGCCGTCTTTCTAAGGCATTTGACCGAGCCGCCCCTCTTCTTGAAACTCGGGATACAGCTTTTTCGCGCATTCCTTGCAGATGCCGTGGGTGAACGCGGCAGACAAGAACGGCGCAACGGCCGTCATGTGGGCGTCGTGGCACCGCAGCGTGCGGTCCCTCAAGGCCCTCCTGGCGGCAAGGGCCAACTCCAACGCAAAAGCCAACAACGGCCTCACGGCCCTCAAA
This sequence comes from Syntrophorhabdus sp. PtaB.Bin047, assembly GCA_002067235.1. GTDB lineage: Bacteria > Desulfobacterota > Syntrophorhabdia > Syntrophorhabdales > Syntrophorhabdaceae > Delta-02. Next base: position 3,774 of record MVQP01000176.1, read on the forward strand.
ATAGCGAGGGATAAGAATTACAACGACATAGTACGGATGCTTGAGGAGGCAGGGGCCAGGTAGGGGAATGGCGGGTCCAGCCTGGCCGTTCGGTTCGGTCGGGTCGGGCGACCCAAATCCTTTTATTGACGCTGTTCCGTCCTATTGCCGCACATCGCCATCCGTCCATTTCCGTCGTCCGACGGTGATAACGGGACTGAAGATGAGGAGTATCCAGAAAGTGTTCCACCAGTTAAGCCCTGACTCCCTGACAGCCGGGCCGTATGACCATACTGTCCATGCGGCCGAGGCGAAAAATACGATGTAGGGTGCCATCATAAGCTTCCAGAATGGTGTTGAGGGGAATCGCCAGGGGGAAAAGGACAGGATGCATCCAATTCCTACGCAGGCAACAACGAGACCGAGGCAGCCCTCGAGTTTTTTGCCCTGTACGATGAAAACAATAGAAAGGACCACAACCCAGATGAAACCGCCCATCCAGCCAGCGGTCCATCCGATCCTTTCACCTCTTCGATTACTCATGTTCTTCCTCCTTCCCTGGTGTTCTGCCCGCTAAGCCTGATATTGTCGCCTCCCTTGTGCCGGCCAGAGCGTTTCGTCAGTTCCCTTATGGCTCCTGCAGCGGCACCGGCCATCAAATAGATGATGGCTGAGGGTATGAGGAGCATACCGATACTCCCTTCCGCATCGCCTCCGAAGTAGGCGAGCAAACGCAATGAATCGAGAGCAAGGAGCACGGCAATAACGATAACCGTCTCGAGCAGGTAGGCACCGCAAAGCAGCGCGTATCTTACCCAGTATCCTGCCCTATGCCAGAGATTCCACCTCCGGTCTATGATGCTGAGAACGATTGCAGAGACAGCCGACAGGAAAAGGACCGCCACGTACAGCAGGTGCGAACGCGGATGAAGTTGTATAGGATGGGTGATGAGGGCGAGAACAAATGCGGGAAAGACCCACCACAAGGTCATACAGAGAAGTAATGCTCCTGATTTCCTCATGATCCCATCTCCTCAGCAACCCCGCATAATCTTCGCACGGCCCGGCTCCCGGTTGTCACCCCGGGCTCCGGGCCGCGCTGTTGTCTTTATTGTCTTTTCCCGCTCAGGCGGTTCAAGCGGACTGCATCCGCTTTCAGCCGTTCGCCGCCGTCTTCTCCTCCGTCATCTCCTGGATGGAGGTTATCTCCTCTATGGAGAAGACCTTGTCGATGTCGAGGATGATGATGAAGGTCTCGTCCCTCTTGCCCATCCCCCTGATGAACTCCGTCCTCAGGTGGGTTCCTATCTTGGGGGCGGGCTCTATCTGGTCCGCCTCGAGCTCGAAGACCTCCTGCACGGAGTCGACGAGGGCGCCTATGATGACATCCTCACCCTCGTAGGAGACCTCGACCACCACGATGCATGTGTTGATCGTCTTCTGTGTCCCCGTCATGCCGAACTTGAGGCGCATGTCGAAGACGGGGACCACGCTGCCCCTTAAGTTTATGACTCCCCGCATGTACTCGGGGCTCCTGGGCACCCGCGTCACGCTGTTATACTCCAGTATCTCCCGCACGTTCGCCACGTCGATCGCGAAGACCTCCTCGTCGAGCTGGAAGGTGAGATACTGCCGTGTACCGTTTATAGAAGACACGCTCATGTCCTTATCCTCCCTAGAACCTCTCGAACTCCTCGTCGAACCTGTCGCTGCCGCCCATGTCGAGGGCGACGCCGTCACCCGTGCCGTTGCCGTTCGATGCGGACTTCTTCACCGCCGCGATCTGGCGCGGGGGCTCCTTGGCCGCGGCCGCCTTCTTCTCCTGCCTGTGGGCGGCGACCTGCCTCTTCACCCTCTTGTCCTCGTTGCCTGTCCTGAAGAAGCCGATGATGTCCTGGAGCTGGACCGCCTGGCTTGAGAGCTCCTCCGCCGTCGA